>JAAYKG010000103.1 GCA_012522555.1 Armatimonadota bacterium
ATATCGCTGTTGGTCGGGGAGGCGGATGCTGAGCAGTTTGTGGTGGCTATATCCCGGGATGCGGCTATATCGGAAAACAACGTTCTCACTTTCTTTTGGAACACCAAGGCGCCGTATTTTGACAGCGCCCAGCCTATGAAACCGCAGTATTTCAAAGACGGGCGCTATGCGCTGACGGTGCAGGCGCACGACTCGCAGGGTAAAGCTGTTGACAGCGCTAAACTGACGGTGGTGCTCAAAAATCGAGTCGACAGACCCAGCCCCGCGCCCGGAATTGCGCTGGTGAACAAGCTGGAATTTGGCCAAAATCATCAATATCGAGTCCATTGCGACACTTCGGTTTTCGAGATCATCAATCAAATGGGGCTGCCGATTATGGGTGGGATGGCGCTGTCGGGTGATCTACTTATCACTCAAAGCGTTGAGGACGCGCGCCCGAACGGAGAGTTTCTGATCAGGCTCAAAACAGATGATAAGGCCTATGTGTCCTCGTATGGAGTGAAAAATTATCTGTATGCGGGCCACGAACTCAAGCCTCAACTCTACAGATTGACTAACAAATATGGGGAAGTCATAAAAGCGAATATGTTCGCCAAACAGGCGAAATATCGAATAATGGATATTCTGCCGGTGCTGTCCCCCGGCCTCAAAAAAGAAGGGGATTCGTGGACGGACACTGTAACGCTCAGAATCGATGGATTGACCCCGTTTATTACATTCAAAGGCAGCGCAATGCTCGATTCCTTCGAGTGGGAGCAGGGCCGCGAGTGCGCCAAGATCACGTCTTTGTTGCGAAGTGAGACCCCTATAAAGCTGGCAAATGGCAAGATCGAAAGCACGGGCAGCATAAACGCCGAGGTGACGACTTATTTTGCCTATAAATCGGGCATAATGATGCGGCGTGATATTAGGCTCACATTCGATGCCACTGTCAAACCGGACTCCAGGGACACGGCAGGAGTTGAAAGCCAGCAACCGGACCAAATGTATTCACCGCCGGAGATGTCGCCTTACGACTATGAAGATGAGTCTCCGGATTATTCGTCGGGACCGGGGTCGCGGCGCAGAGCTTCCACACCTGCTGCCGCACAAAGTCCGGATGCGGCAGTCAAAAAGGGGAAGGTCGAACTCGCCATTACGGTTAGACTGGAGAAGTAGCAAAACTTGGCTGCAAACCCTGAAAAGAGAGCGGAACTTTTCGATCACCTCGCCGAGCTAAGAACACGACTCATCCGATGTGCACTGTATGTTGCGGCTGGGATGGTCGTCGCGTGGTTCGCTTATGCCCCTATCTACGCACTGTTGACGCGACAGTTGGGCAGCACGCTCAAAGGCGGACAACTTGTTTTTACCACGATGGCTGAGCCGTTTATGCTCAGACTGCAGGTGTCGCTTGCCGGCGGGTTACTGGTGGCGCTGCCTATGCTGATGTTTGAGATATGGGGATTCGTCGCCCCCGGACTCACTCCTCGTGAGAAACGCCCGCTGCGCTGGACGGTCCCTTTGGCGGTGTTTTTGTTCGCTTGCGGCGCAGCGCTCGGATATTGGGTCTTGCCTGCGGCGTTTACGTGGTTTGCATCATTTAAGACGGCCGATGCGCAATACATGGTCACCTTGCCGAACTTGATTCGATTTGAACTGCTGATGGTGTTGGCGTTCGGGTGTGCGTTTGAGCTGCCGATAATACTGATGCTGTTAGCGCAAGTTGGTGTGGTCAATGCACAAATGCTAAAAACCAACTGGCGTTATGCTATGGTAATTATTGCTATTGCAGCGGCCAGCCTGACACCGGGCAATGACGTTTTCTCAATGGTTGCGCTGACTGTGCCTCTGATGATTCTATATGTCCTGAGCATATATCTCGTCAGGTTCACAGAGAAAAAACCCAAGTCGGACTAGGCAGCAAATGGACGCCTCAGCATTCCTGGAATCGACCGAGGCCTCATCTGAGTATCGTCATCAGATTGCCTGTGTGAGGCGCATACCGGCCAGGTCCGCAACTTACGGAGAACTCATACCCCCCGTTACAGGTCAAACCGGCGATGCGCTTCAAGGGCTAGGCATCAACCGCCTGTATTCCCATCAAGCAAGAGCTATCCAATCGGTTCGCGATGGAGAAAATATCGTCGTAGTGACGGGCACGGCGAGTGGTAAGACGCTGTGCTACAACATCCCCGTTATTGAGGCTCTTGAGCTTGACTCCAAAGCCAGAGCGCTATATATTTTTCCGACGAAGGCCCTCGCGCAAGATCAGCTCGGTAAAATCAACTTGTACGGTTTGCCCAACATTCGGGCGGCTACATATGACGGCGATACCCCTCGCAAAGAGAGGCCGTTTATCAAGGCGATGTGCAATATTGTGCTCACCAACCCCGACATGCTCCACTTGGGAATCCTGCCCTACCATACCACTTGGGCCGATCTGTTTCGCAACCTCAAATATATCGTGATAGACGAGGTTCACACCTACCGAGGTGTTTTTGGGGCGCATGTGGCGAATGTAATCCGACGCCTGCGGAGAATCGCGCAGCAATACGGCTCGTCTCCACAGTTTGTATGCGCTTCGGCCACTGTCAGCGAACCCGGCAAGCTGATTGAAGATCTAACCGGTTGTGAGGCCAGGGTGATCGACCACGATGGCTCCCCTGTTGGGGAGAAGCTGTTCGTTTTCTGGAACCCGCCGCTCATTGCCGATAAAAACGAAAGAAGAAGCGCCAATTCTGAGGCGGTCTCGCTTCTGACGCGTTTGGTGGAATCGGGGATACGGAGCATTGTCTTTACGAAAGCTCGCAAAACCGCGGAATTGATTTTGCGTTATGCGCGCACTGCTCTGCGCGATAGAAAATCGGTCTATGCCGAAAGGATAATGGCCTATCGCGCCGGCTATACACCGGCCGAGCGTCGCGAAATCGAACGGCGGCTGTTCAGTGGAGAGCTTATAGCCGTCACCTCCACGTCGGCTCTCGAGGTCGGGGTCGATATCGGCGGTTTAGATGCGGTTGTGATGACCGGGTATCCCGGCAGCATAGCCAGCGCGTGGCAGCAGGCTGGTCGAGCGGGTAGGGGAATGCGGCAGTCAATGGCTGCTTTAGTTGCTCGCAACGACCCTATCGATCAGTATCTGATGAGAAATCCGGACTATTTTTTCGACGCTGCTCATGAGCGCGCAATAGTGGACTACCAAAACCCATATGTGCTTGCGGATCATCTCCAATGCGCGGTGTATGAACTGCCGCTCAGCAATGGCGAAGTTGAGTCTCTATTCGGCGAGAGGGCGTGGGATGTGCTGGGAACGCTTGAAGAGTTGGGGCGTCTGGGTTACAACGGCAAATGGTATTGGCCTGGTAGCCACAACCCTGCTGGGGATGTCAACATACGTTCTTCGTCGGCTGAGACCTACAGCATTGTCTCGGTCGAAAAAGGCGGGAGGGTGCTTGGAACTGTTGATGGAGCTACTGCTTTTGAGGTGGTTCATCCTGGCGCGGTCTATCTGCACGCGGGTGAATCCTACGTGGTGACCTACCTCGACTTGTCCGGCAAGACCGCCTACGTTGAGCACAGCGAGGTCAACTATTATACGACTCCCGGGAGCCGGACCTACGCCACGGTGGAATCGCAGCTCGACAACCGAGCGATTGGCTCGACTGAGGTTTGTTTTGGTGATGTGAGCGTGAGCCATCAAGTGACCCACTTTTGGAAAAAGAAGCTCTTCAGCGAGGAGACCACCGACAAAACCGAGCTTGATTTGCCTGAGGTCAGCCTGGCGACTGAGGCTGTCTGGATCGTCTTGCCGAGGGCGCTGGCCGACAAATTGATCGGTAGGGGCTTTGATCTGCTCGGGACAATTCACGCGATAGAACACGCGGCCATTGGGATTTTGCCTTTAATCGCGCTGTGTGATCGCAGCGATATCGGCGGTGTTTCTCATTCTTCCCATCCGGACACTGATGGCTTGCCTGTGATCTATATATACGACGGTCATGCAGGTGGGGTGGGGATATCTCGTGCCGCATACGATCACATCGAGGAGTTGCTGGAGGCTGCGCTGCGGGCGATCGATGACTGCGCTTGTGACGATGGCTGTCCCGGCTGCATTCAATCGCCCAAATGCGGAAATAACAACGAACCGCTCGATAAAGCCGGAGCGATATTCCTGTTACAAGATATATTAAGTAAACAACACGCCTCGAACAATTGACGCACGGGCGCTGATTTTGGTACACTTAACCTTGCTGGACAACGTGGGCGAGTGGCGGAAAGGCAGACGCAGCGGACTTAAAATCCGCCGGGGAAACCCATGAGGGTTCGACTCCCTCCTTGCCCACCAAGTTCAATATAGCCTGTTTTTGTCCCAGCGCCACAGAATATGACCCCAATTCAGGTTATCAATAGTCTTCGTTGGTGTATTGCACTATTGTTTTGTTGAGCTATAATGTGACTGTCGTTCATCTATCGTTATGAGCCAAAACAAAGGCCGCTCTCGTTTTGAGAAGGTGTTTTGGATAGTGTTTGGTGTAATTGTAATTTCTCTTGCTATTTATGGCATAATTTATCAAATGAGCTACTAGAAAGGAAAATAATGGCCATAGATGAAACAGTGGTAGAACAAACTCCCGAACCCAAGACGGCGCCGAAAAGCCGCGGCATCCCGCGGTGGGAGACATTGGCGCGCGAGCGCGTGAAACATGCCATCAAGTTTTTTCACAAGCCTTTGTGCGATCTCGTTGAGCGGGACGCTAACGAGGCCGACACACGATTGCTCGTAACCGATTTCCTTTGCGAGGGACTCGGATTCGGTAAGTATGCCGACCTGAGCACAGAATACCGTGTAAGGGGCGACTATGCGGATTACGCCATCCGAATCGATAATGACGTGCTCGCATTCGTCGAGGTTAAAAGGGTCAATACAAAGCTCGGCATAAAGCACCTTCGCCAGGTCCAGTCCTACGCTGTCAACGAAGGCGTTGAGTGGATCATTCTGACCAATGGCGCTCAGTGGCAGGTTTATCATCTAACTGGCGGCTTGCCGCTGTTGACCGAAAAGGCGCTGGAAATAGACCTCTTGGCCGACAACAGCGCGAGTGAGAACATCAATGGTCTGTTCCACATTAGTCGGGAGGCGCTGAAACGTGGTCGTCTTTCCGACTTGTGGCAGGCCAAGCATGCAACATCGCCAAAGTCGCTAGCTGGTGCGATGTTATCGGACCCAGTGATCGCGTCGATTCGCAAGGAGTTGCGCCGCGTGACGGGCTACAATGTCGACGCCGAGCAGGTGGCAGACCTGCTGAGGTCAACCTGCCTGCGCGAGGACTGCTTCGAGACAGTCAAGAAACGCAACCAATAATTTGAGGGTGAACACCGGAAGGAGAGGGCAACATCGGTTTGGTGTGCCCTCAATCCGGCCTTGCTGCCGAAGGTAGCAATGTCGGCTTGATAGCGTTTTAACAGTAGACTTCGCCGCTAACTGTGACGCGCTGTGGCTCTCCGTGTTCCTCAAACGGCTTCCGCACGGCATAGCAAGGACACTCTGCTGGACCGCGACTCTTCTGGCATTCGTTACTGATATCCCGAAGCAGAACTTCATTTTGGCGCCCGAGGTCTCGCAACTCCCTTGACGTTGCTGCTTGATTGACATATCCTTATCAGTGGAAACCCCGACCGTAAGGGCGTTTGTGTCTCCGACCTCCTCTTCCATATCGCGAATGGGAGCTTGATCGCGAGGATTGCGCATGATTGAACAGTTGAGAAAAGCGTTAAACGACCCTAAGCTCGTGCAGTCATTTTCTGGTGTGCGAACGGGGTTCGGGCACGGCCCAGGCATATCGCAGGAACATGCCGCACTCGCTTGCGCCTATGGCTGCGTATACGCAGATTTGCTGCCCGACGGCAAGTCGACACTGATCCTCGGCAGAGACCCTCGGCCAACGGGTTTGGCGCTAACCAGGGCGCTTGTGCGCGGGTTTCTTGCAGGCGCGTCGTTATCTGGTGCAAGATTGAGAATCATCGATCTGGGAATCATAACGACACCCCTCGCAGAAACCGCGGTTAGGTCACTGGAATCGGACGGCGGCGTGATAATCACCGCCAGCCACAATCCCATAGAATTTAACGGATTCAAGTTCTTGACAGGATGCCGCCGGACGGATCCCGCCTCCGCTCCCCCCGGCGCATTGCTCTCTGCGCCGGTAATGGAACAGGTTATAAACCGTGTCGCCGCGCTGTCGAATGGCGCTGGAGATTGCCTTGACGCCATATCCGAAGTATCCGAGGAGATGGTTGTAAAGGCGCTTACCGGGCACGACAACGAGTCCCCTCGAATAAAAGCCGAACGCGCATATCTGGATGTGATTGGGCGTGATTGGGGTATTGCCCCGCATTGCCTGAAGCCGCTCACGCTCGGCCCCGCGCTGCTTGATCCAAACGGAGGGGCGGGGTGCGGAATTGACGCCAGGGTGCTCGAGCATTTTGGCGTCAGGGTTATCGAGATCAACGCCGAGGTGGGCTATCCGGAGCACGGCATCGACACCGACGGCATCGATCCTGCGAGTGGACGGCATATGCTGTTGCGGGTCGCAAGAGCCGCAGCCCGTGAGCGCGCTCATTTCGGGGTTGCCTTTGATTATGATGCGGACCGCGGCAATCTCGTTCTGCCGGGCCACGATGAAACAACCATCATCCCTCCCCAGCAAGTTGCTACATTCAATATAGCCCTTGCTCTGGCTCGCCGCCGACTGCAGGGCGTGCGCAACGGCAATCTGGCCGTCGTGATATCGGACGCTACCTCACTGGCGAGCGAGCGCGTCGCTGCGGCATTCGGAGCAAAGGTGTTTCACGTTGAAACAGGCGAGATAAATGTGGTTACAAAAATGCATGCGCTGAGGCGTGAAGGGTATGATGTGCCCGTTGGTGTCGAAGGCGCGAATGGCGGCACGATCTTTGAGACAAGCACTTGTCGAGACGGGCTTCAGGCTGCGCTGTCCGCGGCTCTCGCCGAAGCCCAGCCCCAGGTGGTCGGGGAGTGGGTTAAGGTGCGTTCGCAGATGCGTGGCAACTGCGTCGATCCGTCAAAGACGTTATCTCTATCGGAACTTGTATCATCAGTGCCGGTGAACCCGAATGTGTTTCTTAGATTGTCTTCTCCGCCTCTCTCTCACGGAGAGCTAAAGAGGCGTATGGAGAGTTACTTTGCTGAAATCGCGTGGCCTGCTTTGGGTTCACGCTTTGATTCTTATGAGTTCCAGAATTTCGAAGGCACCGAGCAAGTGAATGAGCGCACAGGGGATGAGAGTGGGGCGTGGCGGGTCCATTTATCGGCTGATGGCAGGCGAGCATTCGTTTTTGTAAGAGGCTCCCGCACAGAAGCGGGGGTTTGGCGAATGATTGTAGATGCTGATGATGAATCAGATTTCTCTGTCCTAGAACCAATCGCGCTGTCTATGTTTACCAGCGCATCATCTGTTTAGTTGAAAGTGAACCTTGAGCGAGTAGTAATCCCCTCTCCTGGGGGAGAGGGTTAGGGTGAGGGCGAGTAGTAATCCCCTCTCCTGGGGGAGAGGGTTAGGGTGAGGGCGAAACGCCCTTTCTCGCACAATCTTTGATTTTTCAACGGCCCGCCCGGTTTATCAGGCTGGCCCCCTCACCCCGGCCCTCTCCCTCAAGGGAGAGGGAGTAACCGGTTCCCGCGCTGCGGGTGGTAGGGAGTAACTGGATCCCGCGCTGTGGGTGGTAGGGAGTAACTGGATCCCGCGCGGCGGGGGTTAGGGTGAGGACGAGTAGTAATCCCCTCTCCTGGGGGAGAGGGTTAGGGTGAGGGCGAAACTCCCTTTCTCGCACAATCTTTGATTTTTCAACGGTCCGCCCGGTTTATCAGGCTGGCCCCCTCACCCCGGCCGAGTAACCGGTTCCCGCACTGCGGGGGTTAGGGTGAGGATTATAAAAGGAGTAGCGCAATGAACAGCTTTTCAATCGTTTTAGCTCTGCAAATCTGTCTGATTGGATTACTATCGATGGCCGCATCAGCCCAGCAGGACGGCCCCGTCACTATCGGCGGAATAGTGTATGACAGCGTCGACCCGGGCCCTGCTTTTGCGCATAAACCGGAAGCGCCTATGACCTGGCCAAAGCCTGAGCCTACCGCAGATGAGGCCAAAGCTGGGCTTATGTCGTATGTCACGTCCGATCCTGGTTATTACAGCCCGGAGAGGTATCCCAAAGCCCACGAGCACGTTCAGAGTCTCTCGACGTTTCTGACTCCCGGAGAAGATCGCGCCGTATGGTTTGCGGTATACACGCTGTCGGACACGAGCAGCTTGGCGGTAAGCGTCGATAAATCCGACCTGCCTGCCGCGGTAGATATCAGACACATTCACTTCTGGCCACAACGAACACAATGGAAATCGCGGGAGTGGTATATTACCCCCGAACTGCTTTTGCCGTGCGGCAAAGGCACGCGATGGGTGCCTGCGAAGCGAGGCATTCTGCAGGAAGAGCCTTTCGATATCAAGGCCGGCCAAACTGCGGGGTTCTGGTTGACGCTTAGCGCACCTGCGGATGCCAAATCCGGCAGGTATACGACAGTAATCACCATCAAGGCTAAAGGGAAATCCGCCCTTAAACTGCCTTTGCAGGTCGAGATCCTTCCATTCAAACTCAAAGAACCAAAAGACAACAGATGGATGCTGTATGCAGATTCCGTCAGATGGAAGACAATGAGCGATGCGCAGATTCTGAGAGAACTTCGCGACTTCAGACGCCACGGCTTCACGAGTCTTATAGAAATCTCCCCCGGAACAGTAGACCTGGCTCCGCTCAAAACCGGCGGAAAACCGGTCTTTGACGCATCGTCATACAAGAAAATCACCAGGCTGTCTCGTAAAGCAGGGGTTAACGGACCTCACGTGATAAGTATTGGCAAAATACCGGAACGAGTCGCCGAAGCGCTCGGCATCGAAGTCGATTTGCATAGCGGAGATTGGCCGGCGGAAGTGAAGAAAGGCGTGGAGGCAGTCGCTCGAGCTGCGATGCAGGCCACGGAGAACGAAGCTGAATGGCAATATTATGGGGTGGACGAACCTTCAGGAGACAACACCTATGCTGTGCAGGACTATGAATGCTGGCGTAAAGCAGGAGCCAAAACCTATGCGACGGTTCTTTCGAGCGAATTCCTGAGCAAATCCACCGATTACGTCACTGCGCCGTGTTTTGTGGCCCCTATGGTTGCATCTCAAGCGGAATCCACCCGCCTGCGCACACTGTGCGAAAAAGCCAACGCTGAATTCACCTGGTATGGGACCGGATGCTATGTAAACCCGTTCCCGCAAGTGCGATATATGTATCACAATCGTTACGGCGCGGGGTTCTATTTTTGGAAAACCCGGGCGGTTGGCGCGGTTGCCTGGACTTTTTGCAGGCCACACGAAGATGTATTCAACGACTTTGATGGGTCCGCGCAAAACTCATTTGAGCCTAAAGAGCAGGCATTCGCCTATCCGCACTTGCTAAAGGAGAGCGATTGGAGCACATATCAAGGCGCTATCCCAACCATAGCCTGGGAGGCGCACAGAGAGGGCTACAACGATTATCTCTATCTTTATACTTTGACCACCCTGATACAGGAACGCCAGCGCAAAGGAACGTCATCAGTCAAAGTGGAAGCGAACGATGCGCAAGACAGACTGACTCGAATAATCGAAGAGATTCCCTGGGCCAATATATTGGCGGATGTCGCTTTCGATCCGGCCAAAATCGAGGAATCTCGACGCGCGATCGCAAACCTGATCTTGAAACTGCGCTAGTGTGAGGTGGATTTTTTGAGGGCATTAATTATTGCGGCTTTTGTTTGTCTGAGCGTGTCGGCTTTCGCAAACGATTTTCACTTGAGCAATGGTTATATTTCTCTGAAGGGTTCCGGTGGGATGCTCTGCGATCTCAGAGTTGATCCCGCCGGAAAAGGGGGGTATGGCCCGGTAGTCATCAAGCAGATGCAAGCCGGAGATGCGATCGAGAACGCAGCCGATTCGTCTTTTCGTGTGGATGGCAACTCTGTAACAATTGACGCTATGCGAATATATTCATCCCCCCGGCTTGTCGAACTCGATAGATTCGATACACATGTGCAACTCGACGTAGGCAATACACTCGGGCAATCCATTATTGCAGATGCCGACGGTCTTTCGTCAATCTCGGTTCGAGTGCCCACATACACTAACTCCAATTCCGCGATGACTTTGTCTTTGTATGCTGGAGGGCCTGGCGGGCGCTTGATCGCCAGCAAACGTTTTGAGGATATAGATGACAACTCGTGGCCCGTTTTGAAGTTTCCAGCACAGGCCAAAGGGATCTATTATCTGGAAATGTCCGACCCGACTGGGCCGGTGGGGTGGTGGAGCACAATTGAGGGCGAAACTTGCGTCGGGGCTTGGGAGAATGGAAAGCCCGTAGACGGCATGGCACGATGCTTTAGAGCGAAAATATATGATGTGTTTTCGGCGGATGTCAAGCTATCTTTGGTGGGGCCGAAGCTCTTTGCGAGGGTTGTGCCGGATAAGAAATCTCGAAAATATAGATGGAGCGTTATCACGCCTTTCGTGCGGGATGGCTACGAGACTACCGACGCCGCAACCATTCCGTTTTCAAGGTTCTACTCGGACGCAGGTCAGTATCTGCCGATCGCACAGCTCAAGCGAAAACCACATCTGGAGTTCCCGCTGACTGCGGATAAGTTATTCTATGCGACGGGCAACGGCATGTCCGATTTGGCATTCACGATGGACGGCTGCCCCGTGAACTTTGTGGTTGAGCCGGATTCTATGACGATCGAATTGGGTCAAGTGATGCAGATTGCAGTCAAGTCTCACACCGACGCAGTTCCGGATTTCTTCCCTGTGTTTTATACATCGGATGTGGCGTTCGACGAATCGCTGAATTCATTTTTCTATGACAGGGCATTTTCTTGGCCGATGGGCGGCGTGGTGGCTGCCGATTGGTTCGAGTGGTTCGCTTTGATATTCTTCTGGAACCACAGACCTGGGGTTTCGGAGTGGTGGCGCACTCATCTGCTCAATTATAAAATGGACGACGAGGGCTATGTGTATGCCTGGGGCGATCGGAGAGGGTGGCCGTTCCCGGACAACGATATCTACGATGCACGGCACTTCACCACGAACCCGAATTTCGTATTGGGTGTATATCGCTATTACGCGTGGACTAAGGATTTGAGCTTTTTGAAGTCAAACGCCGCCAGGGTGCGCAAGGCGATGAGCTTTATGTTAAATGAACTCGGCGGTGATAGCGGCATTATTACGCTTCCCGATAAAGATCACGGAGGCACAAAGTATGATCTTCCGTCCAACTATTGGGACGATATCCCGTTCGGCGGGAAGTCCGCATATGAAAACGCCTATTTCTACGCATCACTCGGAGCTATGGCCTCGATAGAAGCCGCTTTGGGCGAGATCGGCAAGGCCAAATACTATAACAGCCTGCGAGTTGCCTGCCGCAAGCAGTATAACGAAATGTTTTGGAACGATAAGGCTGGGCGGTATATTGGCTGCATCGACAAGACCGGCGCGGTTCATGATTATGGCTTCACTTATGTGAATATGGAGGCGGCGACCTACGGCTTGGCGGATAAGTCTCAGGTCGAGCGAATCTACAAATGGATGGAGGGTGAGCCGACCTCAAGCGGCAAAGTCGACACCTATTCGCGTTTCAAGTTTGCTCCGCGATGCAACACGATAGATTGCAAAGGCTGGTGGTATCACGACGGCAAGGGAGAAATTCCCGCTCAGGAGTTTGACGTGCACCTTGAAAACGGCGGCGCGATTCTGTATACCTCGGGCTATGATTTAATGGCGCGGGCGAAGTATTTGGGCGCGGACAACGCTTTCAAGAGACTCAAGGAGATTCTCGAACGATACGAGGAGCCGGACAGGCTTGCGGGCGGCGCCCCACTGTTCCACGGCGAAAACAACGGATGGCAGGTTGGGACGGATTACCCGTTCCCGGAAAGCGGTTTGGTTCCTGCCGCCTTTTTGCATGCGTTTTTGGGGATTGCAGCGACCAGTGACGGGCTTTTAATCACTCCAAATTTGCCCGCGTCGCTCAAACACGCTGGGATCAAAAACCTCAAATACAAGGGAATGATGTTAAACATCAAGGTGACGCCGAACTCTGTGAGCATAACCGGTGATGGGCCGACACATAAAATCCGCTTTAATAAAGCGATTGCCCCCGGAGAAAGCGTGCTGTTTAATGGCTAAGCATACGCATTCCGTCTCCTGGGGTAGAGGGTTAGGGTGGGGCCTATGCTTTATATTCGATGACCTAAGGTCTCAGGGCCTACGCACGAGTATTTGTTTGCTGACAGATGCATGCG
>JAAYKG010000104.1 GCA_012522555.1 Armatimonadota bacterium
GAGATGAAGTGATCACTATTCCTCACACATTTATAGCCACCACGGAGGCGATCTCGGTGCGCGGGGCAAAGCCGGTTTTTGTCGACATCGACCCGGCCACATATACAATGGATACATCCAAGCTGGAGGCCGCGATCACCCCGGCCACCAAGGCGATCATCGCGGTGCATCTCTACGGCCATCCGACGGATATGGATCCCCTGCTCGAAATCGCGCGCAAGCACAACCTCAAAGTGGTGGAGGATTGCGCACAAGCTCACGGCGCGGAGTATAAAGGCAGGCGTGTCGGTTCGCTCGGCAATATCGGGTGCTTCAGCTTCTTCCCTGGCAAGAACATGGGCGCGATGGGAGACGCAGGTGCGATTACGACCAACGACGACGATCTTGCTACTCTGGTCAACAAGCTGCGCAATCACGGTCGATTGGGCAAATATGAGCACGAAATGGTTGGCTACAACGAGCGATTGGATACGTTGCAGGCCGCCATTTTGAATGTGAAACTGCCTCATCTAAACGATTGGAATACGCTTCGCCGTAAACACGCCGACGAATATCGTGAGGCGCTGGCAGATGCTGACATCGAACTGCCCACTGTTGCCTCGGGCTGCACGCACGTCTACCACCTGTTCGTGATTCGTCATCCAAACCGTGACGGTTTGCAGAAGTTTCTCAAGGAAAAAGGTATAGCCACCGGCGTCCATTATCCGCTGCCTTTGCATATGCAGCCGGCATATCAGGACCTCGGCTACAAAGTCGGCGATTTTCCGGAAACTGAGAAGGCTGCCAATGAGATTTTGTCGCTGCCGATGTTCCCGGAGATGACCGCCGAACAAATAAAAGAAATCGCCGATGCGATAAAAGAATATTCGAGATAGGAGCCGATGAGTCAAAGGGCTGAAAAAACAGAAGGGCGTCAGTCTCCATTCAAGGGTTTACGGGTTTGCATGGTTGCGCCTTATCTGCCCAAAAAGGGAGGGGTTACCGTTCAGACACATCTAATGGTAGACGGCTTGGAGCGAGAAGGCGCTGAAGTGGTGCGGATCGATACGATACTTCATTCGCTCAATCATCGTTTGCTGCTTCCGTTGCGAATACCATTGCAGGCTCTTGTGACAGCGGCAAGGTTTCTAAAACACGGCCGCCGGTGCGACATCGTACATATACAAGCGTGCTCGTGGTGGGGGTTTCTGCCGGTTTTTGTGGTTGGACCGCTGAATAAATGGTTGACAAAAAAACGGTTTGTGATCAGTTTCCACGGCGGAGGCGGGCCTATATGGATTGCAAAATATAAGAGGCTTGTGCTGCCGTATTTGCGCATGGCTGATTCTGTGGTAGTAGTTTCAACCAAAATACAGGAGGCCTTTGTCAAACACGGAATCGATGCCAAAATATTGTGGAATCTTGTAGATATAGATAGATTTGCTTTTCGAGAGAGAAAAGCGGCCAAGCCGAACCTTGTCTGGATACGACACTTTGAAGATGTTTATGACCCACTGACCGCTCTGGAGGTATTCGCGAAGGTGAAGCGAGTGATTCCGGAGGCAAGTATAACGTTTATAGGGGACGGCAGTCTGAAGTCGGAGATGGACAAGTTTATAAGCAGTAACCGATTATCCGATGTGCGGTTCACTGGTCGATTGGCTAACGATGCCGTTCCAAAAATATATGAGGAAGTCGATATTTTCCTTAACACATCGAAACGCGATGGACTGCCTACCGCGCTTTTGGAGGCCAACGCTTCCGGTTTGCCGATAGTGACGACAGATGCGGGAAGCATACCAGATATGATGGATGGTGGGAAAGCAGGGGTTGTTTTGGGGATTGGCGATGCGGATGCCCTGGCAAATGCGGTGATTGAACTGGTCAGAAACCCCGAAAAAACACATAACTTGAGTGTGTGGGGGCGGCGCAACGCCGAAAAGTATAGCTGGCGACGATGTGCGCAGGATTTGATTGTTCACTATGGCTTGCAGGCTTTCGGGCGTTGAAGTATTCGGCGGGGTCTGCGCTTTCAGTGGATGAGTATGGGGTTGTGAAATGAACTGCTACGAATATCTTGTTCAGAAAATAGGTGTGCCGATAGCGGAGCGGGCGACTGGATGGCCGGTCAGTAAATATCTGCGCGAACTGGAAGAGTCGCAGTGGTGGTCATTGCAGCAGCTTCAAGAGTTGCAAAATGAGAAGCTGAGAAAAATGATTAAACACGCCTACGATACCGTCCCATATTATCGAGAGCTGTTTGCCGACAACAATCTGCACCCCAATGATATCAAAACTATGGCGGACCTGCCGAAACTCCCTATTCTCACAAAAGACACTGTCAGGGCAAACTTTCCGGACAAAATAGCCTCGAAAGTTTTTGATCGAAGGGATCTTATAGTCGGTAAGAGCAGCGGGTCAACAGGCGAGCCTTTGAAATACTATTTGTCTAAGGAAGAAAAAGGCTTCAAATGGGCGTGCCTCTACAGATACTGGCGTTGGGCTGGCTACGATTTCGGCAAGAAATATGCATTTATAACGGTGTTGACTCCCACGGCGTTTCGCGGAAACTCTGTACTACAATGGCTGGAGCACAAACTGTCTCGCGTTTTGACTCTTCAAACGCGTGATCTCGATGCTGACACTGTCGCCGATTTTATACGCAAAATAAGAAACTATAAACCCGTCATGCTGAAAGCGAACCCCTCGACGTGTTTTTATATGGCTCGCTATATGAACGAACACGATATTAAGTTCGAGTTGAATAGTTGCATTTGTAATGCCGAGACTCTCGACCCATTCGTCAGAGATTACGTAGAAGAGCGTTTTGGGTGTGGTATATATGATACTTACGGATCTGAAGGCATCGAAACCGCCGCGCAGTGTCACCCGCGCAGCGGGCACCATATTGCGGCAGAAGCGGTAATTACGGAGGTTGTGGACAAAGATGGCAACCCTGCCCCGATGGACACCGAAGGCAGGTTGATCGTCACCGCACTGGATAAATGGGCGATGCCGTTTATTCGCTACGATACGCAGGACGCGGCGACTATGACTGCTGAGCAATGTTCATGCGGGCGCGGATTGCCCTTGCTTTCCGGCGTGAAGGGGCGTATTGTCGATATGGGACTTTCTCCTTCCGGAAAGCTTCTGTCTGTCTACGCGTTTACACCACTGTTCGCAAAAGTAGACGGAATCGACGCCTGGCAAGTGATTCAGGAGTCGACCGGCGAGCTATCGGTCAAAATAAAACCAACCCCAGCGTTCAACGATGAGATTCGTAAATCGATCCAAAAAGCAATCGAGGATTACGTTGGTTCTGATGTCACTGCGGAGATAGAGCTTGTCGAGGAAATCCCGCTGACGCCCAGCGGCAAAAGAAGGTTCTTTATATCAAAATGTTCATCTGATGTGCTTTGAGCAGATGATGGGGCATTCGGCGCATAATATCCGTCAAAGGCTGTGATTGGGAAATTTATGAGCAAACTCAAGTTTTGTCTGGCAGGGGAGTATCCTGCTGAGACGACGAAAATAGGCGGAGGAGTGCTGCATGTCATGTATTTGCTGGGTGAGGCGTTCGCTAAACGAAATGATATTGATTTTCACATAATAGCCTCATCAAAAGGTGTTCGCGGGGTTCGGGTTGTTGAGAGGCCGGGAGCAACTGTGCATTATATAGAAGAGCGAAATAGTTCTATAGTTCCGAGCTTGCTGACCCAGCCGGCAAAAATATCTCCTGTGATGCGAGATATCAAGCCCGACATTATAAACAGCCATCATGATATTACTACTGCGGCGGCATATCTGGCAGAATGCAAAGTGGTGCATACGGTTCACGGGATTACTCGCGAAGAGGTGAAGTTTCTGCGAGGCAGATCTAAAATCGCTGCTCTGCTGCACGCTCAATTGCAACAAAAGTCGATTATGCAGGCCGATGCAGTTACATCAGTGGCTAAATACGGCCTGGATGCTAATGCGAATTGGATAGATTCTCCGACTGCGGTGATCAATGTGCCGGTGGAGGACATATTTTGGTCTGTGCCGGATATGCGCCCGAACAAAGGAATTATGTTCGTAGGGAGC
>JAAYKG010000013.1 GCA_012522555.1 Armatimonadota bacterium
TTGCGCACAATCTCGCGAAGATGGCGGCGTAGAAAGAAGTTTTCGAAACAATCGCGAGAATCGATCATCCCCCACTTGTCGTTCATAATGAAGAAGCCGCCTCGATTATGCTTATGGGACAGCCTCGGGGGTGAGGGGGCAGGCCAGCTAAACCGAACAGCCAGGGGTAAGGGGGTCGGCCTGGCAAACCGGGCGGGTGTTGAAATATGAAAGATTATGCGGGAAGAGAGATTTCGCCCTCACCCTAACCCTCTCCCCCAGGAGAGGGGACACATGTTCTAACCCTCGCCCCAGGAAAAGGGACACGTGGGACTAACCTTCTCCCCTACGACGCAGGAACAATTCACTCCCTCTCCCTCGGGGGTGAGGGGGCAGGCAAGCTAAACCGAACGGTCAGGGGTGAGAGAGGTGGCTTTGGTTAATCGCGCGAGCATTGTTATCGACTGGGTGAGGCTTGCTTTCCGGCGCATATTGGTTATAATGCAGGTGATGGCGGAATTATGAAGAGGTGGATGCGTTGATCGGCAATTGCTACAACGTGCTTGGCGTCAGTAAAGATGCTTCTCCGGACACGGTAAGAAACGCTTTTCGCGCTCGCATCCTGCAAAATCACCCCGACCATAATCCTAAAGATCCTGAGGCCGCGGCTCGCACGCGGAGTCTGATAGAAGCTTATCAGATGTTGACCAAGCCCGCTCGTAATCGATCTTACAAATGCGAGGTCCAGATCACATACGACATTGGCTATCCGTCCTGCGAGATTTCACTGCCAGTATGGATGCAGCAATGCCTGGCGATAGCGGTCTTTTTCACATTAATACTTGGGGCCTTTGGCCTCGCAGCTCACGTGATCGACAGCCGTAAAACTGTTTTCAGACCGATGACTAATGTAATAATCCCTATGACGTTAGACCCTCCAGCCGCCGATTTGGCATCAGCGCGTGGAGATCAGCAACAGGCTATCGGATATTCTACAGTCTGTCACTGACCCCACACGCTGCACTTGGCGCGATGATTTATTGAGTCGTGGAACCGGCCGCAACGATCATCCACCCACCTTGCTGCTGCGCCATAGTGAAACTGAGGTCTATGCTCTGCTGGTTACCGTCTATATCATAGAAATCGTGCTTCCCAGTCGCCATATAAGCCCCGTCGTTTCTTCGCTCCACATTGTTGAATGTAAAGCTGATCGTGCGAACATGCCCTATGGCGTCCTGCACCATCTTGATGTAGTCAGAGCCTGGCAGTGAATAAGCATATTCGTTATCAAGATATATGGCTATCTGATCGTTTGGGTTGATGTGTTTTATGATAAGATCAGCTCGCCCGTCAATCCATGCACTGCGCACATCGCTAAGCGCCGCATCCAGACCGCCGTATGCCCCCTGGCTCAGATAGTAACCGCCTCCGTATTGATACGCCGGCACTTGCGTATAGGTATAAACCGGCACGTCTACCACTACGACCCTCGGCGCATAGATATAAGGATATCCGTAGTAGTAAAACGGCGAATAGCTGCAGTAGTTGGTGCAGAAGTTGAAACTCCAATAGCCATAGTTGAAGCCAAACCAGAATCCCGGATAGAAGAACGTGCCGTAAAAATAGTTGCTTCTGTTCCAGTTCCAGTGGTTATTATGGCTCCAGTTGCCGGAACGGCTCCAATTATTTCGGTGCTTATCCCACGATTGCTGCCACTGATGACGGGCTTGGTCCGGCCTGTGTCCCGGCTGGCCGCGCTGACTCACTCGACCTGCGGCACCGGGTGTGCGACCGCCGCTCGCTGCACCCGGTCTTCGTGTGCTTGGTGAGACTGCACCTGGTGCGCCCTGAGGGCCCGTCGGACGCCGTCCTTGGTTGATCGCGCCCGGCGAGCGCTGGTTTTGAGGCTGCCTGATGCCGGGAACCCTGGAAGGAGGTGTCCCCGTAGACGGGCCGCTGCCGCGTCTGTTAATACCAGGCAGCGTCGAAGGCGAGCCTGTACGCGGCTGGGTTGGTCGCCCTTGTGTTACGCTTGGGTAAGGGCCACGAGGAGTAGGGGTTCCTACCCTCGGCGTGGCCGGTCCAGCGCCTGTCCTTGGAATGGTTGGGGCTGCGTAGCTTCGAGGGCTTGAAGAACGAGGGGCAGTTGGAGTTCGCGGAACGGAATAGCGCGGCGCGGAAAAGCCGCGCGGCGTAGATGGAGCCGGGGCGGAATATCCACGGCCTAAGCTACCGGGACTTCGCTGACCTCCTAAACTACCCCCGCTGGGCCCTCTCATACCGCCGCCAAATCCACCGCTGCGGCCGCCTGTTCCTCCACCCCCACGAGCGAACGCAGCGAACGGGGCGATAGTCAGCATAATCGCGAGTGTCCCGATCAGCATCAATCTCGACCAATCGAATGATCGAATCCTTAATATAAACATCGGATACACCTCTAAAGTGAGGATGCCGCCGGATTAACTGATCGAATTCAAGCGGAAAAGACCGGCCACAACCCCACGATCTTTCCATTAATTCGCAATTAGTATACCCATTTCAAGTTATATGTTCACATACTAACAGCGAACTGCGCCCATGTCTGACACATATATTGCAGCATGTTGCTTAGAAGAGGTTTCAGCGAACTTGATCGATGCGTTTGAGTACATCGGCGCTATTGACGTAGCCAACAATGCGGGCATTGGCTATCTCATCGCCGGAGGAGTCGATGAAAATGACGGTGGGATATCCTTTTACAGCAAACCGTTCCACCGCTGCTTTAACTATAGGATCAGACGGATCAGTACCGTCCACGCGAAGACGGGTAAACTTCTGTGACGCCTCTATTACTTTTGGATCGCTAAACGGGCCGCGCTCGAGTTCTTTGCAGGCAGCACACCACTTCGCGGTGAAATCAACCATAACCGGCTCCCCCGCCTCCGCCGCCGCTGCCAGCGCCGCTGGTTGGTAGGGCTGCCAGGACAAAGAGGATATCACCGATGGTTTTGGAGATACAAGTGCGACTGCAACAATTACCGCCGCAGCGCCCGTTGCTTTCCCCAAGCCGCTTGCTATCCGACTGGCTCGAATCGATTTCTCAAAAAACCCCAGATAGACCCCTCCCGCCGCGACCACGGCCGGGAGCAAATATCGCGAGACAGCCTCCGGTAGAATTGGAGCGACAAAATAGGCCGCAGCGCCAAGGAGCAGAAAACCGGCGATCTTCTTGACCGCAACCATCCACATGCCCGGCAGAGGCAGCTTGGCGGAAAATGCCGCAAGCGCAAACAACGGTGTCCCTAATCCAACCGACAGCGCGAAGAACATAATGAAACCCATCACAGGGCTGCCCAGGCTGGCGACATAGGTCATCAGACCCAACACCACCGGCCCTACGCACGGCGCACAGACGATGCCGAATATCAATCCCATAAGCAAAGCGCCAAGCACACCGCTTTTGCCGCTTGACTTGCTTTGGACAAACGCCGGGGGTTGTATCTCATATAGCCCAAACATCGACAAAGCAAGCGCGATCAGAATCAGCGAGATTCCAATCAGCACGGGCGGAGTCTGCATAGCAGCGCCAAATACCCCTCCCGCACTTGCCGCCACCGCCCCTAGAATAGAATAGGTCAACGCGAGACCAAGCACATATACGCTTGCAAGAAGCACGACCTTGCCGGTCCGAGATTCGCCCTGAGCGCTGAAATAGCCAACAGTAACCGGAACCATAGGATACACGCACGGGGTGAACGCCAAAAGCAGACCCAAACCATACAGCATCAGCAGCCGCAGAGCCAATGGGGTATCGGCCAGCTTGTCCCCGAGATCTCCTCCACCCTCTGATGTGGCTCCAAATATTTCTTTGTTGATTGGCCTTACTTTGGAATTTTTTGGCGCGATATCCGCTTTCACGACGACTTTCGTTAGTTCCGGCGGGAAGCACTGCTCTCCCTTGCACGCCTGAGTGTCAAGCTGGGCGGTGATGGTTATCGGGCCGGGTTTGATCTTCGCATCGGCTCGACCATCCACAACAATAGTGAACACGCCTTCGTAGACCGGCACTTTTTCATTGGGGGAAATCGGGAAATTTTTTCGCGCGGATTTGGGGTAAATGGGTTTTTTGAAGGTGATTCCCTTGGGAGCCTTTATAGTGAGCGCAGCAGGATACATCGCGTCCTCATCGCTGCCTCCGACGTGCGCTCCTTGGGCGACGGTCGCCTCAATTGCCAACCGGAACTTATCACCTGCCCGGATCTTATCGACAGATAGATAGCCTTTTGCCGTGACATTCTTCGTCGTGGAGCCAAAACCGACCGTCTGGGCCGAGACGGCGCCAGCGAAGAGAAGCAGTGTAAATAATGCGACGAAGCAACATTTGAGTCTATGCATAAAACAATCTATCTCCCCAGATCAATATTCAACGAGACCTCTTCGATTGAGTTGAAGCCTGAGAAGTGCCCGTGATCTCCGGATGAGTATACCCATTCTTACACGTGATTGGTTCCCGTCAACTAATGAGGGTAAGCGTGTTTCGGATACATTTTGAAGGGCAAGCCCTTGCCCGGCAGGCAAGGGCTTAAACGTAGTGTCAGAGAATCAGTCTTTTTTGTCCGCGTCCGGAGCCTTTTTGCCTTCCGCGATTTCCGCGGCTACTCCGGCGTTTTTCTTCAGCATCTCAGGGATAGTCTTATAACGCTCAGCGTTCACAACAATTTTGGATTCTCCGATGAAGTCCTTAAGAAGATCGTCGAATGGTTTTCGGTCGGCAGCCTTAATAGCCATCTGCTCTTTGATTATGCTCTTCACGTCTTCATAGCGATCGGTGGTCGCCGGGCGCTTGCTGTCCGCTCTGAGGATAACCCAAGCCGACTGATTCTTGTCTTTAACCTGGAACGGCTTGGTATATTTTCCGACGCCAGTCTCGAAAGCAGCGCCCCGAATCGCCTGCGGAACTACGTCCATATTTTTGGAGACCCAGCCGACTCGACCCTGGCCTGCCGCAGTCGCCTTGTCCTCGGATAGTTTCAAAGCGACAGAGCCGAATTCCTGGCCCTCCTGCAGAAGGCCGTATGCCTTGTTAATTGCGTCCGGCTTTTCAGTCATAATCATGCTGATGAAGACAGCTTCGGGTTTCTTGAACTGTGAAGCGGGTTTGGCCAGTTCGATATCGTATTCTTTTTTCACATCGGCATCGGTCACTTTGGAGTCTTTTCCAATCAAGTTGACCACAGACTGCTGCAGCGCCATCTGCCGTTTCCATTCCTGTTCAGATATTCCCTGCTGTTTGAGCTGAGCCAGGAAATTGCCTCCGCTGGAAGCTTTGATATATTTCAGCTTCGCCTCGATCTGCTCGTCTGTTGCCGGAACATTCTCTTTTTTCGAGAGCTGCGTCAGCAGCCGCTCGGTAATCATCTGCTCAATGACATACTGTCCGGCCGGGATTGTCACTTGTTTGCCGCCTTTGATGGTCTGCACCGGCACTCGTTCGAGCCTGGCATAGAACTCATCTTTGGCGATTTTCTCGCCGTTGACGTTGATAAGTCCCTTTCTGCCGCAACCAGCCAATGCCGACATTAAAACGACGGCGGCCAATATCGCGACCAGGCCAAATCTCATTCTGCGCATAGGGTTGTGCTCCTTTGGTGGGTTAGACATGACGAGGTACACCGGGATTCCAGCGACAGCTTAGTGGAACAAGGCCAAATCGCGCTGAAGGTAGCCGCGCAGGCGTAGTACCGCTTGAGTATGAAGCTGATATACCCTCGATTCAGAAACCTCGAGTATTTTGCCGATCTCTTTGAACGTAAGTCCTTCATAATAGTAGAGAGCTATAACCAGACGCTCCCTGTCTGGTAGTCTGTCGACCCCTTCTCCTAATGACTGTTTCACAGCCCCGGATTCCACATCAGCCGACGTGTCAGCCGTGGCATCGTGAACAACATCGGCCAAATGAATCTTCTCGTTGCCATCAGTCGACAGAACTGCGTCATCGAGACTCAGCAGCGACGCCCTGCCTGTATCCGCAAGCAGCGCGTGGAAGGCTTCGATCTCGATCCCCATAGCTTCGGCAACCTCTTCATCGGTTGCCGGCCTGCCCAGCGTGCCCTCAAGTTCTAAATATGTCCGTTCGAGAGCTTTCACCCTCTCCCGAACCGAGCGCGGGACCCAGTCTTCTTCGCGCAGCATCTCAAGGATTGCTCCTCGAACAAGCGCGATAGCGTAGGTTTCAAACTTGACTTCACGCTTCGTGTCGAATTGATCGATCGCCTTGATCAAGCCGATAATACCCGCGCTGATCAGGTCGTCGCGTTCGACGTTCGGCGGCAGGCTGGTGACAACTCTACCAGCCGTGATCTTCACCAGATACGCATAATGCGAAATCAGCGCATCTCGCGACTTTAGATCTCCACCCACCTTAAAACTGTGCCACGCCGCCTGAAGGTTCGGCACGCTCATCAGTCCACTTCCTACTCATATTCTACGGTACGAGCGTCATTGTACAAGACCTTACATAAGCGTGTCAACCGAAGAGCTCGCCGATGGCTGACGCATGCATATACGCTAGTAAAACAACAATGATTCCCGCCAATAAAAGGAATCTTCCGACAATCTGCGCTGCGCATACACTCAGCCTCGTCGCGACTCAGCAGAATTATCGGAATTATATCAGCTCATGCTTAGGTCACACGGGACAGTCAAGACAAATGAAGTGCCCTGCGGCTCCTGGCTCGTGAATGAAACACTGCCTTTAAGATAGCGTTCCATAAAAAGCTTGACACTGTATGTCCCAATTCCACGGCCCGGCCCGCCTTTAGTGCTGAACGATCTGTTAAATATCTGCTGCTGGACGTGATCGGGCATGACTCCGGGATTTGTGATAGTGAACACAGCAGTATCAGCGGACACGCAGGCGCTTACAATCACTTCCCCGCCGGCCGAGGTGGCCTCGAGCGCATTTTTGATGACATTGCCCAGACACCGCCGCAAAAGCATCCTGTCTGTGCGAATCGTGCAATCCGGAGCCTTTTCAATAATGACACTCTTGTCTTTGGCGACCGAATGATGTGAATACCATCTCACAACGTCTTCAGCAATTTCAGAGACTCTCACGTCGGTGATCGAAGTCTGCAACTCCGACTGCTCCGCCGCCAACAACTGCCTTTGCACCACGATTTCCTCGATCATCTGATCGGCCATGCTATACAGGTCGCGCTCGTATTTCGACCTTTCTTTTTCTATGGCCTGCGGATAGTCTTTCATCAACTCAGCAATCGCACGGATACCTGAAGCCGTGTTGACCACATCGTGAAAAAAGACCCGCTCCAGCACGCGCCGCCGCTTCTCTGCACTGATGTCGCGCAAATCAAGGACCGCATGCGGCCCGCTCGGCAAAGATATCCACTTGGCGTGAACGAGGACATCCAACGAACCGCCCTCTTGCTCATTGTTGGTGGAGAGGCGACACTCTTCCGAGCGATCTATCGAATCAGCAAAGCAGCCTAAAATAGCCTTCACTGCGCCACAAACACGGCATGCGTGAGCTGTGCCGCAGCCGCCGGGCATTTCATCGGAGTGAATGCAGCCCATCAGTTCCCCTGGACGGAGACCTAAAATATCCGCCACATCCAGAATCCCAACAGAATCGAGGAGTAGAGTGTTGGAGGCGACAATCTGCCGTTTATCATTGACTACAAGCGTCGGATCGGGCATGGCTTCCAAAATTCCTACAGCCACTTTCTCTTTGCAGAATGCCAGATGCTGCGCTCGAATTTCGTCATCGCCATATCGCTCTGCGGGAGCAAAATACGTCAAATGCTCTGAGTCTTGCATATTATCATCACCTTGAGTGGCCATTTTGATATCTTTCCGCCCGGCTTGTTCTAAATCCTTCTACTATGCCTTTCGCAGGGTTATGTAGACAACCTCCGGAGGGCAAAGAAAACGTATATGCAGCCGGCTGGTCCCGACACCGCGGCTGATGAACAGTTTTGATTGTCCAGCATCGATGCCGGTCAGCTTCGATATGTCTTCCGGCCCGTAAAGCCCGCTGTTCAAAGCCTGATTGGAGTGCATATGCGTCCACACTGCACCTATAAACGGAAAACGCACCTGACCGCCGTGGGTGTGTCCGGCCAAGATAAGATCAGCTCCACGAGCAATCGCATCAGGGGTGATGCTGGGGGTGTGGGTCAGAAACACCACAAAATCATCTGCATTGACCCCTGCAAAAGCAGCGTCGAGGTCTGATAGCCCATAATAAGCATCATCGACGCCTACTACAGCGATTTTGTCGCGGCTGCGGGTGAAAGTAGTGGATTCGTTGATAAGCAGCTTCAAGCCGTCGAAGGTCAAAGCGCCGGCCAGCATGTCCGAATCCAACCACGGTTTGTGCTCTGAATTACCCAGCACCATAACTATCGGCTCCCGCGATTTGATTACCGAGCAGACTCGGCGAAAAACATCCGACGCGCGAGGCTCTGCCGTAACATCCCCAGTGATAAAACACGCATCGACTTCACGGCTGGAGACAATCTGCATCGTCTTTCGTTCGAGCAGGCCTAGCTTGGTGAGGTGCTGGTCGGAAAGATGCAAAATAGTGTAGCCATCGAATGCGGCAGGTAGATTGGGAAAGCTCAGTTCAAGCTCGGTGATGCGCAGGTCGAACTGCTCATAAAGAAGCATATACGCGATCAGCGCCGCACCGACGGCGACAACGCCCAAAATCACTGCGAAAACCCCGCCCATCAACCTCTTCCCGCGTTTTTACGGATCTGACCGATCTGTTCCTCGCTCACAGCGCGCTCAAAGCTGCGGAATCCTGCGAGCTTAAACCCATGTTTCGTGGCAAGGCCGTTTATTTCAGTCACCTGATCCACAGATACCTCCCGACCAAGGGTATAGTTTTCGTAGCGGCCTTCCAAAGCGAGGATCATAGTCTCACTCATACACGCGTATGCGGTCTTCGGAGGAAAGCCAAAGTTGAAGTTGAAATTGACCTCACCAGGCACATCGATCACTCCTCCATCTATGATCAAAACGTCATCGCGTTCTCGACGTACACTCTCGCCGACGTCGCGTGGGCGGGCCACATCGCAGACCACCGCGCCAGGTTTGATGAAGCCCGGTTCTATTATGGCGTCAACCGCGCTCGATACTGTGACCACTATGTCCGCATCACGAATGCCTTCTTCAACATCGGTTGTCACAGACGCCGCAGTATTGTTTTTCGCGGACAGTTCAGCGGCCAGCCCCTCGAGTTTATCGACAGAGCGACCTATCAGCTTGATTTCGGCGCATTTATCCGCCAAAAGATGGGCACATGTTTTTCCTATCGAGCCAGTGGCGCCAACTACGGCAACGCGCACCTGGTTTGGGTCGATTCCAAGCAGCCCGGCCCCCTGCAAAGCGCCTTCGACAGCCGTCGCGATAGTGTAGCTGTTGCCGGTCGTCACGGGAATATCGACCATTTGAGAGATAGTCACCCCCGCATCGCCCACTACCGATGTCAGCGCCCCCAGACCGACTATTTTTGCGCCGCGCTGCTGGGCTATTCGTATCGCCCCGGCGATTTTTTCGTAGACCTCCTCGACAGGCATGGTCATAATCAGGTTTGGACTTAGAGGGCAGCCTACCAACCATCCCTCCGCCTCCACTCCGGTGGTCGAGCGTATTCCTGTGATGTGGGAGACCTCCATCGGGCTTTTATGCTTCATCCCCCACTCCACCCATGATTCCGGGAGGACTTTAACAAATGGATATTTACGAGCAACGTCTTTTTTAGCGGATAGCGGGTGTATTACAAATGCAAATCTTTCCAAAACAAGCCCTCGATCTTTGATCAAATTGTTTATCGCGGCAAGTCGACCACGGTCGGCTTCCAATTCATTCTTTCCAACAGCGGATTATAGTCTTCCGCGCGCACTTCTTCGGGTCTCTTGCCCAGCAGGGTTATGAGCACTCCCTCGAATACGTTGGTTGCGTAATAACGGCCGTCCGGCGACTTCATTTGATCGGGCATGCACGTTACAAACCTGCCTAGTTTGTGTTCGGCCAGCAGCAGCGTGTCTTGTGGAGTCAGCGTGTTTGTTATTAGTGTCTTTCCCGCCAGCAAACCTGACTCCGCGCTCGGCAGCGCACGCTTCACAAAATGAAAATCCCCAACTATTATATCCGCCCAGTCAAAATATTTTAGATATCTCGGTTTGGATCTCTCTTGTTTTGAACCGGTCGGATAGAGCCATTTGAACGGCAAGCGGCATATTACAGGCATAAAAGCGGCTGCAGCGAACCGCACCGCGCCGTAGGATTTCATTGGAATGGGAATCCTCAAGCTAAACATAAGGTCGCCGTAGATTACATTCTTTGCGTATTTTGCGATCGCTTGAGCCATACCGAATCGATCCACAGCGCAAACTATAAGCACCTTGGATCCGCTAAAATCAACCAGATTTTCCTTATGCAGATACCCGATAGTCTCACGCTCGATGGTGTTCTTGACTCCGCTTCCGTCGACTACCGGAGTGGTTTTGGCGATTTTGGCTAATCTGTCGGCATCGCGCAGCGTATAACGTCTATTCTCCGCCCAGACGTATCGATCGATGCCTCCCAATCCTATCGCATCGACCTCGCCGTCAAGCTCTTGCATCAATTCCGCAAAACGCAGCATATCGCCATCGGTGCCAATTCGGGAGATATCGAACGTTTCGCCAAGGAGTTCAAGCCGGGAAGCGCTGTCACGTTTTGACGCGCCCAGGCTGATGCTCACTACCCGCTTCATTCAATACCTCCTCTATTTCTTCGATGGATTTCGTCGTCATAAGTCGATCTCTCAGCCTTGGCGCACCGGGCATTCCCTTGACATACCACACCAGATGTCCGCGCATCTCCTTCGCTGCCCGCCTTTCGCCGAGCAATTCGCTCAAGAGCACCGCATGCCGCCGAGCAGCGGCAAGTTTTTCACCTACAGTCGGCAAAGGTAATATTGCGCCGGTGCGCAGGTATTCGGCGATCCGATTAAATATCCAAGGGTCTCCGAGGCTGGCACGGCCTATCATCAAACCATCACAGCCCGTGCGCTCGAGCGCTTCTTCGGCAGCATAAGGGGTTGATACATCTCCATTGGCGATGACCGGCACTCGCACGGAATTTTTCACCTCGGCTATTATATCCCAATCCGCCGTGCCTGAATATCCCTGCACAGCCGCCCGACCGTGAACACTGATCGCATCGACGCCACATATTTCCGCGGTCTTTGCCAGATTAAAAACCTGGCGATCGTCCATATTCCATCCAATGCGTGTCTTGAGGGTAAGCGGAACAGTCACCGCCTGCCTTGCTGCTATAAGGATTTCTCTAGCCGTGTCGAGGTTTTTGAGCAAAGCTGCGCCGGATCCGCTTCTCGCGACTTTGGGGACCGGGCAGCCGAAATTGATGTCGATTATGTCGGCGCCCGCTTCCTGCAGCATCCTTGACGCTATGGCCACAGTCTCGGGGTCTCCGCCGAAGATCTGAGCCGAAACCGGCCGCTCTTCTTCGATCCAGTCGATCATGGTATTTGTGCCGGGGTCACGATATTTGCAGGCATACGCACTGAACATTTCCGTGGTGACAAGCCCACACCCGCCGGATTGCTTGCACATCGTTCTAAATGCACGATTTGTAACGCCCGCCATAGGAGCCAGGATCAGCGGAGGGTCAATTTTGATGTTGCCGATGTAAAACGGAGAGAACATAGAAGATATGTGATTAAAACTCAATCCTTGCCTTTTATACGTTCGTAGATAATGCGCAGACCTTCCAGCGTGAGCAGTTCGTCGCAGCTTTCGATTGTGCGGCTGTGCCCCGCAACCACCTCCGCCAATCCGCCGGTAGCTATAACCTTTGCAGGGCCGCCGATTTCATTTTGAAATCTATCGACCAGCGCATCCACCATCCCCGCGAAGCCGAAAATGATCCCTGATTGCAGACTCGATGCCGTAGTATTACCGATAGCTTTTTCAGGCGCGACCAGAGCTACTCCCGTGAGCTTTGCCGCCCGCGCAAA
>JAAYKG010000105.1 GCA_012522555.1 Armatimonadota bacterium
CAACTCGATTCAACCCAATTTCCGGGTCAGATGCCAGAATGATATCTTCGTATTGTTATAATCTGAAAAGACGAGAATAGTCGAGCGCCTGGCCGCCTACAGTCGCGCCCTTTTGATCCGTGATTTCGACGGGATGTTTGGTGACGAATGGCGATTAGGATCCAAATAGCGATATCTCTGTGCTTGGCGCTCATTGTTGCGCCTGCTTTCGCACAAAACCCAATAGGCAACCCCGATTTCGAGGGCGGCCTTGACGCTTGGACGGCGTACTCCTATCAACCATCCCCAGGCGCGCTCCCTGCCACGCCCGTTGTCGGGTGCGTCGGCGGATCTGAGTGTGTGTTCAATCTTATCAGCCCACCAAGCGCTCCTTCTGGCAACAATGTTTGTGGAATCCAATCCTTTGAGTCGACCGGCAATGGAGGAGTCTGCCAATCATTCACCTGGCAGGGTGGGGCTGCCTCGATCAGTGTAACCGCGCGAGCCTACTCCCAGAGGTATGACGGAACTCCGTATGATAATGGCTGTCGCATCAGGATGGGGCTGGCGTCCGGGCAAACACAAAACCGTAATAGCGTACAATCCTGGCTGGATTTTCCGTGGGGTGATGTATGGCGAACGCGCACGTTGCAGATACCGACAGCCGGCTCATACACAATATTTATCGAAGCGGATCAGCCGAATACGTCAGCGATTATGTCCACTTTATGGGACAAAGTGGAGTTCACTTCTCTACCGCCGGTGCTCACCACAATCGAGCCTACCGTTACGCGCGACCCGAACAATCCCGACACGGCGGTCATTATAAACTGGTCAACCAACGTTGCCTCCTCATCGGTGATCGAATATGGCCCTACCGATTCCTACAATCGATCAGCCGGCAGTGCAACCCCGGCAATGGATCATAACGTAACGATCTCGGGTTTGGTCCCATCGACTCAGTATTTCTATCGAATCACCAGCGCTGCGCCGGGTTATCTGAGTTATGTGTCCGACGATCTATCGTTCAGAACACCGATCTGGTTTTCAAACGTCATCACAAAAGTCGACCCCAGCGGCGCAATAGTGGTTGAGTGGCAGACGGATATTCCCTCTACCTCACAGGTCGAGTATTGGATCAACCCTGACCAGAAAAGCTCCTCGAATGAACTGGAGTCGCTGACCACCAAACATACGGTGAACCTGGGAATCTTGAGCGAGGCGAACCAATATAGCTTCCGCGTTTGGAGCCGCAGACCGGGTTATACGGATGCGAAATCAGAGGTATCGACGTTCTGGACTTTGCCGCCGATAAGCTGGGAACTGGTTAACGGCGACTTTGAAGATACCGCCCACGGGCATGGACATACACTTAGCCCGTGGGTTCAATATACCACCCAAGAAGGTGTGTCCGGCTATCACCCCATCGACGGGTTGGTCGGCCCCTATTCGTCCAGCGGCACGTCGACTTGGCTTACCGGAATCAAAGCCTATAACGGCAGCTATTTTCTGGGCGCTGGGGCGAATATGTCATATAAAAATGGTGGAGTCTTTCAGCGCGTATACGTCGACCCAGGCGATTTCTATACCCTGTCAACCAGGTTTATCACATATCAATCCGGCGGCGAAGCAGGATACACCCACGTCAAAATAGGGGTCGACCCGAACGGCGGAATAGATCCGGGAAGCAGCAATATCAGATGGTGGCAGGGCTACTCATTCGCCAACGACTCCAGTTGGCAGCCGGCCGCTGTGACAATAACCGCCGGGGAGAGCGGCATCGCGACAGTGTTTTTGGAATTTGAGCAGCTATTTTCCCTCAAATGGCATGTATCCGCAATCGATGGAGTGAGATTTGAATCTCCCACTCCAACTAAAATAGGTTCGCTGAAGTCTTCGACAGGCGGATTGGGCGGGATAATCGAAGATCGCGTAGTCACATATATCGACCCCCACTATGTCTGGGCATCGGGTAGAACCTGTTACAAAGTTTATATTCAGGAAGATGATCGCTCGGCGGGGATCGCTGTGCTGCTGCCCCTTGGAAGCGGCCCGGCCCCTCAACTGAAACGTGGGATAACCGTCACCGGCTCACTGGGCCTACACAATATGGAAGCGGTGATCTATGCGGCGTATTGGTCGCTGGGAACCACACGTCTTTCATTGCCCAAACCATTGGCGATGCCCCAATCATCGCTTGGCCATGCCGGAGTCAACCAGCCGTCCATCACAGGCAAAACAAAGGGTTTATCTACTGTGGGGCTGCGGGTTCGTGTTTTCGGTCGAGTCACATGGATCGACCCAAACGACGGAGCGATCTATATAGATGACGGCTCGGCCATACTCGACGGGACGAAAACCCTCCAAGCGATGGCTGTTCGAGGAATCCGTACGCATATCTTGAACAAACCGGCATCTACTCCGCAAGTGGGGGATTATATCGCAGTGACGGGTGTGCTGGGCGTGGAGTTGATCGATCCGGACAATTGGCCGGATCCTACCGATTATCACGTCTACTCGATCTATACCAATTCGCCAAACGATTGGGATCTGTTGTTCGCGGCCCCATAGTCGGTTGGATTATTCCTTAGCGACCAGCTCAGAGACTTTAACCATCGTGAAGCCTCGTTCTTTCAGCTTGTTAATCAGCTCAGGGAGCTGTTTTGCGGTTGGATCACTGCCGCAGTGCATGAGGACGATGTCGCCGCCTTGAACCCGCTTGAGTATCCGCTGCTGAATCTCTGTGCTGGTGATCCCCTTCTTGAACGCGTCCAAACTGTCCAAAGACCAGTAAATAGACGTATATCCTTGCTCGCCAACCACACTCAGCACCCGTTTGTCGCGGCCTCCATAAGGCGGCCTAAACAGCGGTTTGGTCGATTGGCCGGTCAGATTGACGACAATATCTTCTACCTTTTTGAGCTGCTCAATGATTGCGCTGTCGTTTATCTTGCGGAAATCCGGATGTGAGTAGCTGTGGTTGCCAATCTCATGCCCCTCGTTTATGATCCGTTTGACTAGTTCGGGATTCTTTTCGCACCATTTTCCTGTGAGAAAGAAAGTGACCTGAAGATCGGCTTCCTTGAGGGCGGCAAGGATTGCAGGAGTAGGTGCTGCGCTAGCGCCCGCATCAAAGGTCAGCGCGATCTTATCGGTGTCTTTTACATAGGCGATTTCGGTTGGATATCCGGCATAGCGCTTAGGTTTGGACACTTTATTCCGATCCGCTGGGGGGGCAGCAGCGACCCGGACGGAATCGTTTGCCGGCTCTTTGGCCGGAGGTTCCTGAGATGCAGCCGGAGGCTCCTGGGCTTTGGGTGGAGCTTCGACGGGTACGGCAGCGGGCATTGTCGCCTCTTTGCCTGGGCCTGCGGCTTTTAGCGGTTCGCTTTTAGGGCTGTGTGCGGCTTTCTTCGGCGGGTTTTGGGTGATTATTTTCGCCGGAGCCTGTGTGGAGCACGAATTCAACCCCACAACCAGCGCAGCACCGATCGCAAATGCAAATAGTACACTACGAATGTGACGCGGCATATCCAATATCCCTCAGTAGATGAAGTGAGGCAGCTCGTTGGCGAGTTTCACTGCGGGTTCAAGCCTATTTTTCAGGCGTCTTTACCCCGGTTTTTTTGTTCTTATCGCTTGGCTTTGCCGCCTCGGCCGTCTGGGTCGGTTTGACGTACTTATCAAGTGCAGTCTTAGGCAGCATTCCCAACTTGACCTTCACAACTTCAATCGCCGCGGCAAGCTGGTTGTCGGTTTTCGGATCAGTGGGATCCAGATCTTCGGCGGCCTCCACCTCGACGTTCGGCTCAATTCCTTTTTTGTGAATATCGACGCCCTTTGGTGTCAGATACTTCGCTGTTGTAATAGCGACCGCCGAACCATCCTGCAGCGGCAGAATCGTCTGCACTCTGCCTTTGCCGAATGTGGTAGTTCCAACCAGAGTGCCGACTTCATCGTCCTTAACCGCCCCGGAAACGATCTCAGATGCGCTTGCGGACGACTTGTCGACCAGCACTGCCAGCGGGTAGCGCTTGTGATTATGCTTATCTTCCTCGACATATATCGGGTTTTTCTGCCCACCGCGCTCCTGGATGATAACAACAGGCCCACTATCGATGAATCTACTTCCGATATCCACCGCCACCGACAGCAAACCGCCCGGGTTGCCACGCAGATCGAAAATCAGCCCTTTGATTTGCTTTTTCTCGAGGGCGGACAGTGCGGCATCGAACTGCTCATCGCTCTTTTCGTTAAACTGCCGCAGCCTGACATAGCCGATTTTTGCCTGCTCATCCGCCATCCTCGAATCGACCATCTGAAACTGAACCGTTTTGCGGACAATCGATTTTTCGATGGGCTTGGCGGCGCCCGGACGCCTCAGCGTCAGGGTAACCCTGGATCCTTCTTTGCCCCGTATCAGCTTAACCACATCGAGGATATCCATCCCCTTGATCGACTTACCGTCAACCGCGGTGATAACGTCGTTGGCCTTCACCCCCGCGCGCATCGCAGGGGTGTCGGGCAGTGGTTCTTTTATATAAACTTCATCGTTTTTGTTGGTGTCGAGCTGCGCGCCGATGCCGGTGAAGTTGCCTTCGTTCTCTTCACGCATTTTTTTGTATGATTCGGGGTCCATAAACCGGGTGTACGGGTCTCCCAATGAATGCAGGGTTCCACGTATGGCATCGTATGTAAGCTCTTGCTCATTGATAGTTTTCGTGCCGTAATAGTCGGATTTGAGCCGCTCCATTACCGCGGAATATGTCTCGACCAGGGGCAATGTGCGACTGCTGGGGTCCGGAGTCTCGCCGCTGATGCTCTCGAGGCGCTGCGGCATCATTTCCACGCTGGCAGCGAGCTTCTCCAAGCTCAAGCCATTCGCCCGGACATCCGGCGCCACAAAACCTGCCACAAACGCCACCATCGCAAGAACAGCTATCAGTGAATAGATAACAAATCGTTTCATCGCTAGCCTTTGGCCTCGCTTCCGGAAAGCAGTTTGATGGCTTCTTTCATCTGTGACTCGTCGGAGCTTGCCTCCACATTTACCGGCACGCCTTTACGATGGTAGTCATTGCCCGCGCCAGTGACATATTTCCCAGAGGACATAATTATCGCCGACCCATCAGCAAGATCGATCAGGGTTGTATCAGAAAAATCACCAAAGGTCTTCTCGCCCACAAGTTTCGCCACATTCATATCTTTCAGAGAGGCGGCAAACAACTCCGCAGCTTTCGCGGTTGAGCCATCGACCAGCATCACAACAGGTTTCGTCCAAGGCATCCCATTAGCCGATGGAATGCGTATCAGGTCTTTTCTACCACGCGATCTGATGCGAATCGACATCACCTTGCGGGGCGCGAACCAGCTTGCCATATTGTCCGCCGCAAGGACATCCGGCCCCATCGATCCTCTCAGATCAATAACCAGTCCTTTCAACCTTTTGCTTTGCATCTCTTTCATCGCCGCTGCGAACTTCTCAAAGGTATCCGCCCCAAAAAAACCAACCCGAACAAAGCCAATGTTGCCGTCTATAACCCGAACATCGCTGACCGGATCAAGGGTCATTTCCCCAGTCTGGATTGTGAGGGTGACAGGTTGTGCGGGCGGCTTGGCGGCAAGTTTGATCTCAATAGGCTTCTTGCTGTCGCTCATGAGCAGTTTCTCAGCGTCGACCATTGTTATGCCGTCTTCAATGCGTTTTTGCTCGGTATCGAGCATCTTGATGAGTTGCGGCCGCTCCATGTTGCGGACGCTATCCTGCTTCATCAGGTCGCTGACGTTCAAATATGGATCGAAAGGCAGCACATCTTTGCCGTTGATCGCTGCGATCTCATCACCTGGCTTCAGCCCGGCTTTAGCCGCAGGACTACCCGGCAGAACGCTAACCACTATCAGGTGTTCCTCGCTTACCGGATCCTTCGGCTTGTCTTCCTGGCTTTGTGATTTGTTTTTATCTTTTTCAGAGGGCGGTCGGACGATCTGCTTGATCGACATTATCGCCCCGATGCCGTGGAATTTGCCCTCTCGGGCCTCGGCCAGCAGCTTTCTTTGGTCCGGCTCGATGAATCGAGTCTCCGGATCATTGAGGGAGGCCAGCATTGCCTTTATGGCGCCGTAGGTCATCTTGCCCTCGTCTTCGATGGTAAGCTGATCTACATAATGTTCCCGCAGGCTGCTAAGAACGTTGTAAAGGGTCTTGAGGGGACGAATATCCACCCCGGCCAGGTCCAGCCGGTTGGACGCAACCTGCGTGCCTCCCAGCGGGGCGCCGGATATTACAGCCGAAGACCTTTGTCGGTTGTCGCAGTTGATCCGCAGCCCATAGCCCAAAAAGAACACCAGGCCGATCAACACTCCTATTCCGATTTTGTGAAAGCTTCGCATCTGTCCCCCATGACAAAATCGCCGGCACAGCGGCACCGGCGCATTATTATAATCAGAGCGTGGAACGCAGCGCCAGATCAGGGTCACTGCAGATAAAATTATACCACACACGAATATGTACGCAAAATCTCAAGCTACGGCTGCCTGCCCATCCAATCCTATCGCTAAGACGATTTTTCCGATAGGTTTGTTCAATGGACATTTCGCATCTAATCCCTGGTTGCATTGCAGCAATAATCGAGATACAATGCCGCGGAGGTAGTATTATCATGCCCATTGTTTTTGTCATTATCGCCCTTGTCGTAGTCTCTGCGCCGACTGTTGTTGCCGCTCCCAATGGAACTAAGACGCAGATCCCGTATACAACTTTCCAAACCGGCGGCGAATATCAACCGGAACATGATATCAAAACAGATGCCGTTATAGTCTATGCCGACCTGGCCGACCGAATCAAAGGCTGGGCTGATAACGGATATTATATCCAGACCATGTATGGCTTTCGCACCGGCCCGGATTATATCAAAGATCACGCCGACGAAGTGCAGACCGCCAAAGGCGGTGGACTGCACACCTGCGGCCCAGGCAGCTATTATATGGTTCCCACCGAAAGCCGAATCAAAGCGGCGGTGCAGTATTTTACCAACGCAATCAACAACGGGGCACAAGCGATCTGCCCGGAGGAGCCGGAGTTTTTCACCTTTACCGGCTATTCCCAGTCTTTCAAGGACGCCTGGCAAAAATATTATAATGAGCCTTGGCAGGATCAGGAAAGCTCGATTGAGGCGCGCTGGAAGTCGGATCGGCTTAAATCCGAAATGCAATATAAAATGGTCAAATCCATAGTCGATGCTGCAGCCGCCCAAAAATCCGACGTCCGAAGAATGGTGGCCTGCCACAGCGCCGTCACTTACGCGTATTGGAATATCATCTATCCGCACTATCAGTGTATGACCCTGCCGAACCTCCAGGAGATCATTGGGCAGGTGTGGACGGGAACCGCTCGCAGCGCCAACAAGTATGAAGGCAAAACTGAGGAGCGTACATTCGAGACTGCATTTCTTGAGTATTCCAGCCTGGCGAACCTGGTGCGAGGGACAGACAAAAGAATGTGGTTTTTGATGGACCCGTTGGAGGACAATCAGGACCGAAGCATGGAAGACTATCACTCGAACTACGAAAAGACGATCGTGGCCTGCTTGCTGTTCCCCGAGGTCGATTCATACGAGGTCCTTCCGTGGCCCAACCGCATCTACGGCCGAATACCCGGCGAGTTTGCTACCCAGATCAGCTCGATTATCAACGCCCTGCAGGATATGCACAACCAAAAAACGGCCCAGTATGACATGGGCACGCGCGGCATCGCCACCTTCGTCGCTGACTCGATGGCCTGGCAGCGCGGCAATCCCCACGGCAGCAACTTCGATTGCTTCTGGGGGCTTACTCTGCCGCTTATTTATAAAGGCATCCCGATTCAAGTGGCGCAGCTCGAAAGGGTGGGCGATAAGGGCTATCTCAGCCCGTATAAAGTGCTGCTGCTGAGTTATGAAATAATGAAGCCGATGAACCCCCAAATCAACCAGGCCATCGCCGATTGGGTCAAAGATGGCGGGGTGTTGGTGGTCTTGGGCGGAGAAGACGCGTATAACGATCTGCCGGAGTGGTGGAAAGAGAGAGGATTTGCGTCGCCGACTCAGGATCTTATGTCTCGCTTGAGTGTTTCAAAGACAGGCAAAGGTCGGGTTATCAGAATAAAAGAATCCCCCGCGGTCTTTGCATCGTCTGCAAAAGATGCCGATCGGTTGCGCGAGATAGTCCAGGATGCGTGCAAGGCCGCCTCTTTGGCATATAGAGAAAACCCGAGGTTGGGTATCCGCAGAGGAGACTACGTCGCGATTCGCGTCTTTGACGGCGAGAAGAATCTGGCGGGCCGATACGTCGATCTTCTTAATCCCCGCATCTCTGTGGCGAAGGACCCTGTCATTCCGGCGGATAAATGCGCCCTGTATAAAGATGTCACCAAACTGATGGCCGGCGATCCAAAATTGTTATACACATCTTCCAAGGTGGAAAATCTCACGCAGCAAGCCGGAACCATCCGCATGAAGCTGAGCGGTCCACAGGATACTCGTGGGGTTGTGCGCCTGTACGCCCCGCCTGCGGCCCTGCCGTTATCTATTGAGGTAGATGGAAAAACGGCCTCCGGCAACGCGCAGACTGAGTCGGAGTGGGTTGAACAAGAGGGCGACACCGCCCTCATAAGCTTTGACAACAAACCGAAATCCATCGAGTTGATTATCAAGTGGAGGAACTAGATCAGATGGCTATTAAAGTCGGAGTCGTGGGCGCGGGTATTTTCGGTGTCAATCACCTGAATGCATTCAAACAGCTCTCATATCTTGGCGTCGCCGAGCTGGCCGCAGTTTCGGAGATCAACGAGGAACGGGCGAAATGGGTGGAAGCGGTCTATGGCTGCAAGGTCTATCGTGACTACAATGAGATGTTGGCGGATGCAAATATAGATGCGGTGACTGTGGTGACCCCGGATCATCTGCACAAACCGATCACACTCGCGGCTGCGGCTGCCGGCAAGCATATACTCGTCGAAAAACCGCTGGATGTGACCGTGGAGGGCTGCCGGGCGATGGTTGAGGCTGCCCGAAAAGCGGGGGTGCTGTTGCAGGTGGATTTTCACAAGCGATATGATCCTGAACATATGGCGATGGAACGTCGCGTTTCAGCCGGAGAACTGGGCAAGATTCTCTACGGCTCGGTGTGTATGGAGGATCGCATCGAGGTCCCCAGCGAATGGCTGGCACGATGGGCGCCGTCTTCCAGTCCGGGTTGGTTTTTGGGCACGCACTTCTACGATTTGGTGCGCTGGGTGATCAAATCCGATGCCAAAACCATTTTTGCAAGGGGCCACAAGGGCTTGCTGCGTGATGAATACGGCATCGACACTTGGGATGCCATCAACGCCACGGTCGAGTTTGAAAACGGCGCAGTGGTATCCTTCGACACGAGTTGGATACTGCCCAAGTCGTTTGAAGCGATTGTCAATCAGGAGATCAGGCTTGTTGGCACCAAGGGGGTCTGGGAGATCGACAGCCAATATCGCGGCTCCCGGTCGTGCATCGTCGAGGAGGGGATGCGCACCTGGAACAACAACTTCATGCGCGAGTCCATCGACAAACAGGGCCGGACGATATACAAAGGCTATGGCATTGAGTCTATCGAAGATTTCGCCTACAACGTCGCGGCGATCAAAAATGGGGCTTCCATCGAGAGCCTCGCCGGCACATATCCATCCGGAGAGGACGGACTGCAGGTCACGAAAATAGGTGTAGCTGTCCATCAAAGCGCTGTTAGCGGCAATGTAGTCGAGATTTAGCCGCACTGCATAATGATCTGAATCGCTTTTGCGAACAGGCCGCCGAAGGTTATCTGAGGCGGCCTTTGCC
>JAAYKG010000106.1 GCA_012522555.1 Armatimonadota bacterium
CGCGTGTCTCAGCACAAGTCCGGGAGCTGCAGGGACGTGCAGCCTCAGACACTACCGCCACGGACAAATGCATCAAACCGATCTTGCGACTGAATCGCGCAAAAGTCGGAGACAAATGGCTGCCCGTGACTGGAAAGATCACCCTGAATCTCTATCCAGACGTGAATGGTAAGAATGCGCGCGTTGGGTATGGCGATCAAATACTAGTCTAAGCCAAACCCTATCTTCCATCTGATCCGACAAACCCCGGGCAGCATTCGTGGAAGAAATATTTGGCAAGGCAGGGTATTCACGCTTGCGCATCTGTGAACAAGCCAGATCAGGTCACGTTACTGCGCTCGAGCCGCTGCAATCCAATGCGTGTGGCATTTGCGGTTAAACACCATCTCGTGCGTTCGATTTATCGTCTGCATCCAGCCAGGGAAGCATCAGTTATGGCGGGAGTTGTGTTGGGCGCTTATGCATACCTGGACCAGGATACGTTGTCGAATTTCACCCGCTCCGGCACGCTACACGTTCTCGCGGCATCCGGATATAATTGTTTTGTCATCATATTGATCGCCACTCCGATGCTGAAATTGCTGAGGTTTCCCCATAGATTCCGAGGGTTCGTGCTGATAGGGCTGATCGGTATCTATGTGCTAATGATAGGGCCTGCGCCTTCAATGCTGCGGGCGGCGGCTATGGCGACTCTGGCCTTGATCGCGGCGCCATTAGGTAGAGTCGCTGACCATCGAAATCTATTTTTTTTGGCAGGCTTCTTGGTGCTTTTATACCAGCCGACGAATCTGTTCGATATCGGCTTTCAACTTTCGTTTCTGGCTGTTTGGGCGCTGATATGGGTTTCTCCAATCATACAGCCCATCTTGCAGCCTCGGCTGCGGAGCAGTGGATCGAAACGGACATCCGGCTTTATCGATACACTCAAAGGATACGTGGGAGGCCCAATATCTCGCGAAGTAGTGTCGGTTCTAATCGCAACGATTGCAGTAAGCCTGGTCACTGCGCCTGTAATCGCTTATTATTTTAACTACATATCACTGGTTGCTTTGCCGGCTAATGTGGCCGTCGTATTCACAGTGCCTTTGGTGTTTTTTGACAGCTTTCTGTCTACTTTGACTGTTCTTATTCCACACGGGTCGGGTTTTCTTGGGTTCATCGGAACTGCGTCGAGTCGATTGATGTTGTGGTCGGTGGACTATTTTGGCTCCCTTGAATCTGGATCTATCTCTATGCAATCCCCCGGCATGTTCGGACTCGCCGGTTATTATATGCTTCTATACGCGTTGATGTCTTATCTGAGGTCTCGATATGTTGCGAGATAATCGGAACCGGATTATCGCTGCTGCTGTCCTGGTTGCCATAAGTATTTGGTTGAGTGTGGCATTTTCGGGGCCGCAGGCACTGGAAGTCACGTTTTTTGATGTGGGAGATGGGCTGTGCGTATTTGTGTATACGCCATCGGGGCGAAGCATTCTTGTAGATTGCGGTTCTTCGAGTTGGCGGGATAACTCTGACATTGGGCGCAGGCTGGTGGCCCCGTATATTCAGAGTAGGGGTTTGGATAGCATCGACGTAGCGGTTTTAACGCATCCCCACGCCGACCACATGAGCGGTTATCCCGGTCTTCTCGATCTCAAGCCGGCTCGTCTCATTCTGGAATGTGGGGCCGACTACGATAGCCCGGAACACGTCGAGTTCAAAAAAGCGGCCAAGCGATCCAATGCTAAACGAAATGTTGCACGTCGAGGTCAAGTGATCGATATGGGCGATGGAGTGCGTGCGGATATTCTTCATCCCGCGGGAGTTCACTATTTGGATTTGAACGACAATTCTATCGTCATCCGACTCATCTACAAGAATGCTAATATTCTTTTGACCGCAGACGCAAGTAAAGATGCGGAAGAGGAGATCCTCGAGTCCGGCGTCGATGTGCACGCTCAGGTTCTTCAGGTCGGCCACCACGGTTCGCGCACGGCAACAACACCGAAATGGCTAGCTGCTGTAAATCCGAAAATAGCTGTGATATCCTGTTCTAAGCGCAGTCGCCACAACTTCCCATCCCGCAAAGTGACCCAACGACTCGATTCATTCGGGGTGCGTACCTACACTACAGCTAAATGCGGAGCCATTACCATCACCACCGACGGCGATACGATCAAGGTACGAACACGACGAAATAGCTTTAGATAATGCACTAATCAGCTTATAAACCTCTGTTTTGAACCCGGATTAACCCATAATAGATATGAGAGCATTCCAAGGAGCCATTCGTCTATGCAATTGATCGACATCACTCTAATCTCGCCGGCAAGCGATCAGCCCAGAAAAACTTTCGATCAGGGCACGTTGCTGGAACTCGCAATGTCCATTCGGGAGCGCGGAGTACTTGAACCGATAGTCGTGCGCCCTGTTTCAGACGGCAACTATGAGATAGTGATGGGCGAAAGGCGATGGCGCGCTTCTCAGATGGCCGGTTTGACTGAAATACCCGCCATCGTGCGCGAACTCAGCGACGAAGATGCCAGCACGGATGCTCTTCTCGAAAACTTCCAACGTGAAGATCTAAATCCGGTCGAACGGGCGCGCGCGATCAAAAAGCTGTTAGAGTTTATGAGTTGGGAGAAGTGCCTCAAGACGCTTGGAGTTGCCGATTCCACGATGCGTCGTTATCTTGATTTGCTCGATCTGCCTGAGGCCATTCTCAACGAAATATTGACCAAACCTGCAAAGGGTGAGGGCGATTTTTTGGAAGGACACGCCTACGCTCTCAGGCCACTGAACGAAAATGCCAAGCTGCAGATCCGCCTGGCAAAAAAAGTTCGCGCCGAAAAATTGTCCGTCGATGATCTTAAAAAAGTGATGGCAGCGATAGCTGAAGTGCCTTCAAAGACAGAAGCGTTTCTGCGAGTTCCGCTGCATGTCACAGAAGAGATTCTGCGCAGCATAGGCCGGCAGAACAAGAAAAAGAAGCCATACCAGCCGAAAACCGCCGATCAGCATCTCAAGGCGATGCAAAAAGCGTGCACATCCGTTCTGGATCTGCTCGACGAGCGCGTCTCTGAGTTCCTGTCTATAGAACAAACGAATCAAATGCTGAGCGCTACTGCGGACCTTGCCGAGCAGATTCTCAAATTCAACAAAGCCATGCGAGAGTCACTACAGCAAAATGACCGCACATTCCGTGAAATATACGTACACTGCCCGCTATGCGGTCGGGTCGAGTTAATAGGCAGTCTGCGATGCAGTGTTTGCTGGAGTGTGCTGCGCCGCTGCCTGGATTGTGCACATTACGATCAATCCTATCAGAAATGCTCCAAGCTGGGATATGCTGTCTTCATGTCCGATGCGGACAGCCCGGACGAGAAATCATATTCTTATAACTGTGAGCACTACAAACCCACTTTTGACGCGCAGGCCGCGGCCTGATCTCAGAAATCGCCGCCGAAGAGGGTGAAGATCAATAATGCGTTCAGGGCTAGAATAATCAGCCCTGTGATAACCATCAGCGCGTTTTCCACCTTGCCGTTAGCGTATTTGCCCATCACTTTTCTGCTGCTTGTCAGCAAGAACAGCGGCAGCATTGTCAGCGGCAATTGTATACTAAGGCAGGCCTGGCTTACGATCAGAACCTTGAATGTGTCGCTGACGAGCAGTATCATCAAGAATGCGGGCAGTAAAGTCAGCAAAACCCCAATCTTAAAATATTTGTTTTCTATCGTGGTCGGCTGGCCGATGAATCCGGTAAAAGCAATCCCGCCTGATAGTGCGGCAGTAACTGACGAGGCAATGCCCGCAAGGAGCAATCCAAGCCCAAATATCAGCGACGCCAAATTTCCCGCAAGTGGGCGCAGCGTGTTAGACGCCTCCACCAGATCATCGATTTGAAGCCCTTCCCGATGAAAAACCGCTGCCGCCACCAGCACCATCGCGATATTTATCGCCATGCCCACCAGCATTGCGAGCAATGTGTCCACAAACTCATATCGTAAAAGCCGCTTGGTCTCCTCGTCGGATTTGCCCTGCCACTGTCGGTTCTGGACGACCTCGGAATGAAGATACATGTTATGCGGCATCACCACAGCGCCGAGCACCCCTATTGCGATCAACACACTCCCGGAATCCAGTTCCGGGACAACCATGTGATACGCCGCGGCCGCCCAATCCGGTCTTACCAAATACAGCTCCACCAGATACGCGACCCCAACCGCGCTGACCAGCGCGACAATTATCTTCTCCAGATGCGAATATCGCCGAAACCACACCGCCAGCGCAGATAGTATCGCCGCTACCGCCATCCCCACAACAATCGGAATGCGAAACAATATATACAGGCCAATAGCCGCGCCAAGCAATTCCGCCAGGGCGGTCGCAGATATAGCCGCCATCGCCGTCACACCATAGACGGCGGAGGGCGCTTTGCGCATATTGTCTCTAATAGACTCCGCCAGGCATTTTCCCGTCACGACGCCCAGGTGCGCCGCCATGTGCTGCCACAAAATAAGAATTAGCGTGCCCAGCACAACCACCCAAAGCAGTTTGTAACCATAAAAGCTGCCGGCAGCGACGTTAGTGGCCCAGTTGCCGGGGTCGATGAACCCCACCGTGACAAAAAAGCCCGGACCAAGGTATGCCAATATCTGTTTGAGAGCCTGGCTGCCGCCGCGCAGACGGGCCGCGTGCTGATCTATTGCTGAAGGTAGTGTGATCCTCATAGCTCTACTATAATACCCCTGATGGTAAATCTCAATCCACAAATTGCCGGCGCCGATGCCAACGGAACGCCTTGACGCAGGTTTCGTCAAATGCTATAGTTAGGATAGGCTAACTTAGAGGTGTGTATTATGCGCAGAGGCCATGGCGCTCAAGAGAAAGGCGTCGCTCTTTCTCATTCGATGGAGGACTATCTCGAAGCGATATATAACGTCAAAATCCGCAATCAGGTGGCTAGGGTAAAAGACATCGCCCGTGAGATGAACGTCCGAATGCCATCAGTGACCGGGGCGCTGCGTTCTTTGGCCGACAAAGGCTTTGTACAGTATCAGCCCTACGAGACTGTTGAGCTTACACAGGCTGGTTTGAATCACGCCCGAGGTATAGCTCACAGACATACTGCGATTCGTGAGTTTCTAACCGGGGTGCTCGGTCTGCCACAAGAAGAAGCCGAGATTGAAGCTTGCGGGTTGGAGCATGCTATTCGCCCGGAGACTCTAGACAGGCTGCTCAAGCTGGTTGATTTCATTCGGGTGCACGGCGAAGAGGACAATGCATTTCGACTCAGCGATTTTCAGAGTTATTTGAGAAATGGCAGCGATCCGGATGGCCATGTTTCACCAGATGTGTGCTACCTGCCCGCAACTATAAGATCCACCAGACTTAGCGAGCTTTGCCCCGGGATGAAAGGGCGCATTGCGTTTGTATCCGGTCGTGGACCTATCCGCAGGCGTCTAGTCGAAATGGGGATGACTTCCGATACGCAGTTTGAAGTCCTGCGCACAGCTCCGTTTGGCGATCCGATAGAAATCAAGATAAGAGGCTACAATCTGTCCCTTAGAAAAAGTGAAGCCGATCACGTGGAAGTGGAAGTCATCGACTGATTTTGCGACAAATGAGAAATAGTGATAAATCAAATATCGTTATAGCGCTCGCCGGCAATCCCAATTCGGGAAAGACCACGGTTTTTAATGAGCTTACAGGCTCGCATCAACACGTTGGCAATTGGCCCGGAGTAACCGTTGAACATAAAGAGGGCACAGTGAGGCGCAACGGCCAATCGTTCCGGGTCATCGATTTGCCGGGCATTTACAGTCTATCCACATTTTCGCAAGAAGAGACAATTGCGAGAGATTTTCTACTTAATGAGCCTATTGACGCTATTATAAACATAGTCGACGCGAGTAACCTGGAGCGTAATCTATACTTGACAACACAACTGCTGGAGCTTGGGCTGCCGGTCATTGTGGCTCTCAACATGATAGATGTAGCTGAGGGTATGGGCCAAAAACTGGATCTCAAAAAACTCGCGAGGCTGATGGGGGTCGAGATTGTGCCTACGGTGGCGGCCAAAGGCGAAGGCATGGTCGAGATTCTTGAGGCAGTGCTGAATGTGGTGGAGAGAGGATACGACCCACCCCGCAGCGCACGGCATAACCCCGAAGTTGAGCTGGAAATCTCCAGGCTGCTTGATAGCATATCGTTCACAGTCGATGATGATGAATCTGTGCCTGCGCGTTGGCTTATAATAAAGACCCTGGAAGGTGACCCGGAGGCCAGGAAACGGCTGTTCGTGCGATCTACCAATCCCGATGATACTGCGGCAAGAATTGAGGAAACCAGAAAGCACCTGGAACAAGGATTCGGGGATGAGCCGGAGACTGTTATTGCGGATGGACGTTATGGTTTTATAGGCGGGCTGCTTCGAGAAGTTGTTACGCGAACGCCATCAGTAGACAGGGTAGCCGCATCTGACCGAATCGACGATGTGCTGTTGCACAGGTGGTTGGGAATCCCTATTTTTTTGGTGTTGATGTGGCTTACCTTTAAGTTGACTTTCGATGTGGGAGGGTTTTTTACGGAGTGGATCGAGGTTGGCGTTTCCGCTTTGGGCGCATGGTTAGGCTCTGTTCTTCCGGCTGGGCCTTTATCGTCTTTGATTGTCAAAGGGATCATTGCAGGAGTCGGTGGCGTCGTTGTATTTGTGCCGAACATCGCGATCATCTTTTTGATCATATCTTTTCTGGAAGACTCGGGCTATATGGCGCGGGCTGCATTTTTAATGGATAGATCGATGCACCTCGTTGGGCTGCATGGTAAGTCTTTTATCCCTCTTCTGATGGGCTTCGGATGTAACGTGCCCGCTATTATGGCGGCCCGGACTTTGGAAACTCGCGAAGATCGCTTACTGACGATTTTAATCAATCCGCTGATGAGCTGCACCGCGCGCTTGCCGATATACATATTGTTTACGGGCATCTTCTTTTCGCAACACGGCGCGATGGTCATATTTTCTATATATGCGATGGGTGTGCTGCTCGCCGTGGCATCTGGGAAGATATTCAGAAAACTTTTGTTCCCGAAAGCCACATCACCATTTGTTATGGAACTGCCTCCCTATCGCATGCCGACTCTAAGAGGCACGCTGCTGCACGTGTGGGAGCGTACTTCTCAATTTCTTAGTAAAGCGGGAACGGTGATACTGGCGGCGTCTGTTGTTATTTGGGCGTTGGGCTCGCTGCCTTGGGGGGTTGAATTTTCTGGCCCTAATAGTTTGATTGGTTATCTTGGCAGATGGATGGCACCTATGGTCAAACCTCTCGGATTCGACTGGCGTGCTGCGGTGGCGCTGCTGTTCGGCTTTGGGGCCAAAGAAGTTGTAGTCAGCACATTGGGTGTATTGTATGGCGGCAGCCATCCATCGGGCGATCTGCACACTGCGCTTTCGGCTTCGTTCAGCCCGTTGACCGCGTATGTGTTTATGGTGATTAGTTTGATCTATGTACCTTGTGTTGCTACTGTTGCAACCATCAAAAAAGAGACCAATTCGTGGAGTTGGACGCTGTTTTCGGTTGGGTATTCTCTTGTGCTCGCGTATGCGATGGGTTATCTTGTTTTTCGGATTGGAATCTTGTTGGGGCTGACATGAGCGATTTAATACAATGGATAATTGTAATAGCGCTGGTTGTTGCGGCGCTGACATTTTTGATCATTCGACTGCGGCCATCTAAGAAGAGTTGCTGCTCGGGTTGCCCGTATGCCGGTTCATGCTCGTCTGCTTCTGAGCATGTGAATAAGTGTGGCGAGCCTGAATTACTCGAAAAGCAGAAAGAGCACGACCCCTCTCCCCACACCCCAGAATAATATCCAGAAAACTCCTGTTACTTTTGCTGGTACCGCGTGTCAAACCCCCATGAGAGCGTATAGGCGGGCTGCTCGGAGGTGCGGATATGATGGACTGTTGCGGGATTCAAGATCAATTAAGCGCGTATGTTGATGGAGAGCTTTCAAAAAGCGATCTGATTGACGTCGAATTACATCTAAGCAGTTGTGCGGAATGCCGAGCGGAGCTTGCTGCTCTGGAAATGCTTGTCCGCGCGACTGTAAAGCTCGAAGAAGTTGACCCGCCCAGCAGCCTCAGGTCCCGCATAGCGGCAGCTACAACCCAAAGGCGCAAAGTCGACCGCTGGGCTGCTGTTGTTCAACGGGTAATATCTGTCCGGCGTATCGCGTGGGCAGGCGCGATAGCCGGCGCTGCCGCTGCTGCAGTGCTGTTTATCGGCCTTGGAAACGTGGGCATAGATGAGCCGATCAAACAATCTGCGGCCAAATCTCCGTTGTCCGGCCCTATTTCAACACCAGTAACCAAGCAAGTAGCTGTCGAGCCACTTGCCGTAGAGCCGTCTCCTGTTGTAGCTATGGAAACGGCGCCGCGACGAGTGCAGCGCTCAGTTACCGTAAAGGCCACGAAAAAGACCACGATAGTTGCACTCGCGCCGAAGCCGACGATTCCTGCGGTCATCAAGAAAACGGAACCCGTTGTCGTCGAGACCCATTCCCCGCAACCGCAGCCCGACAACATCGTTATGGATGACACTACGCACGCTCAAGAAGTCGTGGCTATCACCGTCAATGGCCCTAAACTGGAAGCAGAGAATACAAATACAAAAAGCAAGCAGAATGAACAGTCCAGGATAGCCTCATCCCCCGCTGTGTCTAATGATAACGCGGAACAGTGGATTGAAGAAATGAAGATCGAGGCGGCGATGCATCGTAAGGGCCGCCATTCTAACGTCGTGAGCGTGATAAACGCCAGATTCTAATATACGCTGTTATGAGAAACATCACACTCATAATTCTAATACTGGCGCTTGCAGGAGCTGCAAACGTATTTGCCGACACACAGGCTAATACGTTTGCTGACGTCTCTGCCAAGGCGGCAACTGCGGAGGAATCAAAGGAAGAGGGTGTGATGGCCAGCGAGCTGCTGGCCGGCAATGGGACGCGAGCAGGGTATATGCTTGGGCACGGCAGCGTGATTCCAGGTAGCGAATGGGTTGCTATTGGCGCGAAGCGTGCGACGCGTAACCGCGATTACTCGATAGACTATGCCTCAGGCACCCTGTTCTTTACCGAGCCGGTTAAGCAGAGAGACAGCATACAGGTGGACTACCGCTATTCCTCAAAGGGCGGAGCTGAACGCAATGCAGCCGCGCCAGGGGTATTCGCGATGCGGTTCGGAACTGGTTTGCAGACGAATATGCTCTACTCTCTGCGCACCGCGGATTCCAATGCAGGTTCCAAAGGGCAGGATATATTGACCTATGGCCTGAGCAATATCAGCAAGTTCGGGACCTCTGGGGAATCGACGCTTACGGGGATGTTCTATGTCACATCTCCACAGGCGAGCAATCGAATCAATCTAAACACAACCGGCGCACCCGCCAAAACGGACACTGGCAAGCTGAAAAAGGATCATCTCATTGTGCAGGACGCGGACATGCAAGCCGGCAAGTTTCGGCTAAAGCTCGGTTATCAGGATGTGGGCCAGGATTTCGCAGGTTTCTCTTCGTTGAAAGACTCTAAAACTGCGGCTAATGAAGTTCTAAACCAACTTGAAAAAGAGAAGGGCGTTCGCAGGATGAGTATATCCGGCGACGGGCAGGGGCTGAACTTCGCGGTAAGCCGAATCAGCGATAAGCGCGATGATGTGATGTCGCACAGCATTGGTTACAAAACGGATTCCTTTGCAATGTCATACAGCGCGAGAAATGTGGGCAAGCAGTTCAGCCACTTCAAAGAAATAAGAGAGGCTGATCGCGCGCAGATGGCCGCCGAGCAGGGAATGAGCCGCCAGAACATCGGCATGCAACTCCGAACCGCGACCGGATCTGACAAGAAAGCAATCTGGAGCGGGATCAACTTCACTGATCTCAGCGATGGAGCCAGTGATCTTTCCTATAAGCAGGCTAATCTGGATCTAGGTGACGTGAAGATCCAAGCGGATGTGCGCACGAGCGACCCTGGCTTTAACAAGCTGGGGGCATTGAACGATGAAGAGCGAACGAGAATGGCGTTGATGGCACGTCGACAGTTTGATCCCACGGCGGCTCAGGTTACAGCCGAAGATAAGGCGCAGATCGCCAACGAGCAGGGAGTCGATAGGTCGACATATGTTGTGCAGATAGAAGGCCAGCGAATCGACACCTGGATGTCTATGTCCAGTGTAGATTCCCAAAAAGGCGGGGTAACTCGGCGTGCGTTCGGCGTAAAATCCGATCGCTTTTCGGCATATTGGGACACGCAGAGTATTGACTCGAAGTTCGATAGATTATCCGCGCTGCAACCCATCGAGAAAACCCGTTTTGGCAACGAAACTGGGATGACCCGAACCGAATTGGGCGGCAAGCTGAATTTTTGGAAGTCGGATTTGACTTTGGATACAGCCAACGTCGTGGATAACGCAGGTGCCGGTTTTCATAGAGAAAAGTTTAACTTGAAGAATAAAAAACTCAACTTCACCGCGAACTTCCAGGATATCGATGCTGGATTCAGCCGGATCATGGACTTGTCCAACCCTGATCGAGAAAAACTGATGCAGGATCGCGGCTTTAAACGAGCCGACTATACAATCAAATATCAACCGACTAAAGCGCTCAGTTTTGATTCATACATATACGATTCGACGAATAGCACGGCCGGCCAGACACGAGATCAAAACAAGCATAAAATAGCCTATTCTCCCGCGGGTGGCCCTAAGATCAACTGGCTGACGGATGATTATTACTACATCGCGGAGACAGGCAATATCGCCAGCTATTCGCACCAGGAGATAAAAGTAGACCATACTCTGAACCTGCTCGGTGGACTTGCGTTCAAAGGTCGCAACGATGTATATACCACTCAGGAAGGGGATGGCCTACCGCAGACAACGACGATATTTGAGAACCATGTAGAATCCAATCAGAAGGCAAAAACATCCTTTACCGCCGATTTGATCAACATCGATTTCGGCAATGGCAAGTTTGACAATACGCACGCGCTGGGGTTGAAAACCGCTGCGATGAAGAATATTTCTCTGGTGGGTGGATTTTCCACAACCGCGCGCGATTCCGGCAATTCCGAAACCAATGGTATGTTCGGCTTCGAGTGGGCGGCACGTAAAGATCTGAAAATGACGTTTAGTATGGCGAATAGGGATGGCGGACCAAAGGGCAGCCAGCAGTCATCATCGTTTTCACTGAATGGATTGTTGACGAAGAGATTCTTTCTGCTGGAGGATGTTACAATAGCGTCGGCAATGAATCAAACATCTCTGCGTGGCATACAGACGGTATGCGACGACGCGTTCAAGATCGACGCCGGACTGCTGGGTGGAAAGCTGATGTTCGATACTACCGATAAGCTTAACCCGAAAAACGGCCTGTATTATACATCCAAGATTTTTCGTTATGAATCCGACAAAGATCCAAAGAAGCCTTGGCATCTGACCCTGTCTCGACAGAATCTTACCACTCCGCTTGGGGTCAGAACGAACAAAGAAAATTATAGCTTCGATTATAGAATCTCCAAAGCTACTGCTCTGACCTATAGTTCGTTCGTAGGCAAGGACGGTCAGAATGGAGTTGTTATTCCTGTCGGTGGCGCGATCATAAAATTGAGCCATTCGCTCAATAAATCCACGTCTCTTATCGCCGATTACTCTACATCAACCAATACCGACACATTCCGGCACGCTAACGTGAGGGGCTTGGGCATCTCGCGCGCTGTGACCGACGCCACGAGTTATGAACTGTATTATGGTTGGTGTAGCCTTGAGGACGGCTCCGGAACCGAAGACAAGCCCGTGTTCCGTTTGAAATACGACACAAAGCTCAAAGCGGACAACTACATCAGCCTCTCCCTCCAGCGCAAGACGGGGATTGAAAAAGGCTCAATCAACGATTGGGAGGGCGACACCATTGGGCGTGTGGATGTGAAGTTCTTGTTCGACTAACCCGGCTCCAAAAAAAGATAGAGGAACTTTGCCTGTAAAGGTCTAAGTCTGTCGTGTTGCCTCATCGGGCGGAATGGAGTCGGAATTGGAAATCGTCTGCGCTGCCTGGTATCCAGGTTTTGAAAAGCTCATCGAAGTAATACCCCAATTGGCTAATCAAGGTGTGACCGCGATTGAGGTTGGGGTGGGCGACCCAGCAAGCTTTGACCATCGCGATGTATCCGGATTGCAAAAGCTGTTGCAGGTCCTTGGCTCGTCGGGTGTTCGGGTCCACTCGATTCACGCTCCATTTGGGGAGCGCTTCGATATTTCTAGTATGGATGATACTGTGCACGAGCAAGGCGTTGGTGCGCTGATCGAAGCAATCGAGTTGGCCAGTGTGATAGATGCGGATAAAGTCATCGTGCATGCCAGCGATAGGCTTGATGGCGATACTCAGCGCCGAATGGAGCGAGCAAGGGGAGTGCTGCGGGAAATGGGAGCCATTGCGTCGGAATCCGGCATTATCCTCGCGCTGGAAAATCTTCCCCCGGGGTACCTGGGGCATACTCCCGAAGAAATCATCAGTCTGCTCAAGGGCACTAATCGGGATTATGTATCGGTGTGCTTCGACAGCGGGCACGCTAATCTTTCCGGGCACTTTATTGAGTTTGCCAGTGCACTGCTGCCCCTGGCTGTCACTACGCACCTGCATGACAATGACGGGTCGGGTGACCAACACAAATTCCCAGGCGATGGAAACATCGATTGGCCTGCGTTCGCATCGACCTATAAGATTCTAGGCTGCAAGGCCAGCATAATGTTGGAGTGTAAACTGCCGGAGGGTATGGTGTGGTCTGAGGCGTTCCAGAACTTCCGAACCACACTCGGAGAGTAAGTATTTCGGTTTTATCTACAAACAGAGAAAAAAAGATGTGATGCTGTGTGCATGTTGTGGAAAACTCTATATGGCACAAGACATAACATCTTTTTCCTCCTTCTCTCCGGGCTTCGCCTCTCCAGCGAAGCCTTTTTTTGTTCGGCATAATACGGCTGCCTCCGGTGAGGGCTTCCGGAGGCAGTCACGACGAAACACTTCCGCCCATTGATAAGTTGATGAGCTGTAAGTTGGCCAAGTTATAGTTGTGCAGCGTCTAATATAAGCGCCTTCGTCTTCTCAGCCGGTTTAGTTTATCAGGCGCAGGCCCATCGTCAAATATAACCTCACAGCACACATCCCTGATTCCGGGTTTCTGCTTGAGTATTCTGACTATGACGTTCATTTCCTCTCGCAGATTAATAAATTCGTAGTTGCCTCGCACCTTTTCGACGCGACCCGCAAGATGCACTACTCCCCGCGTCACGTGGACACTCAAATTACTGATATCCAGCGGACGTTTCGAGATATCTCGGAGTACTTCCCGGGTCATTGCGGAATCCACGACTGACATTGAGATCGCCCCCTTTGTAAGCCCATCCGACAAAAACGAAGAGCCATGCTCTAGCGTATATATACCCTACTCCATAGCATCAAACACCTGGTGTACATGCCAGGTAAACGGATTCTTATGTATTGTGCTCAATACTGAGACAATTGTCAAGCCCAGATGAATCAGGGTTAGCGCACTACAACAAAACCACCCTCTCTCCCAGTGAAAAGTCTCCCTTCTTGGCAGCGTCTTGGCGAAGTGAGGGCCGCCCACCTCAATCCTTTTCTGTGGAGAGCAAATAGGCTATATGATATTGCGGGATCGCATATGCTTGTGCCTGAGGATATGGGCAGCGCCGGATTAAGTTTATCAGCTCGGGTTAGCGCGTGTCTGGAATTCTGTCGCGAACCTTTTTCCAGTCTCGTCTTTCTAGAAAACTACCCGGCACGTCGGCCTCCATTTCTTCATACATACCAATAGGCACAGTGAACGAAAGAACGCCCGGGTCCACCGATGGCCGCGCGCTGATGTCCGTAAGCCCCACCACTGCCTTCGGCTGCGAGTGGGAACTCTGGTCAAAGGGCAACAGACAGACTGTATGGCAGCCTGCGCCGAAGGGGATGACTACGTTGTCTGTGCCGGACCTCCTGTAGTTAGCCAGCACGACCAACGCTGAAAGTTGATCCGGTTCACAAAAAAAGACTACGAGTGAGGGCTTTTCATTCTCCTCGTCGATTTGTTCAAGAGGTTTGACAACCACATATTTGGTTGGAATGCAGGTCTTGGGCAATTGGTCTGCGAACTCTTTTGCAAGCTCTGGTGTTTTGATATATCCCTCTCCCTCGGGATAGCCCTCCCCTCTGCCGGTGGACAAAAAATAGTCGATCCCGCCTGGCACGTGATCGTAGTCGTCTGTGAATCCAAGGCCGATGCGACCGCCAGGACATCCGCAGGTGTCCTTGCTGAAGACCGCCGTCTTGCCGTGTGAGGCGGCGGCGAACAAAGCAATGACGCACCCGGTTTCTCCTTCTTTGAACTCGAGCGCGTCTTCGGGTTTGGTGTCGGTGAAACTCAAACCCAGGGGTTGATACTTCAATTTCAGCTCTTGAGCAATGCGACTTACCATATTCTTGCCTCCTGACGTATTCTATTATTGATTATACGTTGTTTACCCGATATTGGACTATACTATAAGACTGCAGGGTGGGGCAAACCGACAAGGAAGAAGCTTATAATATGGCGTATAGTATATATGGGAACTTGGGCATGATTCCTTCGTCTATAGAGTGATGGAGAACGTTAAGCAAAGGAGCATCAATTGAGGCTGGTTGGGTATAGATTCGTGCTGGTTTTGTCAGTCGCGGCGTTTTTTGCTGCCATAATGGCATCTTGTCACGTGTGGGCGCAAACCGGCAGCGAACTGGGCGCAGTGGATTCGATCGGCGGAGTAACCGACATCATAGTCGGTCGCAATATCCGTGGCCCATACTCTTTATCTTGGACCAACTTCAGCTCCGATAATGTCTCAGTCGTCATCAATGGCAGATCTCTCAAAAAGGGAGCTGATTACAATATAGATATCGAAAAAGGGCTTATAACATTCAACTCGGTTCTTATAAACGATGCGATAGTGAGAGTGTCCTACAGAACCATTCCCAGCAAATCGAAAAAAGCCACCGCCGGCAGCAGCATACCCATCTCTTTGAACCTGCACGACAGCGGCTCCGGGAGCCTGAAAATGATGGGGCTGTATTCGCAGGGCGACGCCAAGAAGCCGGATTCAGGCAAATCTGTAATTGGACTTGGCGGAGATAGAAAATGGCAAAAAGGCAAGTTGGACTCGATGCTGCTGATTAGCCAGGGTGGTGAAAATGCGGACACTGCGGACATGTGGGAACGAGCCGCAATGAAATTTGGCGGGGACACAAGTCTGGGAAAAATAAAAGTTACCGGCTCGTATTTACACTCTGGGCAGGCTTTCAGCGGAGGCAAAGAATACGGGACCGACGTCGGAAAGGATCAACTGAGTTTCGGCGCGGCCTTTGACGCCAGCAAAAATGTCAAAGCGAGTGCCTCATTCAGATCCTCAGAAGACACCGTTGGCAAAAACAAGGGCGTTAGGAGTGTGATCAACGAACAAAAGGTGGACTACACTCCTGAACAGTCGACTAAATTCTCCTTGATGCATTCTACCAACCAGTTAACTGCGGCGGACGGCAAACGCGATAATATCGAGTCGAGCGGCCTGCAATTAACCAGTACCAGGTTCAAACGAGTAACACTGCGTTCTTCAATGATTCAGAAATTCTCGGACTCAACGGGCGCGGAGCAGGGTTTCAGCGCAGGGGTTTCGGCGAAACCGACGGATCAGATGAACCTCGACATCAATTATGCCACACTTGAAAATAAGGCTGTGGGGCAGCAGGCGAGCACCGATGTCAAGGTTACTGCACAACCCAACAAACAACTCGCCGTCCAGGCAGGTTATTCCGGGGTTGATTCAACCGTACTGGGTGCCACGACGAAAACCAGCGTAGCAGTGCAGGCCACTCCAATGCCCAATTTGCAAATAAAGGGTGCCGTGTCCGATACCTCGGATGCGGTCAATAACAAAGGATACCAGCGGGACCTGAGTTTATCGAGCACCCCTTTTGAAACAGCAAAATTTACTGCCGTGTTTTCACAAAAGGGCGTGAACGATCTTGATGACGTTATCAAAGGCGCGGAACTGCAACTGACGCCCTCCAAGCGCACCAAGTTGATGGCGGGTTATAAATATACGGAGAATGGAGCGAGAGTGCTCACTGTGCACGATTATGCGGCTGAAAGCAAACCCTGGGACTTCTTGCGAATTGTCGGCAATTATCGCCAGCGAGATCTTCAAGCAAGTGAAATAGCGGACTTGAGTTCGCTGTCTCTGGAATTGGCGCCCTCCAAACTCTTTGCGCTCACCGGTCAATATCTATCTAATCCGGAAACCAAAGAAGGCGTAATTCAGAGCTTCACCAGCACCTCCTTGGGCTTGAAAACTCGCATTGGAACGGTGGGGCTGGAGACTGCATACAACCAAAAAGACCAATATACCCTCGACTTACTGACTGATGAACGAAGTCTGGGTTTGGTAGTGCCGGTGTTTGGGCATGGAAAATTGACGACAGGATGCAAGCTCGGTAGATCGATGGGAGTGTCGTCTGTAGGATCAAGAACCTATCAACTCGGTTACAGCCATTCCATCGGTTCTGATTTCAGCCTGGCGCTTAACAGCTACTATACACAGTATTTGCAAGAAAAAATGATCCAGCCTGACAAAACTGAAGTATCCACCGAACTGAGCCTTGGAGCGAAGTTCTGAGCCGGCTCAGAGAACTTATTAGGAGATGCTATTATGTCGCAAACCGACGTGCAACCCGTTCAAGGCGCGTGCCAGCATATGCGAGGCAGGTTCAAATTGCAGCCTTCTCGCAAGTCGCCGTTTCCGGAGAAGAGATTTTTACGGTATGAATGTGAGCGAGGTCACGACATAGGCGACCAAAGCGACGAGGACATGGAGAAATGCTTTAACCAAAAAACAGGCTGCTGGAAAGAAGAGTAAAAAGAGGGCCCCGCGAGAAGCGGGGCCTTTTCGATGGTTCTAGTGCTTGCGGGAGGTTAACCATCCTATGGTAGATTGCTCTATTGTTTGCGGCGGCTGAATTGGCTGTTCAGGATCAACCTTGTTCGCGCCCCCTGCTATAACAGTATCGGCTATTCTGGCTTCGGACATTATAGCGGCGCCGCTGCCGATTATGCTGTGTGAGATATTCGCTCCGGCCGCGATTTGCGAATTGGAGCCGATGATTGTGTTTTTTCCGATTACTACGTCGCGGGCTATGGATGTGCCGCTGCCAATGAAGACGGAAGATGCGAGCTGTACGCTGGGATGCAGATCCACCCCTTCACCGACCCATATTCCTTCCCCTGCATAAACGGCGGGCAGATCGATTCTGACTTTACCCTGCAGCGCGTCAAAGTGGGCGGTGCGGTATTGCAG
>JAAYKG010000107.1 GCA_012522555.1 Armatimonadota bacterium
CGGGTATTCTAGTCGAGACCGCCGCTGGCGCCGCGATAATGGGGATTGGTATCAACGTTCTTCAATGCGATTTCCCAACTGATCTGCGGACCCAACCGACCTCACTTGTTCTTTGCGATAGCAAATGCCTCGATGTCGATGAATTAGCGGACACACTTTTGCGGCATCTTTTTTCTGCGTATGAACTGCCGTTCAAGGAAATTCTTGTGCGCTGGCGGAAGTATATGTGGGGTCTGGGACGAAAGGTGACCGTCGTCACTGAAGAAGGACCACAGACCGGTATAATCTGCGGAGTGGCTGACGATGGAGCTTTGGAACTCGACGATGGACGACTACGGATCGTGTCCGCGGAGGCCATAAACGTTTTGCGAGACTAAATTTACGTTCTACGGGAGGACTTTTTGATGGCGAAAGCATTATTATTGATATGTGATGGGCTTGGCGACCGGCCAATTGCAGAACTGGGGAACAAGACCCCGCTCGAAGCTGCGAGCAAGCCGAACCTCGACCGGTTGGCCGCTGAAGGGGAATGCGGCATTATGGACCCGATCGCTCCGGGGATACGGGCGGGCAGTGATACCTCTCATCTGGCAATATTGGGCTACGATCCTTATACATATTATACCGGCAGAGGCCCGTTTGAGGCTGCTGGTATTGGGATGGATGTAAAGGAAGGGGATATTGCTTTCCGATGCAACTTCACGACAGTTGACGATCAAATGACAATAATCGACCGTCGAGCCGGCCGAATCAACAGCGGCACCGAACAGCTTGCCGCAGCGGTCAACGGGCTGGTTATTGATGGAGTTGAAGTGATTTTCAAGGAGTCGGTAGCCCACCGCGGGGCGCTGATCCTGCGAGCAGCAGGGCTTGGCGCGGAAATCACCGACACCGACCCGCACCATGAAGGCGAGAAGGTGTTGGCCTGTGAAGCAATTGATGCGAACGACGCAGCCAGCGCAAAAACCGCAAAGGTGGTCAACGAGTTTGTTCGAAAATCCTATGAGCTGCTTAAAGATCATCCGGTCAATGTGGAGCGAATCAAGCAGGGGCTGCAGCCCGCCAATATAATTCTGCCAAGAGGAGCGGGAATCGGGCCGAAGATGCGCAGCTTCAAGGAGGAATACAACCTCAACGCGACTTGTGTTGCCGAGACAGGGCTGATTAACGGCGTCGCAAGATATGTCGGCATGAAGATAGTCGAGGTCGACGGCGCGACCGGCGGTACGGACTCCAATCTGGTCGAGATGGCTGAGGCGATAGTCAAGGAGTTGAAAAGTACGGATTTTGTTTTGTGTAACGTGAAAGGGGCGGACGTCGGAGGGCACGATGGCGCTCCGCAGGTCAAGCTCGATATGATCGCTAAACTCGACGAGATGGTGGGCTATCTGCTGGCGAATCTGCCGGAGGACGCGTATATTGTATTGACTGCAGACCATTCCACTCCGTGCTCGATTAAAGATCACTCCGGGGACCCGGTGCCGATCGTGTTCTGGGGAGATGGCGTGCGCACGGACTCCTGCAAACAGTTTGATGAGCGTTCGACTGCTATGGGAGGGATCAATCGGATTCGTGGAATTGATGTGATGAAGATCGCCACCCAACTGATGAATACGGCAGAGAAATTCGGAGCGTAGACAAGAGATGGCTGCTGATTCAAAATTCTTAGCGTTTGACTTTGGAGCGGAAAGCGGGCGTGCGCTGCTGTGTTCGATTAAAGACGGCAAGATCGACCTGCAGGAGGTGCATCGCTTTACTCATCGACCGGTGATGACCCTTGGCCATTTGCATTGGAATGTGCTCGAGCAGTTTGAAAACATCAAGTACGGCCTTAAACTCGGGCTTGAAAAAGCCGGCGGCAGAGTCGATGGGGTCGGGGTCGACACCTGGGGTGTGGACTTTGGTTTGCTCGGCGAAGATGGAGAGCTGTTGGCGATGCCCTCGCACTATCGCGACACCCGCACGGATGGGATTATGGATGAGGTGTTCAGCATCGTCGGTCGCGAGGAGGTGTTCGAGCGCACCGGCATCCAATTCCTGCCGTTCAATACGCTGTATCAACTTTACGCTATGGTCAAAAGCAACTCCACGGCGCTCAAGCACGCATCGAAACTGCTATTTATGCCGGATCTGTTTCATTATTGGCTGACCGGCAAACAAGTGAGCGAGTTTTCGATCGCGTCCACCTCGCAGTGCTATGACCCGCGCGTTGGGGATTGGGCGTATGGAATGCTTAAGGGGCTGGGGATTCAGACGGATATGCTGCCGAAGGTCGTTCAACCCGGCACTGCCATAGGCCCGCTGGTCGATAGTCTCGTTGATGAGATCGGAGCGGGCGCGGGGGTGCCGGTGATCGCGCCTGCGGCTCACGACACGGGCAGCGCGGTGGCGGCGGTTCCGGCAACGGGCAAAGGGCACGCGTATATCAGCTCGGGAACGTGGTCGTTGATGGGTGTTGAGATCGATGAGCCTATGATTAACCAGAAATCGCTGGCTATGAGCTTCACCAACGAGGGCGGAGTCGATGGTAAATATCGGTTCCTTAAAAATATTATGGGGCTTTGGCTGGTGCAGGAGTGCCGCCGCACCTGGGCCGCAGCCGGCGAGAATATATCATACGCCGACCTTACAGCTATGGCTGAAAATGCTGAGGGTTTTGTGTCGATTATAGATCCCGATGATGGCGCTTTTCTCGCTCCGGGGGATATGCCGCAGCGTATTCAGGACTTCTGCGCACGCAGCGGTCAGCGGGTGCCGCAGACCAAGGGCGAAATCGTGCGATGTGCGCTGGATAGCCTGGCGCTGCGATATCGCTATACCATTGAATGCCTCGACGAGATGTTCGGCATTCGTCACGATCCTATACATATCGTCGGCGGTGGAACTCAAAACAAGCTGTTGTGCAAGCTGGCTGCTGATACGACCGGAAGAACGGTGGTGGCCGGGCCTGTCGAGGCGACCGCTATTGGAAATGTGCTTGTGCAGGCTATGGGTGTTGGTGCGTTGAAATCGTTGGATGATGCCCGCCGAATAGTGATTGATTCGTGTGATCTGGAGCGATATGAGGCGCAGGGCAGCGCAGACATCGACCGTGCGTATCGTTTGTTCGTAGACCTCATAAATTAGTTGTTTGGGGAGCCTTTTCGGCTCCCTGCCTCTTTGGTTAACTTCCTCTCAATAAATCTCATTGCTTGTCCACAATCTTAGACTGTTTCCTTCGGTGGCAGATATGGGTATCGATGTAGCAGATACGCGTGTATCTGTGACATTTCCGGCATACAGGCGTCAGACCAATAACGCTTGACGCTGGGCAACATTCTTTGGGAGGGGGTGTGCTCATGGCGGACGAAAAACCCGGACCTCAGCCGGGGTCTGAAGGAGCACGAAGAATAGCGGAGGCCCATAGGGGGTCTCGTGAACATGATCGAGAGGGAGGGTTTGCCGCGAATCCCGAGCTTGCTAAAGAGGCAGGCCGAAAAGGTGGCGAAGCGGTAAAACGCAAATACGGCCCCCAATTCTACCGAGAGATCGGCAGAAAAGGCGGGGAGACCGTCAAACAGGAACGCGGGTCGGAGTTCTATGCTGAGATCGGCCGCCGTGGCGGCGAGATGCGCAGCCAGAGAATGAAAGAAAGGATGGCTAAGGAAAAAGAGAAAGAAGAGAAAAATGATTGAGCCATCCATTCGCTCTGACGATGCAACGGCGGGGAAGTTCGTGGTTAAATGCCGCGATCTTCCTCGCTGTTTTGGTGCAAAGGTTTGTATCGCCGATAGCCATATATAAGCGCGCCTACGCTGATCACAGTGACAGCAGCACACAAGATAAAGATCGCCTGCGTGCTAATCAGATTCCTCTCCACCAGCCATCCGGCCGACAGAGGCCCGACAATAGCTCTAATGCCTATCAAAGTTAGAAATATCGCTTGATATTGCGACAAACGCTCACGCGGGGCAAAGTAGATCACGCCCATAAAATAGGCAAGATCATTGCCCGCGCCGAGAAATCCCACCAGCACCTTAGCAGGCATCAAAACCCACCATTTCATGGCGAAGATATATATGATCGGCACAAATACCCAGGCCAAACACTGCACCGCAACGATCTTCTCAGGCCGACGCCGGTCGAGACGAGTCCCCCAATAAAAATAGCCAATCATACTGCACGCGGAGGTTACAAAGGTGAATACACTTTGCCGAACGGTGGCCACATGGAGATTATCGACCTCATACAAAGCGAAGACGGGGGCGGCGAAGTATGTAGCGAATCCGTATACGAAGATGCCCAAACAAAACCACATGTAGCCCTTGTCTTTGAACAGCACCACCACAGAATCCCATATAAACGGCAGCAAACGCACACCGGGTTCGCCGGTGGTCTGGTGTGTTGGGATTTTATTGAAGACCAAAGCCGACGCCACGCCGAATACCGCCGCGACGGGAAATACATAGCGGTAACTGACGTATTTGAGCACAACCCCGGCGATGAGCGCGAAGATAATGCTGGCGACACTGGTCAGCACACGGACATAGCCCATAATCCTGCCGCGAGCGCTGTCCGGGTAGATCTCTTTCATCAAATCCGTATATGGCGGGACGGCTATAGAGGTGAAGATGCAAAACAGTATGTAAAGCCCGGTGAATGTCCGTGAACACGTGGCAAATATAGCAAAAAAGAACAACGAGCGGGCTATAATCCAGGGGTAGACCGCATAGGGCATCTTCCGACGCCCAAGCGTCAATTTGGCCCACACAATCGACAGCATATACCCCGCCGCCGGAGCCATAGTGAGAAGACCGACCTCCATCGCGCTGGCCTTTAGCGTCATGCGGGCGATTACAATGATAAATGGCAGGGTGATTCCGCCCATAGCAGCGGATAGTATTCCCGCCCAGGCGTCCCTCGAGTAAGCGTCGCGAGCCCCCGGCGGCACTTGTTTTGCGAAAAACATGCCGCCTACCTCAAAAACTCTTTGAAATCATGTTGAAAAAGGATCACGATCTATTTTGATTGCTCGCAGCGCATGTACAACGGGCTCGTCTCGCATAACGGACGAGCCCGAGATTTCCACTGTCAGTTTTGACTAGAGATGCACTTGTTTGACCGTATTTATCGCTGGAAGCTCAGCCAGCTTGGACATCACGGCATCCGGCACATCATTGTCTACACTAAGAATCATAATCGCCTTATCTCTGGCGGCCTTGCGACCGACGTACATCCCGCCGATGTTGATCCCCTCATTGCCCAGCAATGTCCCAACGCTCCCGATGACCCCCGGCTCATCGCTGTGGTCGGAGATAAGCACCACTCCCTCAGGCACAAAATCCATTGGAAAGCCGGCCAGTTGAACGATTCGCATCTCACGTCCTTCAAACAAAGTGCCGCTGACCTGGGTGCTGCCCTTATCGGTGGTTACGGTAACGGTCAATAGTGATACGTAATCATCGAAGTCGGGGTTTCGGCTTTCGACAACTTCTATGCCTCTGGATTTCGCGACCACCGGCGCGTTGACCAAATTGACCGATTCGGCAACCATCGGCCCCAGCACCCCAGCTAGCACTGCGCGGGTTACCGGGCCGCTTTCGGTCTTTGCAAGCTCTCCCAGAAACTTCACCTCGACCTTGTGGCATCGACCTTCCATAACGCCTACAGCGAGCGCAGCCATTCTCTGCGCTAGAGGCAGATACGGCTGGACAGCCGCAAGCACCTCTGGGGAAAGCGCAGGCATGTTGACGGCGGAACGCGCTGAGCGGCCTGCAAACACATCAACGATCTGCTCGGCGACATCGATTGCGACATTGGTCTGCGCTTCCTCGGTGGAGGCGCCAAGGTGCGGCGTCGTTATCACGTTTGCCAGATCAAAGAGTTCATTGGAGAAATCAGGCGGCTCGGTTTCGAAAACGTCGATAGCCGCACCCGCGCATTTCCCACTCTTAACCGCAGCAATAAGCGCGTCGTTATCGATGATGCCGCCCCGCGCGACGTTGATTATACGAACGTGGTCTTTCATCATCTCGAACTCTTTGGCTCCGATCAGACCCAAAGTGTCCTTATTTTTCGGCAAGTGCAGGGTGAGATAATCGCTGCGCTTGATGCAGTCTTCGAAATCTACAAGTTCGATGCCGGGGCCTGCGGCGTCTTCGGTGATAAACGGATCATATGCTATGACCTTCATCCCAAAGGATCGGCACCGTTTAGCAACTTCCTGGCCGATTTTGCCCAATCCCAGCACGCCAAGGGTCTTCTTGTAGACTTCATTTCCGGTGAACTTGCTGCGATTCCACTCTTTGGCCCGCATCGAAACATAAGCTTGAGGTATGTTTCGTGAGAGCGCCAACAGCATCGCCACGGTATGTTCAGCAGCAGCGATGGTGTTACCACCAGGGCTGTTGACTACGATCACCCCGCGCTCGGTAGCCACGGGAACATCAACGTTGTCCACACCAACCCCCGCCCGGCCCACGATTTGGAGCTTTTTGGCGGCCTGCAGCACTTTCGCCGTGACCTGCGTGCCACTTCGGACGACCAGAGCATCGTAATCTCCGATGATCTCGCATAACTCGTCTTCAGTCAGCCCGACATTAATGTCCACTTCGGCGGCCTGTTTGAGAATCTCGATCCCCTCTTTGGCCAGTTTGTCACTCACAAGAACCTTTGGCATTAGCACATTCTCCTCGAAATACGCAGTGTCTGTGTTGTCTGCGCGGCAATCTTTATTTGTTTATCGGCGATTGGCGGCTATATCAGCTGCCGCACAACTATTTTTGCTTATCAAGCAACTGCAATTCTTTTCGGGCTGGTTCATAACTTGGGCTTAACTCGAGAGTGCGTTGGAACGCAGTCTTTGCCTCCGGATAATTTTCTTTCTTCAAATAGCAGCGCCCCAGCCTGAAGTATGCTTCCGTATATGTGGGATCTAGTTCTCCTGCTTTCTTGAATTGAACGATGGCCTCGTCGATTTTGTTGGCGACGGCGAGTTCTATACCCCTGGCATAAGCCGTCCGAGCCTCTTTTATATCAGCCTGCTTGGCCATCGGCTTTGGTGCAGTGCTTGCGGCCGGCGCACGAGCCGCCTTAAGCTGAGTGGCCATCATATCCACGAGTTTGTCGCGTGTTTTGCCCGGCCTGAAATCGAACAAAACGAAGCCTTCCAGTCCGGCTTTGCGCGTAGCCAATATCTGATTGATCGCCCCGGGCAGATCGTCTGAATGCACTTCGACACCCACATAAGTGGGCTTGCCACCGTGCCATCTGTTGAAACCCTCCAGCCAACCCCGGAACGACGCAGCCCCTTTTGGGTTGTTGTCGTATTTATACACCATCGGCAGGTTCGCATCCAAAATGCCGTCAGCCGCCCAAGCCGCCCAGTCCTGATAGACCGCCCAGTAGTTTTCAGTCTTTTTGAAGTCCTGGCTGGCGCTGCCCCATGCGATAGTGGAGGCTGATATCGCGATATCCGGCTTTACCGCTTTCACCTGTCGATATACTAATTTCACCAGTTCCGTAACCTGGTCGCGCCGCCATTGAGACCATGTCTCGTCTTTAGGATCGGGCCTCGCAGTTGTTTTTGTTTCCGCGTAGAAACGCTCCAGCGCCGTATCGGCATAGCCAAAATTCTGCCCCGGATAGCGAATATAATCCCACTGCACCCCGTCGACGTCGTAGTTCTTGACTATCTCCATCACTACCTTAGCCATATAGTCGCGCACCCCAGGGGCCCCAGGGTCGAGGTAGACTCCCTCAGAAGCCAGAACACTACCTTTGGAATCTTTAGTCAGCCAATCCGGATGCGCATTGACTATATGGTTGGGATCAGACGGGTATGCCGCCCGCGACCACACTCTGAAAGCGTTCACCCAGGCGTGGACCTGCATCCCCTGTGCGTGGGCTTTTTGAATCGCGTACTCCAGCGGATCGAAGTCCGCCCCAACTATGTTTGTAGCTCTCGGCACTATCGCGGATTTGTAGTAGGCGTCTCCATTCTTGCGCACCTGAATATACAAGGCGTTGATCCCGGCTTTTTTGGCTGCGGCGATAGTCTCATCGACCTCCTGAGGGCTGAGATAACCGTGCACCCAGCCATGCAGCCACGCGCCTCTGATTTCTTTATCTGCAGTTTGTGAATCTTCCTGAGCATTGCATCCTGATGCCGCCAACATCAAAATCGCAAGTATAATCATCATGTATTTTCTAAACAATGCCGCTCACTCCTCCGGTAATCATCTATACGTCACGTCTGTTGATCCAGCAGATCCAGTTCTTTTTTGGCGGACTCATAAGTCGGATCCAATTCAAGAGTCTTCAGGAAGGAAGCCTTCGCCGCCGGGTAGTCCTTTACCTTCAAATAGCATCTGCCAAGCCTGAAATGAGCATCGGCATATTCCGGATCGAAATCAATAGCTTTTTTGAACTGTGCGATGGCCTCGTCGGTCTTGGAAGCCACTGCCAGATCAATACCCCGGCCGTAAGTCCTTCGCGCCTCAACTTTGTAGTCAATTGCGTTGATGGTCAGCTTTGGCGCCGGGCCAAGGGCCGCTCCCAATACAGGGACGAGTGCATCGCGCCGTTTGCCCTGATTGAAAGAGAAGAGCAAAAAGCCTTTCTGACCTATGCTGCGGCAGTATTTGATCTGGGTGACGATATTTTCCGGGCTTTGATATTCCGCTCCAAGCCCCTGATAAACTAGTCCACCTGCGCTCCACTTGCCTGCCGCGTCAGCCCAAAGTCGAAATGCCTTGCCGTATTTGTCTTCAGTTTTGTAATTCATAGGGATGTTGATGTCAATCAGGCCTTTTTCCATCCACATCCTCCAGTCCTGTGACACCGAAACATACGGGCTGGTTTTAGTAAAGTCGTTGGGAACGCCGCCCCAACAGATAGTGGCGGCGGATATGGCAATTTTAGGGTTGGCAGCTTTGATCTTTTCTTTGGACAGCTTGACAAGAGCCGTAACCTGATCGCGCTTCCATTGCAGCCACTTGGGGTCGTCGACAGCAGGCTTGGCCTTGGCTCCGGTATCCGCATAGTATTGCTTTAAGGCCGCGTCAGAGTATCCCCACTGGTTGCCGGGATAACGAACATAGTCGTAGTGGATCCCATCCACATTGTATCGTTTTGCGATATCTTCGAACACGGAAACTATATATTCCCTTGCCGCTGGTACACCCGGATCCAGGTAGATGCCTTCTCCCGCCCAGTTTTTGCCGTCTTTGCTCAGCAAAACCCAATCCGGATGCTTATTGATGATATGTTTAGGGTCTTTTGGGCCGGTTTTTGCTCCGCACCATGCTCTGTAGACAACAACCCACGCGTGGACCTGTATTCCCTCGGCGTGAGCTTTCTTGAGCGTATATGCCAGAGCATCGAAATCGGGGGCCATACCGTCGCCGCGTGGCTCAATCTTGGAATCATAATACGCATCGGCGAACTTGCGCACCTCTATGAACAGGGCGTTTATGCCGGCTTTCTTGGCGGCAGAAACAGTAGCGTCAATTTCTTGCGGGGTAAAAAAGCCGCGAGTCCAAGAGGTCACCCACGCACCCCTCAACTCATCCGCCCCGACAGATACGCATAATCCGATCAGCAGCGCAAAAATACAAATCGCGGCTAGCAACGACTTGCGTAGTGCCATAATCTACTCCTTAACAGTAGTGATCAATGCCGCCCAGCCTGGGGCCAAACAGCATAACCAAACCTTCCTGTCCGGGTATCTCGAGTATTTACACCGACGTCGAATGGAAATCGATCTCCACGCCATAAATACATAGGGTATGGTAAGCTGTGCAGGCTTTTGTGTCAAGTTGACAGGCCCCGGCGCCGGTGTTAGAATCAGGCGATTGATATGGATATCCGAGTTGCCTCTGAACAAGATAGACAGCGATTTAACGAATATATCGCCCGTTTTGCGACGGGCGATTTGCTTCAGTCGTATGAATGGGGAGACCTCAAGGCGCGAGGCGGATGGAAACCGATCCGAGTGGTTGCGGAGTCGAGTGGCGAGATCATCGCCGCGACGTCAATGCTGAAGCGCATCATCCCGAAAACCAATCGATGCATTATGTATGCTCCGCGCGGCCCTGTGCTGGACACCCAAAACGGCCAGCTCGTTCGTGAGTTTACGGAGTTTCTAAAAAAGACAGCCTTGAGTGAAGGGGCGATTTTGCTCAAAATCGATCCGCCGGTGCCGATAGAAGACGATTTGAGTGAGGCCAATCTGCGCTCGGCCGGGTTCAATCGACTGAGCGCCGAAGGATTTGGGGGAACCCAGCCGAAGTGTGTGATGCAACTCGATCTGGATAAACCGATCGACGAGGTGATGGCTTCATTCAAAGAAAAATGGCGTTATAATATCCGACTTGCGAATCGCAGAGGGGTGACGGTGAGCCTGGATTGCACTCGGGACGATCTCCCCACATTTTATAATATTTTGAGAGAAACGGCGCAGCGAGACGGGTTTCTGGTGCGCAGTTTGCAGTATTTCGAGGACATGTGGGATGTGTTGGTCCCTGCCGGATTCATGCGATTGGCGCTGACTTATTATCAAGACAAGCCTGTTGCAGGTGCGATCGCTTATTTGTTCGGCGATAAGGCGATGTATACGTATGGCGCGTCGTCGAATGAGCACAGAAACGTGATGCCGAACCATTTGATGCAGTGGGAATTGATTCAGTGGGCGCACGATGAGGGCTGCAAGTGGTACGATTTTCGGGGAGTCAGTCCGCGCAAACAGCCTGTTGAAAATGATCCGTTGGCCGGGTTGAATCGGTTCAAAGAAGGGTTTAACCCGAGATTTGTCGAGTATATCGGCGAATATGATCTCGTGTTGTCGCCAAGCTTCTATTGGCTTTGGTCGGTGGCCAGGCCGTGGGTGTCGAAGATTTTGAAGGCACGCAGTCGAGCGAAGACTCAGGCTGCCACCGGTGATATGTAATGGTTCATGATGTCTGGGTTGAAGTCGATTTAGCGGCGCTTCAACACAACTTTGCTCAGGTTCGCAGCGTCGTGCCAAGCTCTACTCGTATAATGGCTGTGGTAAAAGGCAACGGGTTCGGGCATGGGCTGATCGAACCTGCGCGAGCATTCGTGGAAGCCGGCGCGGATATGGTCGCTGTGACGCGAATCGAGGAAGCATTGCCGCTCCGTCAGGCCGGAATCAATTGCCCGGTTTTGCTTTTTGCTCCTGTTCAACCAGACAACGCCCAAGGGGCAATTGAAGCCGACCTTGATATGACAGTGTGCGACATCACGCTTGCAGAAACGATTTCTGACGCAGCTCAAGCGATCGACAAGACTGCCAGAATATGGATAAAAGTCGATACCGAAATGAACCGATTGGGGGCGCTTCCTGATAAAGCATTGAGCCTGATCGAGAGAACCGCAGCCCTGCCGAAAGTCACCATCGCAGGGGTTTATACGCATTTTGCCTCGGCGATGCAGCACAACCTGGCAAATACGAGACGCCAACTCAAGACATTCCGAAGGGTTTTAGATTCGCTGCCCAAATCGAGTGTAGACTGCGGGCTAGCATCCGCGGCCAACAGCGCAGCGATTCTGCGATTGCCGGAATCACACCTGGATATAATTCGGCCGGGGACGATTTTGTATGGCCAATACCCCTCGGCTTTTGTTCCGCGCTCCCTCGATCTGAGGTCGGCATGGAAGCTCAAGGCGAGGATATGTCAGGTTCGTGATCTGCCGAAGGGGAGCAGTATCGGCTACGAAGGCGACTTCCGAACCCAGCGTGACACGCGAGCCGCAATAATTCCACTCGGTTATTCTGATGGGTTTACAATGGTGTCGGAAGGGCAGATCTATCGACAAAATATGATCAGATTCGCGCTAAAACGGGCTTGTCGGCGACTAAGTGTGGAGGTTGGTGGAAGCCGAGCGCCTGTTATCGGCCGAGTGGCAATGCAAATGACCATTCTCGACGTGACCGACCTGGAAAATGTCAAGGTCGGCGACGAAGTCACGGTTCCTGCACTTCGGATTCCCACCAACCCGCTCATCCCGCGCGTGTATATAAAATAGCCTCAGGCGCTGAGCAACTCTTTTAATCGCTTAACGGCCTTTTGCTGCAGCCTCGACACGTGCATTTGAGAGATATTGAGTCGTTTTGCAACCTCGGTCTGCGACATATCCCGGAAAAATCGATAATAGATTATCGCCTTCTCGCGAGGCTCAAGACTATCCATCGCTTGCTTCAGATCTCCATATGTCTCGATGTTTTGAAGCGACTCATCAAGCTCGCCGATAAATTCCGCTAGGGTCAACGGCGCCGATTCGCCTTCGTATGATAGTTTGCTATCTAAGGATACCGTGTCATAGGCGTTGCCCAATTCGATGGCTTCGAGAGTCTCTTCCTCTGACGCATTGACTTCGGCTGCGATTTCCTGAATGCTCGGCGGGTGCCCGAGCCTCTGGCTGAGTTCATCCGCAGCCTTACTTGCGGCCAGATTAAGCTCCTGCAGTCGCCTGGGAACCTTCAAGCTCCATGCTTTATCTCTGAAATGGCGGCGTATTTCGCCGACGATAGTAGGGGTGGCATAGGTGGAGAATTTCGTGCCCCTGTCCGGATCGAATCGATCGATGGCGTTGATAAGCCCGATCACACCGACCTGAACCAGATCCTCCAGAGGTTCCCCTCGATTGGCGAATTTGCCGGCCAGAAACCTGACAAGGTTCTGATGCATCACGACAAGATGATCGCGTATTTTACGGTCCCTTGTTTCGATATATCGTTTGAACAGTGTCTCGGTGTCTTCGTTTGCCCACTCGGCGTAGCCGGCGCTCTTTTTTGCCCGGCCGCTATCGCTGTCGCGCATGCTTGACCATCCGAACGTGTGTGCCCTCGTCGTGCGGCACGACCTCAACCTCATCTACAAGCAGCGTTATCAGCAGAGCGCCGATGTTCTCCGGTTCCTGATCCGATTCATTTTCTCGCCCATCGTCTTTTCGCTCGCCCGCTTGATCGAATATGTCGATGACAAGACTGTCTTCGCCTATCTCGCTGTGCAGCATGATGTCGGTATCGGCTTTACCGTTTCGTTCGGCCCACTCCACAGACGTAGTGCAGGCTTCCCCTACTGCAAGACGAATATCCTCGACATCATCGTAAGAAAACCTCATACGACTAGCCACGCCAAGAATTGCAAGGCGGGCGACCCCAACATACTCCGGTCTGCACGGGAACTTGAGGTCCACGCACGCCGAGCATTGATTATTGGCCACGCTAACCGCTCTCCTTTCCCATGGACTCGTTGGCGTCTTCCAATGAATGATATATCTCGAATATCTTATCCAAACCAGTGATTTCGAAGACGCGCAGGATGCGCGGGCTAGGGCAAACCAGCACCATATTGCCCTCCCTCTCGCGCATACGTTTCAGTCCGCCAATGAGGACTCCCAGGGCGGTGCTATCCAGATAATCTACCTTTGTCAGGTCCACAATGAGTTCTTTTGCGCCGCTTTCCAGCAAATTGATCATCTGTTGTTTGAGCTGCGGGGCGGTATAGACGTCGACCTCCCCTTCCAACTCGATAACAGGCGGCTCGCTTTCTATTGAATGTGTTTCCATCTTAAAGTTCACCTTGTAGTCACCTCATTCTGCAAACACGTTTGCTACATCCAGGCCGGTCGGAGTCGAGAATTGGAGCATCAACACTGGGCGAATCAGCACTCGCTCTCCTCTTCCACCAACTGCTCGCACCCCTCAACCTGGGACGATATGGCCTGCTTACCAGCGTCGATTGCCTGCTGCACTTTGGCCTTGGTCGCCTCGACTATCTCTTTGCTCTTCTTCAAGAGGTCCTCACCGGACTCGGACAGATCGTGCACAGCCTTCTCGGCTTTTTGTTTGAGATCATCTGCGGCGCATTTGATATCTTCTCGAGTCTCCGCGCCCGATTTAGGGGCGAGCAGCAGAGCCGCAACTGCACCTACTAGCGCTCCGACACCCAGGCCCGCAAGGAAATTCAATGTTACATTTTTTTCGTTGGAACTGTCGTTCATTACGAATCCTCCCCGTTGGAATAATTTAGCAATATCATCCTGGCAAGATTACCCATCCATCCAAAAAACAAGCCATAATGCCGCAGATAATCTCACTCGTCCCGCTGTGATTGCTTCTCGATTTGGCCGCCGAGTTCCTTCTTAGAGCGCAACCGTTCCAGCCTGTGCTTGAACTTTGCCTCGTGCCCGTGCTCGGTAGGCTCATAGTATACCCCGCTTTTCGCGTCCGGCGGCAGGTATTCCTGTTCAATATAATTTTCCGAAAAGCTGTGTGGGTAAAGATAGCCCTCCCCGTGCCCAAGCTCCTTGGCGCCTTTATAACTCTTATCGCGCAGATGTTTCGGGACAGGCGGAGCCTTTCTGTGCGCGACATCGGCATTAGCCCGGTTTATGGCGACATAACTCGCGTTGCTTTTCGGTGCGCAGGCAAGATAAATCGCAGCTTGCGCCAGCGGTATCTGCGCTTCGGGCAGCCCCACAAATTGAACCGCCTGAGCTGCCGCCGTTGCCACTACAAGCGCCATTGGATCAGCATTACCCACATCCTCGGCCGCTTGAATCACAATCCTGCGTGCAATGAATTTTGGATCCTCTCCGGCCGCCAGCATTCTCGCCAGCCAATACACCGCAGCGTCCGGGTCGGAGCCTCTCATTGACTTGATGAATGCCGAGATAGTATCGTAGTGTTCGTCCCCGTTTTTATCGTATTTCAAAACGCGTTTTTGAACAGCTTGCTCGGCAATCTGCAAATTTACTATCTTTTGCTGAGTTTCATCCACCGGCGCGGCCTTAACAGCCAACTCCAACGCACTCAACGCGTTCCGAGCATCCCCCTGAGCCACATCCACTATGTGGTGAATCGCGTCATCGTCGATGCTGATGTTTTCAGCCCCAAACCCGCGTTCGTCGGTAAGGGCGCGCCGAACGATCCCGACAACCTGCGAATTGGTCAGCGGCTCAAACCTGAATATGCGAGCGCGCGACAACAGCGGGGAATTGACCTCGAAATACGGATTTTCGGTGGTAGCGCCGATCAAAATAACCGTGCCGTCCTCGACGTGGGGCAAGAGCGCATCCTGCTGGGCTTTGTTGAAGCGGTGGATTTCGTCGACGAATAATATCGTCTTTTGGCCGGTCATCTTGCGCAGGTCCTTGGCGTGCTGGATCACTTTGCGCATCTCCGGTACACCGGATGTGACGGCGCTGAAGTTCTCGAAGTTGCACGCCGTGCGCTCGGCGATCACCGCTGCAAGGGTGCTTTTGCCGCATCCGGCTGGCCCCCAGAAGATCATAGAGGTCAGATCGTCGTTTTCTATGGACGTGCGCAAAACCGTGCCCGGCCCGATTATCTGCTCCTGGCCGACGAATTCATCCAGCGTCCGTGGCCGCATTCGTGCGGCTAACGGCTGGCCGGAACGATCCTGCGAACTGCTATCTCCAAATAGATCCAGCATAGGCTAGATTGTAGGTAAGGCATAACATAGTGTCAAGCTATGCCGTCGTGATTCGACTCGGCACATCTCCCGGCATGGCTTTTATGCATCGACGATTTTTATATGCAACTCTTTGAGTTGGGCATCGTCGACCGGTGCGGGAGCATCTGTCATCGGATCGATGCCGCTGGCCGTCTTTGGAAACGCCATCACCTGTCGGATATTGTCGTCGTTGGTCAAAAGCATAATAAGCCGGTCGATGCCGGGGGCTATCCCGCCGTGCGGAGGCGCTCCATACTCGAACGCGCTGAGCATATGGCCAAAACGAGCTTCGATCTCGTCATCGGCGATGTTGAGCAACTGAAAGACCTTGTTTTGTATATCCCGGCGGTGGATTCGGATGCTGCCGCTGGCGAGTTCGTGGCCGTTGCAGACGAAATCATAAGCCTGCGAAAGCGCCTTGCCCGGGTCTGTGTCGAGCAGTTCAAGATCCTCTTCTCGGGGCATAGTAAAGGGATGATGCTCCGCGTCCCATCGCTGATTGTCTTCATCCCATTTGAATAGCGGAAAATCGGTCACCCACCCAAATGCGATAACGTTTTCATCGCGCAGACCCAGCCGATCCCCCATCTCATTGCGCAAGTTTGCCAAAGATTGAGCCACTAACTTAGGCACATCAGCCACTATCATAAGCAAATCCCCGGTCTTTGCGCCAGCCCGTTCGATTATAGCCGCCACCTCATCATCTTTGAGGAATTTGGCAATCGGAGACTTGATCCCATCTTCGGTGAGGGCGATTGTCACGAGGCCTTTAGCGCCGAACTTCTTTGCGAGATCGGTTATTTGGTCGATCTGCCCACGCGAATAGCCCGCACACCCCTCCGCGCAAATGCCTTTTACCTGCTGGGCCGCCTGGAAGACTTTGAAACCGGTCGCGTTGGCGATATCGGTTAGATCATATAGCTCCATTCCGAATCGCAGGTCTGGTTTGTCGATCCCGAACCTGCGCATAGCCTCCGCATGGGTCATCCGCGGAAAGGGTTTGGTGTGCAACTTCTTGTCGGAAAGTTGTTCAACTATAGACTCGAAAAGCGGGTCTATAAGATTAAAAATATCATCCTGTTTGACAAAAGACATCTCCAGGTCGAGCTGGGTAAACTCCGGCTGACGATCCGCGCGAGGGTCCTCGTCGCGAAAACACTTGGCTATCTGATAATAACGGTCGAATCCTGAAACCATCAAAAGCTGCTTTAGCTGCTGTGGGCTTTGCGGCAGTGCGTAGAAATTGCCCGGGTATAGCCTGGCTGGAACCAGGTAATCCCTGGCGCCTTCAGGGGTGCTCTTGATGAGTATAGGGGTCTCCACCTCGACGAAACCATGCTCGTCCATATAATCACGGATCAATTTGATGACTTTTGATCGCAAAAACAGCTTGTGCTGCATCTCAGGCCGCCGGAGATCGAGATATCGATACTTCAGCCGAACCATCTCATCGGTCGCGATTCCATCTTCTATCGGGAACGGCGGAGTGTTGGAGGTGTTGAGAATCTCGATGCGGCCTGCTTGAACCTCGACTTGGCCGGTGGCAAGGTTCGGGTTCTGTGTGCCTTCGGGCCTTTCGGATACTTGACCTTCTATCTCGAGAACAAATTCACCCCGAACAGTCTCGGCAAGCTTGAAGACATCCGGGGCCGCGTGAGGATCGCAGACGCACTGCACAACCCCAACCCTGTCGCGCAGATCAATAAAGATCAGCCCGCCGTGGTCTCGCACCCGCTGCACCCAACCCTGCA
>JAAYKG010000108.1 GCA_012522555.1 Armatimonadota bacterium
CAGCATCGCATAGCGCATAAACGAGCCGACGGAACAAAAACCGCTGATAATCAGCCCTCTGACGCCGTCTCTATAGCCTTGCTGCAAAACGTATTTTTTTATAAATGTACTTACAGGACCAAACACCAGACGGTATAACTGAAAATCTTTTCCCTCTAAGACCTTTTGTTGTGCAGATAAACGCGCATATGTGTGCGTTTTGCGCACGATAGATTCCAGGTCCTTGAACGAATAGTGAAGCAGATTTTCTGATAAATCCCCCACTCGACCATCTATCTCTGCTGACTCGTGGACCAATCTGAACGACCACTGGGCTTTCGATTTGCGCATTAAACGAACGACAGGATCAGGATACCATCCGCAGCCCCGAATCGGCTTGCCCAAAAAATATGTGAGGCGCGGAAGTCTGTATGCCGCATACTTCTCACTTTTTACGGCTTGGCAAATCTCCTCAGCCAGCGCGACAGTAACGACCTCATCGGCATCCACAAACAGCAGCCATTCATTGGTTGTCATTTCAGTAGCTGCCAATCTCTGCTCTGAAGACGACTTGAACTCTTGTTGGGCTACTTTATTTGTATAATTGCGGGCTATCTCGACCGTTCGATCCGTGCTAAACGAATCCAAGACAACTATCTCATCAGCGAACGCGAGCGACGATAGGCAGCGATCAATATTTGATTCTTCATTAAGAGTCATTACGACCGCGGATATCTTCATCGTTTCACAAGCTCATGATACAGCGACTCATTTGCGAGCGCCATGTTCTTTAGACTATAGTTTTCTCTCACTCTTGCCCGTCCGGCTGCGCCAAATTGTTCAGCTAAAGTTGGAGTAACCAATAATTTCTTTATAGCATCCGCCAAAGACTGCGGATCTGCAGGTGGAACCAAAAAACCGGTTTTACCACCCAGCACAGATTCTTTGAGACCTCCCACAGCGCTTGCAACTACAGGCTTTCCCGCTGCCATCGCCTCAAGAACCGCAACCCCCAGACCTTCACTCAAAGAAGGCATCACGAATATGTCAATATTTGCCAGCAGCCTAGCCATGTCAGGATAGAAACCCAAAAACATGCAATCAATTCCCAGCCGCTTCGTCATTTGCTCCAGTTCGGCGCGCTGATCACCTTCACCGGCTAAAATTACACGAAACTGAGTCGTAGAATCTTTAAGGAGTGCGGCGGCCTCCAGCAGATATCGAACGCCTTTTCGCACACTCAAAGACGCAGCGGTGCAGATTAAGCGACGGGGTGCCGATCCGCCGAGCTCTGCCCTGACGGATTGATCGGCACAAGCACTCACAAATTGTGAAATATCTGCGCCACTGGGGATCAATCTTATCTTCGAAGGGTCAACCCCACAGCTAATCAGCACATCTCGAACAGCCTCGGAAATCGCGACAATAGCAGTTGTCCAAGCCCCATATGCACCCGTGTTAGGCCACAACATCTTTATCGGGTCGTCCATTCGTCGTGTTGCTATGATTGTTCTTACCCCGGCCAATTTGCCGGCCATGGAGCCTAACACGTGGGCGCGTGAAGTGTGCAGGTGCAAAATATCAGGCCGCTCTCGCGCTATTATCGATCGCAGTTTCAAAATCGAACTCAACACAAAAGTCGACTTCATTTCCGCAGGGCACGATTCGATACCTTTCGCTGTCGCCCATTCCCGGAGCTTGGAAGCTGGTCTGCAAATGAGCTTTACCTCATGACCACGCTCTTGAAGATGCGAGCACAGGCCCGCGACCTGACGTTCGCCTCCTCCCCAAGAGACTTCCGCGTCCACGTGAAGTGTCCTAAAGGCTCCCACTTGAACTTCCCTCCTCCTATAAACTATAAGCCGTCAAGAAAGGAATCGACGGCGGCGATCACGCTCTGCGGTGTGACGTCGATCATACATTTTCGCCCGATGCTGCACTGCGTTTTGACGCATGGGCTGCAATCGGCGCCGGAAGTCAAAACGATGTGGCCCTCTCCTTGAGGGCCTGTGATGTTGTGATTGGATGGGCCGTACAGCCCTATAACGGGAATGCCAATCGCGCCTGCCAGATGCAGCAGGCCGGAATCGACGCCTACGAGCAAACTCGACCTCGCCAGGATTCCAATCACTTCGCTGATATTTGTTCTGCCTTGCAGATCAACAATGGTGTTGGAATGTGCAGTGATATTCGAATGCGAGTTTGAACCCAATATCACCGGACGCAGCCCTCGGGATGCTAAATTTTGTCCTACAACTGCAAAACCCTCGTCTGTCCATTCCTTAATGCTGCGGTTTCCGGACGTTGCCGGCGCTAATACAGTGACAGGTTCGCCCGGCTCGATTCCGACACTTCGTAACAATCGATCGGCCTGGTCTGTTTGCCGGTCCCCCGCTTGAACAAGCCCTGCATAGCTGTTGCATGTGATCCTGGCTCCAGCAGCTTCGACCAAGCGCAAATTGTTCGTCGTCGAGGGCGGATGATGGAAACGGACTCTGGTGTTAAGCAAAAAGGCCATTGAAGAGCCTTCAAACCCCAGGCGCCTCGGAGCACCGCTTAAATAAGCCAAAAGGGCACAAGTCGCACTCTGCGAAAAGACAACAGCCAGATCGGGCTTTATCGCTGAAAGGGACATGATAAGTCCAACTGTGTTATAGTTTTTCGCAGTGTTCCTTAACACAATTGAGTGCGCCAGCCCGCTGCTTTCCAGAATCTCTCTTAACACGGGGCGCACAACACTTATCAATCGAGCTTCAGGGAAACTATCCCGAATGCATTTTAGAGCCGGCAGCGAAAAAATCAGGTCGCCGATTTGATTGAGATGAAAACACATTATTCTCATCGTAAATCACTCCAACCACGGCCGAACGGCGGCTTCGACATCATCGGGAGTTATGGCTCGCATGCAGTCGACGTTGCTGCAAGTGGGATGTCTGCGGCACGGACTGCACGGATAATCTTTTGCCACCCAAATGAAATTGTCCTTTTTTTGAAAACATCGCCATTCGCTGGCTCCAAACAGGCCTATGGATGGACGATCCAACGCCACGGACATATGCAGCAGGCCCGTATCCACTCCGATCACCGCGTCGCTTTTTTCCATGAGAGCGCCTGCTTGTTTCAGTGTCGTAAGACCGGCGCTGACAATTGGGTTTGATATAGCGGCATCGGCAATGCTGCGCACAAGTGGAATATCAGCTTTGGAACCCAGAATAAGAGTACGGGCGCCATATTTATGCCAGATCAAGTCGGCCACACCAACCCACCCCTCAGGAGTCCAATGCTTGTTTGCCCAAGTGGTCGCAACGCAAAAAGCGACTACCTTGCTGCCGATCAACCCGGATTCTTCGAAAAACCGCCTCGCAAAACCCCTGTCCTCTTCGCCAACCGGCATATGCATGGCGGTATCGGTTGAATTGACACCTAAAGGTTTCAGCAAGTCGAGATTGCGTTGTTGGGCATTCATTCCTTTGGATTGCGGCTGGTGTTTTTCTGTGTAGAATATAGTGCTTCTCTCGGCCGCGTCAGAGAACCCGATTCGACGCTTTGCTCCGGATGCGAGGCTGACGAGGGCACTTCGCAACAGCCCCTGGAGATCAACACAGACATCAAATCGTCTAGCTTTGAGGTCGCTTCTGAGATCCAAAAGGCTGTGGCCCAATCGTGCAGCGTCAATAATTCGGTTTCCACTTTTGTGCCGATCCCACAGCACCACTTCATCCAGATACGGATTCCCGAGCACCACATCGGCGGATTTTCGCTCCACCACCCAGGCAATGTAGCTCTCCGGAAAAGCCGCCCGCAACGCTTTGGCGGCGGGAGTTGCCATAAGCACGTCCCCTATTGCGCTGAGTTTGACGACCAATATACGTTTAGGTGGTTCATTGACCACTGCTGTTGACCTCCGCGGGCGCCGATGATTTCCATCTGTTGTGGAACCACAGCCATTGATCGGGCTGCAGCCGAATGGCTTGCTCGATGGCGATATTAATCAGGCTCGTAAGTTCTTTTGTATCTTTTTCGATATTCCCACTCGGATTGAAATCGATTCTGGGATATACTACAGCGTTATATCTGCCGTCGGCTGTTCGTGAAGCAAAGACGGGCACAAGCGGCGCAGATGACTTAAGGGCAAAAGTCGCAGGGCCGGTGGCGGTGGCGGCCGGGCGAGAGAAGAAGTCGACAAAGATTCCTTGTGAATCGTGCTGATCCGGCAGAATTCCCAACACTTCGTTACGCCGCAGCGCACGCATGGCTCCGATCAAAGAGCGATCCTTATCGAAGACGCGATAGCCGCCGCTTTCTCGAATCTGCGCAGTTATGCCGGTCATCCCCGGATCATCGCTGTCGCGCGCTATAACATTGATTTTATAACCAAACAGTGCAAGTTTGCGAGCCAGCAGCTCCCAGTTGCCGTAATGTGCGGTTATCACGATGCAGCCGTTGCCCTCTGAAAGCGCCGAGTCGAGGTGCTCGCATCCACTGACATCGACCAACTCATTGATTTGTTTGCTATTGAGCGATAATACAAAGAAGAACTCGATTGCGCCGCGCGTGAAGTGCTTGAATACTCGTTTGGCAAGAGCTCTGATTTGCACCTCACCCATCTCTTGTCCGTATACACTTCGAAGATTCTTCAGCGCAACATTACGATAACGAGCTGATGCGTAATAGAACACAATACCAAGCAAATTGCCAACCACCCGGACTGACCAGGGCCGCCACAGGCGTGACGACGTGCTCATCCACCAAAACGTAGCGCGCCCGATCAGCTTAATAATGCGTTTTTTGAACGGCAAGCGACGTATTCTATCCGTTGATCCTGTTTGTGATGTGCTGCGCAAGTTGCGGACTGTCCTCAATATGAAGTCTTATGGAAAGCGAATACAGATTCGGCAAAACCTGCGGGTTGGCCAATCTTGCAATGTCTTTTTCTGTCGCGATGATCGCGTCCACCCCGTGGGCCTCAGCCTCATCTATTATACGCGTGATGTCGCGATTCGTGAGTTTATAATGATCGCTGAAAACGATGCTGGCTTCGACTGAGGCACGCATCGACTCGAGTGACTCGATAAATGACCAGGGTTTGCCGATCCCGCAAAAAGCGAGCACTTTGCGACTTTTGATCCAATCCAAACCAAGCGTTTGCCCGGTGGATGCGTTTTTGAAACACATCGGCTCACGCACGCAACCAAATATTCGAGCCTTTGGAGCCAACTCGTGGACACGCGCAATCAAAGCTGAGTTTTGAGCGCTCCCCACCCCATTTAACAGGACTATTTCAGCTCTTCGCAGACCGCCCACCGGCTCGCGCAGGTCTCCCATCGGCATCAGGCAGCCGCTTCCAAATGGCTTGGCCGCATCCAGTATAACTACGTCAATATCCCGACTGAGCTGCCAATACTGCAAACCATCATCCAGCACAATAACGTCTGGTTCAAAATGTTTCAAAGCTAGCTTGCCGCTTCTTCGACGGTCTTTTCCTACTATAACCGGCACCCCCGGCAGTGTCTGAGCCAATAGCAC
>JAAYKG010000109.1 GCA_012522555.1 Armatimonadota bacterium
ATATCATCTTCGCATCATGAACCGCAGACTCATAACTGCCCTTTATGTCGCAGCACTTGCTTACATACACCGAGCCAATGTTGCCGGTGCCCGCATATAACTCATCGGTCTCTTCGTTCAGCGCCAGCGACAAATAGGTGACTTTGTCGCGCGAGGAATCGAGCTGAACCACTCTTTCGTCGGGCGTTATCTTCACAAGCGTGTTATCCGATACGGCATATATGTTATTGCGCGAGTCGCTGATCATCGACAATACTCGATTGGCTTTGGAATATACTGACTTCGCCCGACCGTCGGGGGTGATCTTATAAATGATTCCCTTCGGAGCGGTTCCCGCGTATACATTTCCGTCACCATCGGCCACGACCGAAGTGATCGAACTCTCCGCAGCGTCGAATATAGGCTGGACGCCGCCATTTTTGTTCGCCCTGTAGACTATCCCGTTTATCCCGGTGCCGATCAACAATGACCCGTGAGGGTCCCAGTGCAGGCTCAGCACCTGCTGTTCGTTCATCGTCGCAAATGGCGCCCCGAAACCATCAGGCCGGACTCGATATACTACGCCGGCGTCCCCGACCCCCGCATAGAGATTGTTCTCTGGGTCCAGCGCAAGCGCAAGGACGTATTTTTCGGCCGTCTTGAAGATCATTTTGCCGGTTCCATCCGGGCTGATCTTAAATATCCTGCCGTTCGGCGCAGTGCCCGCATAGACATTGCCCGACGGATCGATTGCTATGGAATGGACCTCAAGTTCCCCGGTCTCATAAAAAATCTTGCTCTCTCCCGAGCGGCTGATCTTATAGATCCGACCCGAGTTACCTGTCCCTGCATATACGCCGTCTTTAGCCGAGGCGACGCACCAGACGAATTGCTCGGGTGTCTCAGCAAGCAGTTTCAGAGTGGGGGCTAGTTCCAGTTTGTTCTCGCTGGAGGCCGATACTCCTGCAAATGTCCCCATCGCAAAATCGGATTGCAGGTTCTGTGACCAGGTCTGCGACTGCCTTACCACGGTTTTCACATTGGATTGTGGCGAGGCAGACTATTTCTCGGATTCAGATGCTGCAGCAGATTCCGAATCCTTTTTGGAGCTATCCGTCAGTGTCGTGGGCGTAGAATCATCCGGACTCGCTGATTCTTTTGCATCCAAATCATCGATTTTCAAAGTCGTATCATCGTCGTCCCGCGCGACCAGGCCGCCGCTGTCGAAATCCATCAAGTCAAGATCCATAGAATCCGTGCCGCCCAACGATGACGATGTGTCCGAACTTGAGTCGATTGTGATGCTGGGTGAATCCGGTTTTGCCGCCGGCTTGCCTTCTTTGAGCCTCTTCTTTTTGACATCTATCATCAATCTGGCAGTGCCGTAAATAATGGCATCGTCGGGATAGACTTCTTTGACCTCTTCTCGTTCAGTTTTCAGGCCGGAGTTGCGCGACGATCTCATTACATCCGCAATAGGGCTGGGCAGGCCGGCGAGCTTTTCTCCGGCGATGTTCATCGCGGTGCCTCGCATCAGCAATTGCAGCACAATTTCATTGTTCTTCTCGCGCTCAAGAAACTTCGACACGAGCTGCCGGACGTTGTCGGCCGTCGCCAAGCCCGGAGCGCCAGGCATCATAATCGAAGAAACCGGCGTGTCGTCGTCATCATCAGAGGGAGCCAGAACAGCCGCGGACGAACCCATAATCATGCCTGCCGGTGTTGCCCCTCCGCGCACCGTGAGGATAATCTTTCCATCCGCCGCAGTCGCGGGAATCTTTACCTTGTAATTCTTAGTAATGCGCTCAGCCTTATACGGCCGCATCACCACTCCCACGTCCACCGTTTCGCCCGGCTCGAACTCGCTCTTTTTTACGAATATTCGGTCAATAGTGGCGGTGTTGCGCTTATCCCATATTTTCACTCGCAGGTTTACCGAGTGCACATCCAGCGGCTGGAACCTATTGGCACTAAGAAGCTGCAGCAGCGAAGAAATGTCCATCGTAGTCTGCAAATCCACAGATGCCGGGTCGAAAAACACATTGGATCGCGATATTTTGCCGACCTGATCGGCTATCACATCATAGCTCACCTCCGCCGTAGCGTCGCCGGGGGTGGGGTGGATGTTATAAATCGCTTCATTAGTCACAAGAGCTATCAAACGCGGGGCAAGCAGCGGGTGGTTGATCACTTTGATCTGATAAACCCGGTCGCGCTTGAATGCCTCATCTTTAATATTGATAGTCACAGGGATCATCTTTGGCGAGGCTCCCAGCGCTCCGGCGATACACCAGGGCCTGTCTTGAAAAATTCGCCCCACTGTCTTGATGGACGCCCCCATTTTATTGGAAGAATAATAGCTCGATAGCACATCCGTAATATAAGCTGTGGTCATGGGCGCATCCACTGCGCCGATACCCAACATTGGGTGGCCGAATGCCAGAATCCTGCCGCCCCGGTTATAAGTCACCGTGCCGATGCCGGTAAGGTCGACGTCACCCGATGCCAGCGACATCCCGACCGCCGATCCTGGTTTCAGGCTGGAGTCAATTTCCGCATCCGGATCGGAAGCGCCGCCTGGCCCGGCCATGGGTCGAATATTGAATGGCTTGAGGATGTCGGCAAGTTTGTCGATCCCGCGCTGCGACATACCGCTCACCATCATCGTGGTCATCAGAGGCCGCATATATAATGTGCCCTCGTCTATTCCGCGCGGGTTTCTACCGTCAGGGTCGATCTCGACTTTATTGACCGTCGCGCCGTCAATTGTCAGCGGCTCAGGCAGAGACTGCGCACTGGAATATCCGGTGGCGTGCTTGGGCAGGTTCGAGTCCCAGGCTTCGAGCATGTCGGCTATCGGCGTCACCATACCGACCGGTTCTTTGGCGAAAGTCGCTCCGTAGCTGATGGCTCCTATGAGTTTGCCGCTAATATAGACAGGGCTTCCGCTCATGCCGCCGATGATCCCGGTGCCCCGGCTGGATATAATCCCGCCCCCGACGCGAACCATTATCAGGTCACGACCGGTGTTCATGTTCTTTAACACACCCAAAACCAGCACATCAAACTTCTCGATCTTAGTGCCGTGGAATACCGTGAGGCCGTAGCCGCGCATCCCACGCTTAACCTCCGATACGGGCATGATATTTTTCACGTCTGCAGGTGAAGGCTCCGGCCACGACGCGGCAAATGCCACCGTTCCAAGAGCTGTAATAATGAAAGCAAACGCCACGATGCATACGATCGATCTGCGGTATATGCTCAAGCTTTTTCCTCCGAAAACTAAAACGCGGACCGATCTTCTCAGTTCCGCCCGCACAGGCATGATACTAACACTTCAACCATTCTCAGTCAACGAGTCAAGCTGTGTTGATGTCACCGGCGACTGATTTTGAGTCAAACAGGGGTTATAATAATATCAGGCTTCAACCCCGCCTCTCTAGTTACGCTTGTGCAAGCGAAACTGTTTCCGTTGATCGAGACATATTGCGACTTGGTTGACGACATTTTCCTGTGGCACTACAATATGGCGTGTGGGGAGTTTGTGTCCAGGTTATTCGGATCACAGATACGTCACCATATTTTCTGCCAATTTCGTGTTATGAATAGACACTTAGGAGAATAAAATGCCATCCGCAAACGCCGAAGTGATACTGAACCTTGTTTTGGAAGCTGATGAGAGAACCGAAGGGATGATGCCGGGCTGGGATATCGAGCTTGCGCGCCAAAAGATGTTGTTTTTTACCACACCTAACGATTTTGCTGTCGATTTTGCCGATATAGGCAGGGCATTGGATGCTAAGTTCGAAGATAGCAGCCCCCGGTTGCGTGAGCGAATAATCTCGTTCATGCTCGGAGTCGCAGAGTCTTTGCTTGCTCCGGTTGAGCTGGATCATAATCTGTCTGCTCGTCGATTGCACGGCGATGCGATCTTCGCCACCCCGACGACGCGAATCATCTATGGCTCTGCAATTGATCTCGTGCATAAATGGTCTGAAATTGATCCTGAGGCGTTGAAACGAGTCTTGGAGCAGATCAAACTAGAAGATACCGCGACAAACAAGGGCGATAATCTTTTTGCCGGATGGGCGCGCAAATGGCAGGAAGAAAACAATCTCGACCCATACGCAAACGCCGGCAACTATATCTCGTGCTTCTGTTTGCTCTATCAGAAAGGAATGTACTACCCGGATCTATACTTCGCCCGCGAGCAGGGTGAGACCAGAACCCAGTTTTTCAATGACTACGGGCTGCAGGCAGTCCGATGCCGCCGAATGGGGAGTCTGGGTGGGACGACAAACCCCGCCATTGCAGTGCTCGGTGAAGATGACCTGTCCGGCAAGGGCAACATCTGGGGGCAGGAAGCTACAGATTACGTATTGAGCTTCCCGAACAAGTGGCATGAGGTTCGCAAAATTATCGCTCGTGAGCAGATTGCCAAAGGAGAGGCCGAGGACTGGGGCGCGGTTAAGTTCACAGAATGGGTTGTGGTCGATGCGATGCTTGGCTTGAGGTCGATATTCTTGCTGAGGGGGCTTGGCAGGGTAGCGTTCCAACTACGACCCGATTGGCACTCCGATGAAAAGAAACTTACTTATGCCGGTGGGCAGATATACGATATTTTATGTGACCGGGTGAAAGTGTTCGACGACATATTGCTCGATGGCGCGGATCCTGTCTACATGCAGGCCGCAGCAAAACGAATCGGCAAATCAAACAATCATTTCAAGATAGCTTGCACCGGTCAGGCGGCGTTGAATACGATCCGAAGCTTCAATGCGGGTCGTTCCGAGGCATTTCCTGACGCTGTCAAGGAGCGGATGTTCACGAATGTGACTCTCAGTTACGAGGTTCCGCAGATGTATGCTGCCTCGATGGCTACCGAAAACGGTATACGAGACTACGAAAAGCGGACCGGAGAGGCCGTCGATGATGGTGAGGGCGGGTCGGTTGTGACCAGCATGATCGGCCGATTTAATGATGCTATTCGCGATTATCGAGTTCACGTGCTGCTCGATGGGGTGGGTTCTGATCTCAATCCTGCATCGATTAAAAAGCTGACTGATCCGGCGATCAACAATGCCGATTTCATCGCTGAGTGCCGCTCAAAAGGTATCGAGTTCGACCCCGAAGCCGAAGAGGATGCTATCGACCGAGCGGGCAGTTTGTGTACAAAACGCGTCACGGTTCTGCTGCAAAACGAGTCGGTGCGGCCGCGCATCCTGACTGCATCCAAGCGTAATTTCTTCCAAAATACCGAGCTTCTTGATGTGCCGTTCTCTACGGACTTCGGCAATATACAGCGTATGTATCTCGATGTAATGCCGCTGGAAATAGATGACTGGAAAACTCTGCCCCGCGATATGGACGCGGACGGCTTTCCTACAGCGGGAAAGATTTGGGCGAGTAGAAATGACACACTGAAGCGAATATGGCCGGATTGGGAGAAGGTCTTCAACTCCACTGACGGCGTCGCCGCGTCGGAGTATGAGGACACGATTTACGTCGCGCCAACCCTGAAACAGTTCATAGGGATGTGGAACGACAACGTGGCAAGGGCAAAATCGGCCTGCGACGAAGCGAAAGCATAATCTTGCGTCGTGGTGGCATGCGCGGGTTAAGTTTTATGAATAGCATTGATCTCAAGGAGCAGCCCTTAGAGCTTGATACTACACTGGCCTGCGGGCAGGCTTTTCGATGGCGGCGGACACAGGATGGGTTTTGGCAGGGGGTTGTTGGGGATCGGCTCGTCAGGCTGCGAGTCGAAGACGGCGTTCTATACTGGAAGACCTATCCTGATGACGATTCTTCGTTGATAAAAGATTATCTTCGGCTGGGCGATGACGTTAGGAGCATATATGCCGATCTTTCCCAGTGCGATACGCATCTGGCAGAGCAAATAAAACGATTTCACGGGCTTCGGCTGCTTCGGCAGGAGCCTTCCGAAACGCTGTTTTCGTTTATGTGCTCCGCGGCGAACAGTATCAACAGAATCAGCGCCGCAATAGAAGATCTGGCCGGCAGATACGGCGATTTTATCTGCGAGGAAAATGGGGTTTGTTACCATGCATTTCCGGACTGCCGCAGACTGGCCGATGCGGATCTCACCGCATCTCGCTCACTTGGTTTTCGAGGCAAAAACATCATGTCTGCCGCCCGGCAGATTCTCGAGAACGGGCCGAATTGGTTGGACTCTTTAAGAGACGCTCCATATGACCAGGCCCGCGAGCAGCTATCGACGCTGACCGGCGTTGGTCTCAAAATCGCCGATTGTGTGTGCCTGTTTGCGCTGGACAAAGATGAATCAGTGCCGGTCGATACGCACGTGCGCCAGCTTGCGCATAGATTGTTTTTGCCGGAGATAGATACAAAGTCGATGACTGTTGGGCTTTACTACACAATAGCCCAGATGTTTCGGGATCGTTACGGCAGCCGGGCGGGCTGGGCGCAGCAGTTTTTGTATTATGAGGATCTGCTGCGAACCTAGCTGCTCAACCCCACACATACCGCGCCGAGCGTGACGATCGCAACTCCTGCCCAGCGCGCCGGATTTACCCTTTCGTGCATCCAAACGGCTGCAAATATCGTCACCAGCACGTAACTCAACGCCGTTAGCGGCGCCGCGACGCTGACGTCTGTGTAGGCCAGAGCGGCCAGATAAGAAAAGAAATAGAACATAAGAGAAATAATGCCTGATATTATGCAGGGTGTGCGGACAATTATCCCGATATTTCGCGGCAAATCGGACAACCGGCGTATTTCCACCTCCCCATTTTGCCGCATACCCCTGCTGAGCAATATGTCTCCTACTGCTCCGAATAAAATCGCGCAGGCCAGCGATATCGCTATTTCCATTGCTAGCTCCTGGCGACCAGCACGATTCCAGCGGTCACTAGAACCGAGCCTACCCACCGCAGGACATCCACATGCTCGTGGAGAAAAAAGAAAGCAAGCACCGTAATCAGCACGTAGTCGCCGGCTGTCAGCGGCAGCACATAGCTCAGGTCCTCCCAAGATAACGAAGCCAGATACAGCAACA
>JAAYKG010000110.1 GCA_012522555.1 Armatimonadota bacterium
AAAACCCCAATGGTTGAGCGTGGAGATAGACTGAGAATGCAAAAAAGCTGAAAAACTACCCCAAATAGTAATGAACTCCTGATCCCGGTGTCGAAGTGGTTGTTATCAGACAAACACCGCACTGGGGGAGTTCGTGTCTTATTGCGACCAGGGAAGGCTTTTACCTTCGAGGATTTCTTTACTAAGGGTGACGATAATCATCGGCTCTTACTTGTGCTTTCAACTTTAGAGGATGATGCGCTAATGGCGAAGTTAGAATCAGAGCGCAAGGGTTGGCGAAACCACTATCCAGTGCGGATGTTGTGGCAAAGCCTGATTGCCACAAAGATATACGGTATCCCGACTACAAACGGTCTGATTCGCGAGTTAAGGCGCAACGGCAAATATCTAAAGTTCCGCTGTCCGAAACATAGCGAAGAGCTTGGCGGTCCTTGCAGCATGTCAAGATACGGCCGGGTCCTAAAAATCCCGAATCGCGTCTAACGCAACGGCCTCGACTCGCATTCGGTTGACCCGATACAGGTTGGGGTGTATTATTATACTAATGCGCGCACTCTCTTTGCTATTGGCATTACTGGTATTGGCGTCCGGCCTCCCGGTGATAGCCGCGCCGGCTAATTACACGCTATGGCTGAAGGCTCACCCACAAGCCATTGTGGCCGACGGGCGAAGCCAGACCACAATCACCGCAGAGGTGCGTGATCCTGCCGGCAACTACGTTCCCGATGGAACCGTTGTTGATTTTACCTCCACCTCAGGAACAATCGAACGCACCGCTCGAACGGCGGGCGGTGTGGCGCGCGTTCGGCTTCAAAGCTCTGTAACGGTGAGCGCCGCAATGGTTTCGGCTGTCGTTATAAATGGCAGCGCGGTCGGAAACGTCAGAGTCGATTTCCTTGCTCCCGGCACCGAGATGTTTGACGAATCGTTTATCACGATCTCATCAAAGGCGCACCTCGGATGCGATGTCGAGGGAAAAGTTGTCGACTCGGCTGGTGGAGTGACGATTACACACCGGGGTTTGACGATCACCGCCGAAGAGGCCCAAATCGACCTCAAAACCAATATACTGAGAGCTAAAAGTAAGATTGGTGGAGAAAATATCGTCCTCACTCGATCAGATAAGCGCATCGAAGCCAGCAGATTGTACTACGATTTTAACTCCATGAATGGCATCTTGTTGACTCCGGCGTCGGATGGGGCGAAGCGTATGACGTTCAGAGGGAGGGATTTATTTTCTGAGCCGGCCAGCGAGGAAACCGACCAGAAACGTGATCTCGATTATGAGCCTGTTGACGAGGCGCCGATGTTCATTAAAGCATCGAGCATATTCATCCGCCCAAGCGAGGAAGTGAAGTTCAAAAGGGCTACATTCTACATGGATGGGGTCAAAATGCTGAGCGTGCCGCTGCACGTGATCAGCCTGCGAGGAACGAGCGCGAGCAACCAGATAATGAGCGTCGGCACATCGGGGTTGCGGCTCGATCTGCCGTTATATTATTCCCTCACCCCCACCAGCACCGGTGCATTTCGCCTGCGTCGCAACGAAACAGGAAGCTGGGGATCGTATTCCTCGCAGCCTGGATGGCAGTTGGACCTCGAGCAAGAGTATAACTCCGGCGGCTCGACGGAGGGCACATTTTTGCTGAGAAGGATAACGTCAGCCAAGGATTGGGGAGCCAGATGGACGCAGCGCAAGGAGTTCAATGGGGATTCGCAGTTATACACATACGTCGATTTCCCTTCACATAAAAACCTGTTCGGCAGTATGAATTTCAGTCGATCGCTGCCGGGCTACACTCTGTCGGTGAACGGGCGCGCAAACAAATTGTCCAACTCCAACAACTTCGCTACGGATGCCTATATTCAATCCCGTGCACGGCCTGTGCTGGGGGGAGCGTTCAGCTACTCCCTTACATCGAAGATCAGCGCAGACACCAGCCTTACGAACAGATTCGGGACTGGTTTGGGGCTGCAGGTTTTCGGAAGACCTGTGAAGCTGGCGAGTATCGGCAATCTGAACACCTCACTGATCTCTGGGCACAACTGGGGGGCTTATGCAGGCTCGTCGCTTATGGCCGATGCGGGTATTTACCGCAGCCTTGGTGGGTCAAGCTCGATCGGCGTGAACTATACCTACTCATGGGGAAACCAGGGGCACGGATATACTCAACAAAGAATCAGTGGGAATATCTCCCTCAATCCGTCGGACAGATGGAGCCTCTATGGTTATGCGACAAAGGGCTTGACCGACCACAGCCTGAGCGCGTTTGGCTCGCTAAACTATGTATTTGCGCCGACGTGGAGATTCGGGGTGCAGGGGACATATCAGTCCTTCGAGGACTACAGCTACCCGGACGCCGAGTTTGCGCTGACCAAGCTCGTTGGCAAACAGGACGTGAGCATAATCTGGTCGACATCGCGCAAACGCTTCCGATGCGAGTTCTCTACGTTGAGGTTCTAGCTCACGCTCATCTGGCCAGGTCTATTCGCCGAGTAATATCCGTAAGCCCATCAGCCAGCCTCGGCCCTGCGCGTAGCAGTATATCGCTGTTTACATAATAAATACGCTTATTTTTCACCGCTTTTGTCGAACGCCACTCTGGGGATTTGCCGAAAAATTCGATATCCGATTTGAGGCCTGTGATTATAATATCCGGGTTACGCGATATTGCCACCTCGCGAGAAAACGGCACGAACCCGGCCCGCGCATCGAATGCCACGTTTTTGACGTTAGCCATAGCTAACATCTCATCAACAAATGTTTTTGGCCCCGCAGCCCACAGAGGATTAGATTGTATCACTACCAGCGCCTTGCGCTGCGGTTTGCCTGCCGAAGCTGTTTTGACACGTCTGACGACGCCGTCGATCCTGGCCGCCACTGAGTCCGCAGTGCGCGGCCGAGCTGTTATTTTGCCGATTGTGCGAATATCCCGAGCGACCTCACTAAGTGTCCTGGGATCGATCGCAAACACATGTATGCCAAGCCTCTCGAGCTTAGGAATTGCAGCGGAGTTGAGGGCCAGGTGGGCTAAAACGAGATCGGGTTTAAGGCCCACCACAGCCTCGATATCAATGTTCATATCCCCAACTTTGGTTTTCTTTTTCGCGGCTGCGGGATAATCGCAAAACCGAGTCACCCCGACTACCCGATCAGATAGTCCGACCGCAAACAGAATCTCGGTGTTGCCTGGCGCAAGCGACACAATTCGCATCGGCTTGGTTTTGAAGTCAATGGCCTTGCCGCGAGCATCTTTTACATTAAAAGGGTAGCCAAAACAAGCGCAGCTAAAGATCGAACAAAAGGCTATGGTTAAGAATATGATCTTTTTCATTACATATAAAAGCCGTTTGGGTAGTTCCGGGACATCTCTGCCCCGGAACACATTTCCTCTATTTGAGAAGGGTGGGAGGACATCGCGCCCTACCGAAGTGGGCTTTCGCTTTGCGATATAACAGTCACGTTCGCTCTCGCGCTCACTCCTGGCTCACTTTCACAGTTGAACCTCACCCGGTTGGCTCCGGATTTAAGAGTCGGAACCTCTCCTTGCGGAACCACCTCCGCGAGCACCTCACCCATCGGGCCGTAGACCTTGCAATCCGACATCGATGTGAATTCCAGATAGCAATTGCTCTCCAGCTCCACTGGGAACGTAATAGTGCTGCCAATGAGGTTTATACTCGGGTTATTGAGCTTGCCCTTAACCAAAGGAAGAGCATTGACAGCGCTAATGAAGTACTCCACTTTTTCGCTACTCGGCAGATTGTTATACCAAAGCGAAACCGCCCCGACGCTCCCATAATTCACCTG
>JAAYKG010000111.1 GCA_012522555.1 Armatimonadota bacterium
AGACGCCAACGTCGCCGTAATGGCAGCAGTCAACGTCGTCTTACCATGGTCTACATGACCAATTGTACCGATGTTTACGTGCGGCTTAGTCCTCTCAAAACGCTGCTTAGCCATCTTTGTTGCCTCCCGCGAGAAAAGTTATTAATCAATAGTGATAATTTGGCGCTATTTCTTCGCCAGATGTCTACCGGTCATCTTCAATACAAGCTGATCGGCCAGTGAATCCGGAACCTTGTCGTAATGCGACGGTTCCATTGAATACGATCCCCTACCCTGAGTTGAAGATCTCAACGCAGTTGCATAACCAAACATTTCCGCAAGCGGCACTTTTGCAACGATCTCCTGTGTGCCGCCTGAGGCTATCTCCATATGCTCTATACTGCCCCGTCGCCCGTTCAAATCGGAGATAACATCCCCTATATAGTCCTCTGGAACCGTGACTTCAACCGCCATAACAGGTTCCTTGAGGGTCGGCAAGCCTTTTTCCGCTGCCTGCCTGGCTGCCATAGAACCCGCCATTTTGAATGCAGCTTCAGAAGAGTCCACATCGTGGAACGACCCGCCGGTTAAGGCTACCTTTACGTCTACTACCGGGAAGCCAGCCAGCACCCCGGTCTGCAAGGCTTCTTCTACACCAGCTTTAATAGCCGGTATATATTCCTTGGGCACTTCCCCGCCAACGACCCTGCTCACGAAATCAAACCCCGCACCAGGCTCGGTAGGCTCCATTTCGATTTTTACGTGTCCATATTGTCCATGCCCACCGGTCTGCTTAACATAGCGACCCTCAGCGGAGACAGCTCTGGTAATGGATTCTTTATAAGCAACCTGCGGTTTTCCGTGGTTAGCTTCAACCTTAAACTCTCGAAAAAGTCTGTCAAGGATGATCTCCAGATGCAATTCGCCCATCCCCGATATAATCACCTGGCCGGTCTCTTCGTCGGTATGCATCTTGAATGTCGGATCCTCAGCCGCCAATTTATTGAGGGCGATGCCCATCTTGTCCTGGTCCGCTTTGGTCTTGGGTTCTATAGCTATCGCAATGACCGGATCCGGGAACTGGATGTTTTCAAGCAGAACTTTTTCGTTTTCAGGGCACAAAGTGTCGCCCGTCGTAGTGGCGTCAAATCCCACAGCGGCCGCGATATCGCCGGCATACACTTCGCCGACTTCTTCGCGACTGTTGGCATGCATCCTGAGTATACGATTGATTCGCTCGCGCTTGCCCTTATTGGCATTGTAAATAGTAGCGCCTCTAGCCAGCGTGCCACTATATACCCTGAAAAAAGTGAGCTTGCCGACATACGGATCGGTCATAATTTTGAACGCCAGGGCGCAGAATGGCTCATTATCCGACGCATCACGAGTGACGATCTTGTCGTCCTTTACGCGAATCGCCTCGACAGGCTTCACGTCAAGAGGGCTGGGCAGATAGTCCACGATGGCGTCGATGAGCAGCTGAATACCCTTGTTTTTGAATGCTGACCCACAGAACACAGGAACCAGCTTTGTGGCAAGCACGCCTTTGCGTATGCCCGCTCTTATTTCTTCGGGGGTTATCTTCTGCCCTTCGATATACTTCTCCATGAGATGCTCGTCCACGTCGGCGACACGAACGATCAGATCTTCACGAGCCTCGAGGGCTGCGCGGCGATACTGCTCGGGTATATCGATCTCTTCTATCTGCTGTCCCAACTGGTCGACATATTTCAACGCCTTCAGCCGCACAATATCAATAACTCCCTCGTGCTCGGATTCCGAACCCAAAGGAAGCTGCGTTGCGACAGCATTAGCGCCCAATTTTTCTCTCATCTGAGCGACTACGTTGTTGAAATCTGCGCCGACGCGATCCATCTTATTGACGAATGCGATTCGTGGGACTTTATACCGGTTGGCTTGTCGCCAGACGGTTTCCGACTGAGGCTGAACGGCTCCTACTGCGCAAAATACCGCAACAACTCCGTCCAGGACGCGCAGGCTGCGCTCTACTTCTACGGTGAAATCAACATGTCCGGGAGTGTCTATGATGTTGATTCGGCAATCGCCCCACAACGCCGTGGTGGCGGCTGAGCTTACAGTAATGCCACGCTCCTGCTCCTGTTCCATCCAATCCATTGTGGCGGAGCCTTCATGCGTCTCACCCATATGGTGGATGCGGCCGGAGTAGTAGAGTATTCTCTCTGTTACCGTTGTTTTGCCCGCATCAATATGCGCCGCAATACCTATATTCCGTATATTTTCCAACGGATAGTCGCGTGACATTCTATAATACCTTGTCCAACTACGAGGGAAAGCAGAAACCGAGCACGACCAACGGGCTGCGAGTCCGACGAATCAATTCGCCGCCTCCGTTCCCGTTATCAGATCATCTTCTCGTCTTCTATCTTCCGCCCCCTTCCTGTATAAATATGACTTTCCAATTATAATGAAACAACTTCTACCAACGATAGTGCGCGAACGCTTTGTTGGCTTCCGCCATTTTGTAACCGTCTTCTCGCTTCTTCACCGACGCACCGGTATTATTCGAAGCATCCAAAAGTTCCGCAGCCAATCTTTCTCTCATCGTGTTACCAGAGCGTTTTCTGGAATTAGTAACGATCCAGCGCATAGCAAGCGATACTCGCCGCTCCGGTCGAACTTCGGTTGGAACCTGGTATGTGGCGCCTCCGACTCGTCGTGCACGGACTTCAACTGCCGGCATAACGTTTTTCAGCGCTTCTTCAAAGACCTCTACACCGCTGCGCTTGGTTTTTTCTTCCAGAATCTCCAGCGCCCCGTATACGATCTTTTCCGCTATGCCTTTTTTACCATCTGTCAACACGCGGTTGATCAATCTCTGAAGCATCTTATTTCCGTATACCGGATCGGGATATATTTCTCGTTTTTTTGCTGGCCCTTTTCTAGGCATAAAATCCTCCGAACAAAGTTGCAAATTCAAGACTTCAAGTTGCAAGTTGAGATTGCTTCTCCGCTCGGGAACCGTCAACTTGCCGACTTATGTCGCTACTTAGGCCGCTTAGCTCCGTATTTCGATCTGCCTTGTTTGCGATTAGCAGTTCCGGCTGAGTCGAGAGCCCCACGAATGATATGATACCTCACGCCAGGCAGGTCTCTGACCCTTCCACCTCTGATGAGCACCACAGAGTGCTCCTGGAGGTTGTGGCCGATTCCGGGTATGTAGGTCGTGACTTCCATACCATTGGTAAGCCTGACTCTGGCTACTTTTCGAAGCGCCGAGTTCGGCTTCTTAGGCGTTTCGGTTCTCACTATAAGGCAAACGCCTCTCTTCTGCGGATTACTCCTCAAGGCCGGAGCAGAGGTTCGTTTCTTGATCCTCTTGCGGCCCTTTCTTACAAGTTGGTTGATCGTCGGCAAGCTTATACTCCCAATTTTGAGATCTGAGGCGGAATATTCAGCCTCTCTTCAGATTATCGCACCAAAAAACCCTTCGCGCGTATCCGAAGGGCAATTAGTTCACCTACAAACTACTTTAATTGTTCCCACAAAACTCTGCAGGACAAGGTGTGCTAATCGCCTCCTGATTTGTCGGCCATATTTGAGCCACTCCAGGCGCTCAAACCTATAGATTATAACGAGCCTGCTCCACGCTTGTCAAGGGTGTAATCAAAAAAAACCGCAAAACTCCGCGCCGGAACGACTACGCCGGGAGATAATATACCACATTACGCGCTGCCTATGCAACATTACCGCAAAATTTATGCAAGGCGGACCGGTCTTGCTCCCGATCCGCCTTACATACTTCTGACTAATGCCCGGAAATCCCCGGGCCTGATCTATAATACCAAACCTAAAACGTCGACACGTTGTAGCTGGCGCCGGCGTAGAAGTCCTTAAAGCCGATAAGGCCGGCATCGATTGATAAAGCATTCATCGGAGTAAAGCGAACCATCCCGCTGACGGTCGATTTGTCCCGAATTCCTTTTCTCAAATACTCAACTCCCACGTTCAGCTTTGGAGCCAATGACATGTCCAGTCCCGCAAAAATGCCCTTATAGATTCCAGTCCCGAAACCAAGGGTTCCCTTTAGCGGCTGAGACACTCGGCCGCTGAAGTCCTCCGCTGTGCTGGTAACGTTTTTGCCGAAAACCACGAACGCGCTGGGATCATCCGATACGTGCTTGAGCCTGTTGCTCAGGTCCATCACGCCGACCGCAACAGAAGGACGACTCTCGGATTCGGCCAAAACCCTGTATTTGGCATTGATCAAAACCTCAGTATCGGCGCCCTTCTTGTTAAAATCCATTCCTACTGCGCTGATCTCCAGGTTGGGGAGCAAACCAAAAGAACCGCCAAATGTGGTTATGTCCACGTCTGATGAATTAACGTCAAGCATCCTGTAGAAAGCCGGCTCAAACGCTTTATCTCCTACGACAGTATCGTCCGGGGTCTCGATCAGGCCGCTCTGGCCGTAGATCGAAGATGCGGCATACAACGCGCCAGCAGCGCTAAACATGATAGCCGTCGCAACAAGCAAAACAGCAAACTTCTTCATTATAATTCCGCTCCTTTCAGGTAGTGGCCGACGGGAGCTTCCAGACGAGTTACCTAGTTTCCTCGCCTGTCGTCCTGCCAGCAAACGAGCTGTTAGCAAGCCAACTCGACTTTAATAGAGATTCTTATCGAGCTACCAGCGGAATTCCTCCTCGGAAAACCAACTCAATTTCGATTTTAAGCCCCGCAATAAATATATCCTCAGCTCGGCGATATCAAACCCAAGCAAGGAAGTATTTAATTTGACTCTGGTTGTGGCTTAGCAGGCACCTGAGGTGAAGCAGGTTGTTCGGGGCGGGTGAATGTCTTTTCACCCGGCGTCTTGAGGCTTCCAAGAGGCGGTTGGGTTTCCCCATTAACTTTGATCTGCACCGCTCCCGCCATGCCGGCGCGAACGGTAACAGACTTGTCGCCTTCAAACTTTAGCGACTTATCTTGACCCAATATCTGTTGCGTTACCGTTTTGCCATCGACTTTAACCCCAATCCATACGGGCCTCAGCGCCAAAACTTCGACCACCACCTTATCCGGAACTACTACCGGCTGAGGCTGTGGCTCCGCGGGTTTCACTGTAACAGGCTCCGGCTTAGGAGGGGTAACAGGCTGCGCTTTGGGCATAGTCGCCACAGTTGGGTCTTTGACGACAGTTGGGTGCGGTGTGACTCGAATAATCCGTTGAGGTTGAGAGCGCGCTTTCCAAGCGAAGTATCCTCCTGAGACAACGCCCACACACATCACCAGTATCAGAAAAGCATAACCTACAGCTCGCCAGGCAAGGCTGTTCTTTTTTGCCGCGGGGACCTGCTCCGAAGCAGCACCTGACCATTCGGCCTCATACGCTTGTAGCAGTTCGGCGCTGTCGAGGTTCAGATAGTTGGCGTAGTCGCGCAAAAACGCGCGCGCATATACCTTATTGGCGAATCGGTCGAATCTGTTGTTCTCGAGGTCTATGATGCTTTGAACCATGATCTTGGTGGCATCATGCACTTGCTGCTCGGATAATCCCCGTTGTTCTCTGGCCCGCCTAAGTATATCCCCGATCGATTCAACCATCAAAAGCCTCTCGCCTTAGCAGCATATTACTCCATGCGCCACATCAGCGCATTGGATGTGCAACTATTCTATCCACAAATGACTCTATAATCAACGTCATGGCCGGGAGTAATAACATAATTCTAATAACTCTCCGACCAAATCGAAGTTACTCACGCGTACCGTATCCGGAACATTCAGCGTCTCTCCGCTCAAATTGAGGATCGCAGTTATTCCACTGCTGACTATTCTCTCCGACACCGCGACAGCCTCAGGGCCGGGTATCGCAATTATCGCAGCGTGGATGTCGGCGTGCGCTAGAACTTGTCCAATATCGTCCAGTGATAGCACCTGCAGCCCCAGAATTGTCTCACCGATCTGTTCGGCATCGATATCAAAGACAGCCGTAATCTCGCAACTGTGATTGCACAATCTATTTATGGAAGCAGCCTGCAAAGATAAGCTCACAGCTCCGATCCAGATCACTTTGCTTCTCCGATCCAGACCTAAAATGTCCCTGATGCGCTCTATCAAGAAATCGACTCGGTAACCAAAGCTCGGAACACCGAAATCGCCGAAGCGTGAAAGATCTTTGCGAATTAACGCCGCGTTCACCCCTACCCGCTCCGCGAGCCGCCAGGAAGATACGTTAGACATCCCCTCTTTGGCCAGGCCATCCAGAGCAGTCAGATAGCATCGAAGCCGGGTGATCACCCTCTCCGATATTTGGCGCTTATTATTTACCCTGGCCACAGTTCTTCGCGATTCCATCGCCAAAGCCATTCGACCAGCCCACCATCGCGAGTTCTCATACCGACTTCGCATAGGACACAACGATTCCACATCGCGTTTCAATGTGCAGGCCGTCTCCCCGCAGTTCGAGCACCCGCTGATTGCTTTTTTAGAGACACATTCGTAAACCGCACAAGCCGAGTCGTGTGATTCAATCAATGAGGAGTTTGCATTCACGCAGCCAGAGCAAAGGCCCTTTGCCAAGTGCTCGCACTGAGCGCAATCATAGATCCCGCAGGCCGCACCCTGAACCGCCATTATCCGTCTTCCCCTTCTGGAAGAACCACGGTAAACGTGCTGCCCTTGCCGAGTTGTGTATCTACGTATAACTTTCCACCGTGAGCTTGGACAATATCTTTTACTATCGCCAATCCGAGGCCAGTGCCCCCCATCTTGCGAGAACGGGCTTTGTCGACACGATAGAACCTGTCGAATATGCGCTCCAACTCGCCCTGCGGGATCCCGATCCCCGTATCGCGCACGGAAATGGATAGCCCCCCCTCGTCTAGTCTTTTGGCAGTCACATCGACCTGGCCGCCGGCCGGGGTATATTTTATTGCGTTATCAATCAGGTTGCGCACCAGATGGATGAATTGGAGTTCATCAACCACAGCTAACATGTCAAGCGGCACGTCGAAACTCACGTTGATTTCGTTCTGCGCGGCCATCGGCGCGAGAGTTGAATAGGCTCGTTCCAACGCCTTAGAGATATTCACCGCGCTCGGCTTGAGCTGAGTAATTCCTGCCTCGCGCTTCGCGATCTCCATAAGATCGGATAAAAGAGCCGCAAGTCTGTCGCTCTCAGAGATAATGTTATTCAGAAATCGATCGACCACTTCTTC
>JAAYKG010000112.1 GCA_012522555.1 Armatimonadota bacterium
CTTAAGGCATACGATGCCGACAAGCTCGAAGGCGCTCCGGCGACCTACAAGAGTGTGGACGGCAAGGGCAAACTGGCCGGTAAAAAGTTCACTGTCCAGGTTGCGCCGGAGGACTGTACCGGATGCGGGCTGTGTGTCGAGAACTGCCCTGGCAAGGAGCGAGACCCCGAGACCAAGCAGCCGACTGGGCGAAAGGCGATCAACATGGTCGCGCAGGAACCGATTCGCGAATCCGAGCGCGAGTGCTGGGATTTCTTCCTTTCGCTTCCTGAGACCGATCCTTCTTTGTATAACAAAGCGACTGTTCAAGGCAGCCAGTTCATTAAGGCGCTGTTCGAGTTTTCCGGAGCCTGCGCGGGCTGCGGAGAGACCCCTTATGTCAAGCTCGTAAGCCAGTTGTTTGGGGACCGCGCCATCATTGCCAACGCCACAGGCTGCTCCTCCATCTACGGAGCGAACCTGCCGACGACCCCTTACACGACCCGAAAAGACGGCAGAGGGCCGGCTTGGGCCAACAGCCTATTCGAGGACAACGCGGAGTTCGGTCTGGGATTCAGGCTCACCGTTGATAAATTTAACGAGTTTGCACTCGAACAACTGGACAAAGCCGTTTCCGAAGGCGTTGTTACGGCTGAGTTGGCCGGGCAGATCAAGACTGCCGATCAATCCACTCAGGAAGGCATCGAGGAACAGCGCGCTCGAGTCGCCGAACTCAAGGCGGCGCTGGCCGAAGGAGTCAAAGCCGGCTGTGGGACATGCAAGCAGCTCGATAGCGTCGCGGAGTATCTGGTAAGCAAGTCAATCTGGATTATCGGTGGGGACGGCTGGGCGTACGACATTGGCTACGGCGGGTTGGATCACGTTATAGCCAGCGGCAAGAACGTGAACCTGCTTGTGCTGGACACGGAGGTCTATTCCAACACCGGCGGCCAGATGTCCAAATCGACACCTAAGGGCGCGGTTGCGAAGTTCGCAGCGGGCGGCAAGCCGCTTGGCAAGAAGGACCTCGCGATGATGGCGATGACCTACGGCAATGTATATGTTGCCAGGGTTTCTCTTGCGAATCCCGCCCATTTGGTCAGGACAATGCTCGAGGCGGAGGCTTATGATGGGCCATCGCTGATTATCTGCTACTCGCACTGCATCGCGCACGGCATCAACACCACATTCGGTGTGGATAACCAGAAGAAAGCTGTCAGTTCCGGCCACTGGATCTTGATGAGATACAACCCGGAGTTGGCCGAAAAGGGAGAGAATCCGCTGCTGCTTGATAGCAAGGAGCCGTCAATCGACTTCTCCGAGTATGCATACGGCGAGAACCGCTACCGCGTGCTCAAGAAGATCAACCCGGATTCGGCTGCCCAGTTGATGGCCGAGGCCGAGGTCGAGACCAAGCGCACCTGGAATTTGTATAAGGCTATGGCCGAGATACAGACCAACGGCAAAAAGGACGCATAAATCGTTCCTTAGATAAAAACAAAGATCCCTCCGAGACGCATAATCGGAGGGATCTGTTTTTCTCAATGCGAGACGATTATTAGAGGACTTTGATATCCGCCTGCCGCCTTGGCCGCAGCACTCTCCTGGCTACGGGAGACCCCTGCAGGATATCGCAGGTCATTATGCCCGTTATAATAACCTGCTTGCCCTTATTCGGCCGCACAATCGAAAGCCCCACATCTACATACAAGCCCGTCTCGCCGGTGCCATCGTCGAGATTACTGCCGTCATCCATGTAGAACCAGTTGGTGCCGACCTTTGTGACCTTGCCGGTGGTGCGAACCAGCAATCCAACGCTATTCAGCCCGATCGCCATCTTGCGGGGATACGAATACTGATCGACGACCCCCACTTGTCCTCCTAGGGGCCCGCCGCCAGTGGTTTTGTTCGGCATCATCACCGGCTGCAATTTCTTGTTCGGAATCGCAGATATTTTTGTGATAGAGGGGCTGGTTATCGCAAGCTCGCCGGATACAAGCCCGGTTGAGCCGCTTATGTCTACATAATCTCCATCAGAAAGCCCAGACGGAACATTACCTGCGAAAAACAGCAACATACCGCTTGCGCGATCCTCGGCCTCAACATACATTCGGTTTGCAATCTCTCCGGACGAAGTCGTCAATCTGACCCCGCTAAGAGAGACCGGCTTACCCACTCCTTCTGCTTTAGCCTGCGCGATGGTTGTGCTGATCTGCACATTTTCCGTAAGTGCGCGATACGCGTTCACCCGCCCGTGGCCAGTGTAAATATCGTATCCGGCAGGGCTTACGTCGTCGGCGGTACGAGTGATTTGCAGGAATACTTTCTGGACGGACCAATCCGGGTGAGCAGACCACAACAGCGCCGCCACCCCCGCCACAAACGGCGCTGCGGCGGATGTGCCGTCATTATAATAATAATCGTGCTCTTCCAGCAGGCTGGAGGCGCCGATTATTTGTTTGCCGGGCGCAACCACGTCCAGATACGGGCCATAGTTGCTCCCTCCCGCGCCCCAGTCGGCCGAGGTGCATCGCTGGTCATTTTCGTTGCTAGCGCCGACCGAAAGAGCGTTTCCATAGGCGGCTGGGTACATGTTCGTCGATACGTTCTCGTTGCCCGAGGCGCATACACACAAGACTCCGCGCTGCCACGCATAATCAACAGCGTCCGCCAAAGCCTGCACGTCTTCGTCGCCGGCCAGGCTCATATTGATGACTTTAGCGCCGTTATCGACAGCGTATATAACCCCCTCAGCCACATCGCTTTCCAGGCCATATCCCATCTCGTCGGCGACTTTTATCGGCATTATCGGGCAGCCCCACGCCACTCCGGCTATCCCTTTCCCGTTATTGGTCGCGGCCCCGGCTATACTGGCGACGAACGTGCCGTGGAACATTTTCAGGCCGAAACCATACGGGTCGGCATTGTCGTCCATCGTATTGTTGTTCGAGTATGCGAAGTTCCAGCCTCGCACATCATCAACGTAACCATTATGATCGTCATCGATGCCGTTTCCGGGTATCTCGCCGGCGTTGATCCACATCTTTGAGGAGAGGTCGGGATGAGTGTAGTCAACTCCCGTGTCTAAAACCGCGATAATCACATTAGGACTACCTGTGGTAATGTCCCACGCCTCCGGAGCCCGAATGTCCCGCCGAGGATATGATCCCTGGTTATACAGGCCCCACTGATAAAGATAATCATCAAAGATCCAATCATAGTAGCCGTATAAGAAAATCGGGTCGTTGGGCTGAGTCGCGGTGATTCGGAGAATATGATTCGGGCCAGCATATTCAATGTTCGGGTCGTCTTTTAGTTTTGCAATCGCCGACGCAACCGACATCGACTCAGGCAGCTTCAATCGGGTCATTCCTATTCGGTGTATATCTCTCACAACAGAGACGCCAAGCGACTGTGTCTTGATCTTGCCCTTAGCTTTTACGCCTTGTTTATATTTGATCAACACCTCCCGCTGCGCGTAGGCCGCGCGAGCCGGGTCTTGCAAAGTGCAGATTAACAACACGGATAAGCATATAAAAATGAAGCGACTGTATTTCATAGTCAAACACTCCAATCAGGCGGCCATATCCAATTGCAGTATACCATGTATGTAGTGTGTATGCCGTGATGAATATTCCTTGCCATTGACATAAACCCACCTCTTCTGTTAATCTCTATACGGCGTCCGGGGTGACGCTCATTTTATGTACGGATGTGAGGAACTAGCGATGTCGAACTTCGTTGTAGTCGGGATGCAGTGGGGCGACGAAGCCAAGGGCAAAGTAGTAGACTACATAGCCCAGCAGGCCGATTTCGTCGTGAGATATAATGGCGGAAACAATGCCGGACATACAGTTGTGGTCGGCAAGGAAGTCTACAAATTTCATACAGTCCCAGTCGGCGCACTACACAAAAACGTGACCGCGATTATCGCTGATGGGGTCGTTTTAGATCCTAAAGTGTTTGTCGGAGAGATCGAAGGCCTCAAAGGTCGAGGTATTACTGCAGATCGACTCAAAATCAGCCCGAATGCCCACGTGATTATGCCCTGGCACAGGATATTCGATCAACTCGAAGAATGTTATAAAGGCGACACCAAAATCGGCACCACCGGCCGCGGTATCGGCCCGTGCTACGCCGACAAAATGTCTCGCGTTGGCATTAGAGTCTACGATTTGATCGATGCTGACAGGTTCCGAGCACGCTTGAAAAGCTGCCTGGATTTCAAAAACGCGATCATCACCAAGGTTTTCGGCGCCGATCCTGTAAACGAAGATGAGGTTTTCGCCGAATATTCCGAATACGCCAGGATCCTTGCCCCTTTTGTTGATGATACCTATTCCATTTTATACAAGGCCTCAGTCGAGTGCGCGAATATCGTATTCGAAGGAGCACACGCCACCCTGCTCGATATCGACTTTGGGACCTATCCATTTGTCACCAGTTCGCACTGCGTCGCCGGAGGAGCCACAATCGGCACCGGTGTTGGGCCGACTATGATCGATACGGTCATCGGAGTCGCAAAAGCCTATACCACAAGGGTGGGAGCCGGTCCGTGTCCGACAGAGCAGATAAATGAGGTCGGCGACAAGATTCGCGAGCGCGGAAATGAATATGGGACCACCACCGGCAGGCCGCGCCGCTGTGGATGGTTTGATGCGGCGGCGGTGCGATATTCGGCGCGAGTCAATGGGGCGACCTGCATAGCGGTGACCCTGCTCGATGTTTTGAGCACATTCGACACTCTGAAAATCTGCACGGCATATACCATCGACGGCGAAGAGTATAACGAATTTCCCGCCGATGCGCAGATGCTGGAAAAGGCAGTTCCGATATACGAAGAACTGCCGGGCTGGGATGATGATATTTCGGAAATCAAGAGCTTTGATGCGCTTCCTGAAAATGCCAGGCGCTATGTAGCTCGAATCGCCGAACTGGTCGAAACTCCGATCTGTCTGGTCGGGGTTGGCCCGAGAAGAGATCAATCCATCATACTCGATCCCGAAGTTCTCACGATGTAAATATCCGCCGCAGGCAGATGGATCTCTATTGACGCAAACTGCCTCTGCTGTGTATAGTAGAGGCAGTTATCCGCCGTAGGTAATTTCGTTGGAAATGCAGTCCCACAAACCGAAAAGAGCTGGCGTCACGCCTCGGGCAATTATCGTCGGCCTCATCTTGATTCCTATAAACAGCTATTGGATCTTTATGAGCGAGATAATTCGCTACCAGGGCCATCCCACCACAATTTCACTGTTTTATAGTTGTATATTCAATCTTGTTATCCTTATTTTGCTGAACGGACTCCTGAAAAGAATCGCGCCGAGATGGGTGTTCTCGCAAAGCGAGCTTATCACCATCTATGTCATGCTCAACATCGGCGCGGCGCTTGTAGGGCACGATTCGATCCAGATTCTTGTCTCGATGATGCCGTATGCAGCCTATTTCAAGACCCCCGAAAACAACTGGGGGCCGCTGTTTGCCGATAGGCTGCCGGGTTGGTTGATGGTCAAAGACCCAACCGCCATCAAGCATTTCTACCGAGGCGGGCAATCGTTTTTTGCGCCGGAGAACTTTGTCGCGTGGATCGTGCCGGTGCTGATGTGGTCGGCGTTTATCATTGTGCTCGGGCTGATGTTTTTGTGCATGAACGTGCTGCTGAGGAAACAGTGGACTGAGCGCGAGAAACTCAGCTATCCTTTGGTGCAGTTGCCGCTCGATATGACCGCCGAAGGCGCGCCGCTCTTTAAGGAGAGATTGTTGTGGTATGGCATAGCTATAGCTGCCGCCATCAATATTATCAACGGCCTATCGGTGCTTTACCCTTCGATTCCGATGATCCCCATCAAAACTGGGGTGCTGGAGCATATGGAGGTCCACTTCACCAGCCGCCCGTGGAACAACATCGGCTGGCTGCCCACTTTGTTCTATCCTTTTGGGATCGGCCTTGGGATGCTGCTGCCCGTGGACTTGCTATTTAGCTGCTGGTTTTTCTTCTGGTTCTGGAAAATCGAGAGAATCCTCACGGCGGCTTTCGGGCTTGATACGATCCGAAACATGCCGTTTGCCAACGAGCAATCGTTCGGCGCGTACATGGGCATTTGCGTATTCGCGCTCATGGTCTCGAGGCGGCACTTTATAGAGCTTGGCAAGCACTTCATCGGCCGCCAAACCGAGATGGACGATGCCGACGAGCCGATTCGCTACAAAACGGCGATGTGGGTGATATTGTTGGGCGCGATTTTCCTGACGTTCTTTTCAAGGGCGGCTGGGCTGTCGCCGTGGCTGATCCCGCCGTTTTTCATCATATTCTTCGCTATGAGCGTGGCAGTCACAAGGATGCGAGCCGAGCTTGGCCCGCCGGCGCATGATTTGCACAATGGAGGCCCGGATCAGATCATAACTTCACTGCTCGGGCCAAAGGAACTGACCACCCAGAGCCAGAGCGTGTTTTCGATGTATTTCTGGTTCAACCGAGCCTACCGCTCGCACCCGATGCCATTCCAGCTCGAGGGCTTCAAGATGGCGGAACGAACCAATACCAGCTATCGAGGGCTATATGGCGCTATTGTGGCAGCGACTGTATTTGGGACTTTCGTAGCTTTTGCCGTCATTTTGGGCCTTCTCTACAAGCACGGCGCGGCTTCGGCCTCGCTGGGGCCGCCTAATGTGCCGATGATATTCGGCTCTGAGCCGTGGAATCGCATGGACACATGGGTCAAAACCCCGGCGGCTCCGGATATCAACAGCGGCATTGCCATAGTCGTCGGGTTTGCCATCACGATTCTGCTAAATTCATTGAGGATGAATCTGAACTGGTTCCCGTTCCACCCTGTCGGATTTGCGGTATCGTGCAGTTGGTCGATGCACAGGCTGTGGCTGGCCATGTTTATCGCGTGGGCTATCAAGCTGATTATGCTGCGTTACGGCGGACTGAAGCTCTACCGGCGAGCGCTGCCGTTCTTTTTGGGCATTATTTTGGGTGAGTGCATAGTCGGCAGCTTCTGGACCATATTCGGCATTGTCTTCAAACTACCGTCCTATGCATTCTGGCCGTAGAGGCGCCTAAAGCAAATCGACAAAGCGCTCCCCTTTATCCGTCCCAATGATCCCTTGGATGGTGAGGGTTCTTTTGGTTTGACAACCCTGCCTCATTCGCCTAAAATGTTGCGTGGAGCGGGAGTCTCATTTCCCGCTTTATCTTTTGTTTATGCTTAACATCGGAGCTGTTTGATGGCTGAATATAGTGCGCCTCGCGGAACTAGGGATCTGCTTCCGTCGGAGACTCCCAAATGGCAGTATCTCGAATCGGTCTTTCGGGATGCGTGCGCTTTGTATGGATTCGAGGAGATCAGGACCCCCACGTTCGAGCACACCGAGCTGTTCACCCGCAACCTTGGGGAGACGACCGATGTCGTGTCCAAGGAGATGTATACTTTTAAGACCAAAGGGGATCGCGAGTTGACCCTGCGCCCCGAAGGCACCGCGCCCACCGTTCGAGCTTATGTGCAGCATAACCTAGGGGCTGCTATGCCCGTCAACAAGCTCTACTATATAGCCCGAATATTTCGTTACGAACGGCCGCAGGCGGGAAGATATAGAGAACATACCCAGCTTGGAGTGGAGGCGTTCGGTTCGGAGGATCCGGCGCTGGATGCGGAGGTGATCTCCTTCGCTGCACGTTTTTTCGATAAAGTCGGCATCACGAACTACGCCCTTAAACTGAACACGATCGGATGCCCGAATTGTCGCCCGAATCATCGAAAGGCCCTTGTCGAATATGTTGGGGATAGGCTGCAGGATCTGTGTGCCACGTGCCAGGATCGCTTTGAGCGCAACCCGTTGCGCATGCTCGATTGCAAAGATGAGCGCTGCAAAACCGCTTTGGCCGGCGCTCCTGTGATGGCTGACTACGTATGCGCCGAATGTGCGGCTCATTTCGAGAGAGTACAGAAATATCTTACGGAGATGGAAATACCCTATGCGCTGGATCACAATTTGGTGCGTGGGTTTGATTATTACACAAAAACGGCCTTTGAATTTGTGTCTGGAGAATTAGGAGCGCAGAATGCGATTGGTGGCGGGGGGCGTTATGATAACCTCGTTCAGGAAATTGGCGGCGCACCGACCCCGGCCATAGGATTCGGCATCGGGCTTGACAGGCTTTTGCTTACCCTGGATGCACTCGCCGTTGAACTGCCTGTCGATAATCCTGATATAGTATTCGTGGCGGGCATGGGGGAAAGCGGTCATGAAGCAGCAATCAAAATAGTCTCAAACCTGCGCGACAATGGAATCGCCGCTGATATGGACTACACAGGCCGCAGCCTGAAGGCGCAGATGAAAATCGCCAACAAGCTGGGTGCTCGGTGGGCGGTAATTATCGGAGACGACGAAATCGCGACATCGACTGTCGCGCTGCGGGATATGCGCAGCTCCGAGCAGCACACTGTGGCGATGGCGCTTCTGCTTGATCATATAAAACAATATTCTCGTTGAGTGGAGAGGACAAATGGAGAGACGCTCGAAATATCGCGGTGAGGTAGCAGTCGACGATATAGGTAGTCGGTTGATTTTGCAGGGTTGGGTGCAGCGGGTGCGAGACCACGGCGGGCTGATCTTTATTGATCTGCGCGACAGGGTTGGGGTTGTGCAGTGCGTCTGCGATCCTCACGCGGCCCCGGATGTCTTCAAGCTTGCCGA
>JAAYKG010000113.1 GCA_012522555.1 Armatimonadota bacterium
CCTGCCGTCACCACCAACAGCCAATGTCGGGTAACCAGATATATCCCCAGCGTAATCGGCATGGCGATCACGAGATAGCCCGCAAAAAAACCGGGATTCAAAAAAGTGCCGAAGATCCGGCTGTGCTCTCCGGAGCTTAAAAGCGCCCTCACAAAGTGCATCCCGCCCCCGGCATCCAATATATAGCTGCGTATACCCAGCGCACTGATGACCAGCGCGCACAGCATCAACACCCACACCGCCGCCGCCGCAATTTTTCTATCCTCGCAAAGCGCTCCCGCAAGCATAAAGACGCCCAGGCAAGCGGCGACAAACAGGCTTTGGCTGAGGCTGAAATATATCGACCGGCTGAATATCGTGGAGATAGCGCAAAGCAGCAGAAACGCAGCAAGAACCCATATCCCAGGCATGCGCGGCCACGCGCCGGCTTTGTCCCTTGCCCGAATTAACCGGCAGCAGACACCGCCCAGGATAATAATCTGTAGAATTCCGCTCGCAAGCTCGCTGAACTTGCCGCCAATAATCGGTGCAAGAGCGAGAGCCGTCAGAAGCAGCACGGAGCTAACCACGAGCCACCATCCCTGTCCATTATGAATGGGTATACAATACGACTCAAGCCAACGTATGTCAAACTAGATGTTTTTCGTAAGCAATTTTCTTGCTTTCTTCAGAGCTTTGCCCCGGTGTGAGATTGCATTTTTCTCAACAAAGCTCAACTCGGCCATACTTTTCCCAAGCGATGGGATATAGAAAATCGGGTCGTATCCAAATCCGCCTGTGCCTGCCGGTTCACGAGATACCACACCCTCAACGCTGTCCTCACAAGTTCGGGCGGTTCCTCCCGGCTCAACAATCGCGACAACACATCTGAACCGGGCAGCCCGTCGATCATCCGGCACGTTTTTCATCGCATCCAACAGCTTTGCGTTGCGCTGCGGCACTGTTGGGGCGTAGCGGCTCGAAAAGACCCCTGGAGCGCCGTCCAGAGCATCGACTTCCAACCCCGAATCATCAGCCAGCGTCAACTCCCCAGTAAAATCAGCGTAAGCCACTGCTTTCAGAATGGCGTTTTCAGCAAAACTGGCTCCTGTCTCCTCGACGTCCGGTGCGTCAGGATAATCCTGCAATGAGACGACTTCAAACGGCAAATCGGCAAGAGCATCGACTATTTCCTGCACTTTGCCCACGTTTTTAGTGGCAACCACCAACTTTTTCACAGCACATCCGCGAGGCTGGACTTAACCGCCGCAGCCAAATCCATAATGCCCTTTTGCGCCAGATTGAGAAGAGAGTCGAATCGTTTTCGGGTGAAAGGTGCGCCCTCTCCGGTGGTCTGAACCTCAACGATTCTGCCGGACTCCGTCATAATTACGTTCATATCGACCTGGGCGTTCGAGTCTTCTTTGTAGTTGAGGTCCAGCAGTTCTTCCCCCATCACCACTCCGACGCTAATCGCAGAAATTACATCGCTGAACGGCAGCTTTTTGCAAATGTTCTGTTTTTTCATCTGTGCGCATGCATCGACAAAAGCGATGAACGCCCCGGTTACCGATGCCGTTCTGGTGCCGCCATCCGCTTGTATTACGTCGCAATCCAACCACACCGTGCGCTCGCCGAAACCGTTAAGATCCGCAACTGAGCGAATCGCGCGACCAACCAGCCTCTGAATCTCCTGACCCCTGCCGTTGACCCGCCCGATCGCAGAATCTCTTTTTGTGCGAGTCTCACACGACCCCGGCAGCATACCATACTCCGCAGTAACCCAACCCTGTCCCGAACCTTTCAGAAATAAAGGGACTTTATCCTCAACAGAAGCCGTGCAGATAACTTTAGTATCCCCCATCTCAATCAGACAACTACCCTCGGGATATTTCAGATAGTTGCGGGTTATTTTAACGTCTCTAAGCTGGTCTGTTGCGCGTCCGTCCAGGCGAATCATAATCAATCCTTTACTATTCTATATGTGCGTGGCTATATCGACACTCGCGTCACCGAGCCGATATCACGCCCTACAAACTTACTTCCAAAAGCGACAAGACCGGCCCAATCGCCGCTGGCATAAAACTCATGCACAACATCCGCCCCATCACCTTCGATGTTGTATTTCATAAGTATATTCCCAAGCGCGATCGCAGTTTCCTGCGCAGGATCGACGATTGTAACATCAAGCCCTGCTGCGGTCTGAATAGATTTTCGCAAAAACGGATAATGGGTGCAGCCGAGTACGATCGCCCCACACCCCTCGGCCAGCAGCGGCGCGACATATTCATACGCAGCAGCCAACGCCTCATCGCTATCCGACTTACCCGACTCGACCAACGGCACAAACTTAGGACACGCCTGGCCCACTACTTTGATCGATGGGTCCAGCTCGGCGATTGCGCTCTCGTAGGCCCCGCTTTTGATAGCGCCCGTTGTACCCAGCACACCAATGGGATACCCATTTGCCGCAGCAACTGCAGCCTTAGAGCCGGGTTTGATTACTCCGATTATGGGGATTTGCCGAAAGGCTTGCGCAACCGTATCCAATGCGACCGCACTGGACAAATTGCACGCGACGACCACAGCTTTAACGCCCTTCGAGACCAAAAAGTCCACGATGTTTCTTGAGAATTTCCTTATCTCATCAAACGAGCGTTCACCATAGGGCACATGCGCTGTGTCAGCAAAATATATTATCCGCTCGTTCGGCAGTAGTTGAAGAATCCGTGAGGCTACGCTAAGCCCGCCCAACCCAGAATCGAACACACCTATCGGAGAATTCACTTGCTCGCCCCGGGATGCAGCAATGTCGAGTCCGCCTCGACAGGATAGTTAAGCTCCAGATGGCCGCCAAGCGTTTCAACAGCTCCCCCGTCGACCAGGATCAGAACACTTGATACTTTATCCGAACTGTTGGCTACTATCGTGTGAGCTATGGCGTTGACCGTGAGGGCTTCCTGATCGGATCCACCGGAGAAATTGTCCACAAACTGGCTGCTGAGGTCAATTGTCGCAACCCCATCGTGAACTTTGACAGGGGAGATGGATTTGGTGCCCGCTGGGATTAACGCGGCTATCGAGCCGCCTTCTTTGTTGGTATCGAGCAGCGCATCGAGCGCAACGTCGAGTATATCTCCCTTTTCGGCGCTCTTGATGGCGGTTCGGGCCAGATAAAACCCTATCCCGTTTTTACTTTTCCTGGGCAGATAAATGTAAACCGTGCGCTCACTTGCAGCAGGGCCAGGCGTTGGTGTCACAGTGACTACAGGCTTCTGTGCGGGGAGTTTCAAGCCTGTCGGCTGGTTGTTCATGTAATAATATGCCCCCGCAGCCACCGCGCAGACCAGCAGCATACCAATTATAATCAACTTCACCGAAGTGCGGGATCTTTTCTTTCTTCTAGCCATTGAAATGACTCGCCTCCTGCGATCGTTGGGCCATTATTGTATCGGCGTCCCTTCTATATATGCTCGAAGTCCGGCAACAATTCCATCGGCCACTTTCGCGCGGTAATTGGACTCCTTTAACTTGGCACGATCAGACGAATGATTCAAATATCCGCATTCGAGCAATATCGCCGGAATGTCCGAGTTCGCAAGGCCCCTGAGAACCCCCAGCCCCGATTGGTAGAGTATCCTGTCGCTGCGCACTTTTCTGTCGCACATTCCCGTAGTTTTGCATACGCCATCATGAATCGCATGCGCCAACAGCTTAGGGCTGGGCAACTGCTGGTGATAGTAAGTCTCGATTCCGGACACGCTGTCAGGTTTCACGTTGGAATTGCAGTGAAGTGATATGAAAAAGTCTGCGCTGGCGTCAATTGCCATTTTGGGGCGTGCAGAAAGCCCAACCTGCTCATCAGTACTCCGGGTCATAATAACATGTGCGCCGTGCTTTTCCAACGCCGCCGCAAGTTGTTGGGCGAGCTGAAGATTGATGACTTTCTCGCTGATACCACCCGCCTGCGCGCCGCATTCTTTGCCCCCGTGGCCCGGATCGTTCATCACAACCTTATCCGCCAGCGTCCCGCCGGATTTATTCGGCGGCCGCACATATATTATCGTCTCCGTATTGGAGACCTCCACTTTATGAATCAGCGGCCTGCCAAGCCTCAAAATCAATTGAGCGCCGGTCTGAGTCTTCTCTATTACCGGGTTCACAAGCCCATGCGAACCCTCGATTTCACCCACCCCGTCAATTCTACCTCCCGGCAAATCAATCCTGATCTCGGGAGGGCTGACACTCAAGCTGCTGGAGGCGGACCCCTGAGCCGATGTCGATATGATGACATCGAAAGCTCGTTCATCCACCTTTTGGATTCGAACTCCGCGTATATCGAAAGTCTTGCCGGACGGCTTCGCCGGCTGCGCCGTAACCGATGGTGGCGGAACCAGACCGTCGGCAACCTTGAGCCGCACCTGAGATACCGCTCCAGTGGTCTCCAGGGCATATCCGGTGCTGCGCGTGAGTTCCAACACGACCCTGGCAGTAGAGCTGTCATACTGGCCAAGTCGCGCTTTTGACACCAGTGGAGCGCCTATGAAGACCTCTTTAGCCTCCGAAACAAGCCTGGTGTTCGCGACATCCACAACGATATTGCCATCCCACATGCTCGTTGTCACACGCACCGGGAATGAGCAGTTAATCTTCAGAGTGCCATCATCAAATTCCACCGAGTTCAGATGCGACGTTAGTGTAAGTGTGCGTTTGGCGGCGTTCCACGAGTGTTCACCACCCACAAGTTTGACCAGCTTGTCCACAGGGATCATACGGACACCATTCACGTATACCGGCTTGATTGTGGCGGATTGTCCCCCCGCCGCCGTAACGATCATATCCCCGTTTTCGGCATCTACTCGACTTGCCCCAAGCATCGACACGATCTGGACCGGCGCAAGCACCCCCGCCCCATCAAAAACCGGTGATGGCGCAAGTGGGGCCTCGCTGGTGCCGATCAAAATCCGCGCAGGAACCGTATCAGCCCATGCGCCTGCGACTATGCAAAGGCAGACAATAAGCGGCGCCAGGTATCTCGCTGCTCGTGTCATATTACCTCGTCCATTAGTATCGTTAGCCTCAATTCTACTTATCCGGCAGCCTAAATGCAATGCAACCCATAACGGGTTCGGTGATGGAAATCAATGTTTTCGGAAATGTAATCTTAAAACTTGACTACTATACCCTATCGCCATAACAAAAGCTGCCTGAGGCGTAGTGTTTTTTACGCTGCCCACGGGGATTGGGTTCCCATGAGCCACTATTAAGCACGATGGGCACGATGGAAATCGCGCCCATCGTATTGTAAAATCACTTTTCTATTCGGTCTTTTTGAATTCGTGCGACGCATCAGGCATATGGCACGTCGCGCAGGTGGCTTGCGGGCCTGCTGAGGGAGCGTGGTCCTTCATACTCTTGATCGTCGCCGCATGGCAAGCCAGACACCCTTCGTTGATCGGCTGTCTGAGTTGATGAGCGGCCTTGGATTTGTCGCCGTGTGGGTCGTGGCAGTTAACGCAAGCCATCCCACCGGCATAGTGCTTGCTGGTGATAAACTGGTTATATTGGTTGTTTTGGCCCTTGGTGGCGCCTTCTTTGAGCTTGAAGCTCTTTGTAAGATCCTCGCCTGGGGTAAAATCGACCGGGAAAGCATACTTGCCCGAGGGGTCGGTGCCGACGGAGTGACACTGACCGCAGACCATAGACTTCTGTTTGGAGTCCAGTTTCTTAAGATTCACGATATCATCGGCTTCCATGCTATCGGCATGCTCCTCACCAGGCCCATGACAGCTCTCACAGCCGACTCCCATCTGAGTCCAAGTCTTTTTAACTGGTTCGAAATTCGTGGTATGACAGCCCACACATTGGGTGACCCCGTCTTTACCGGCATTCGCGGCCGGAGCCCAGCGTTCGCCTTTAGCCATCCATTTGCCCGCCAGCACCTTGAAGTCCTTGTCCAGATAATTCTGATTCGACTTCGGCGAGCCTAGCACATATTTTATATCAGCTTTTTTGATCGGCGAGTCGGCATCGAATTTAGCCTTAACCGCGGCCGGTGTCTTGGCGGCGTCCGCCATCGCCGAAGCATGGGCGGTTTTCTTGTATCCGTCTATCAACTCCCCGTGGCTTCCTATGTGGCAGGCCATGCATTCCTGAGAGCCAATGTATTTGGCATCCTTCTTTGCCCAAGCCGCAAACGCGGCTCCCATCAACACAGCGATCGTCAAGCCGAGCGCAATAAACTGTTTCTTACGCATACAAAGAAAGCCCCCTTCTATAAGTCACTATACTATTATAGACGAGCAGGCCTTTTACCTCTACCCATTTTGAAATTTCCAGCCGCCATATTTATCTGTCGCATCCCAAGTTTTTACCACAGACGGCTGGGGTATTAGACATACATGACCGATCACTTCGAGACTCAAGACAGGGATATATATGTGGAGGCTCTCAGCGCGCTTCAAAATGCTGGAGTGCGCTTTATGGTAGGCGGCGCTTTTGCTGTTTATCACTACACCGACTGGTGGCGCAACACCCACGACATCGATGTGTATGTTACCCAGGATCAAGTCGGCAAAGCTGCACAGGCGCTTCGTTCAATCGGGTTTACCGACCTCGGCGAACAGGCCGCCGGAGACAACGAATGGATTTATCACGCCGGCAAAAACGGCCTCGTCTTCGACGTGATCTGGCGGTTTGCAAACCTGGTCAACTACATAACCGAGGATTGGTTTGAACGAGCCTCGAGTGGGGAATTTCTTGGCTTGCACCTGGATTTCTTGCCTCTCGAAGAATTGGTATGGATCAAAGTCTTCGTCATCAATCGACATCGCTGCGATTGGCCGGACGTAATGCGAATAGCGCAGGCCCAGTGCGGGCGCATGGATTGGAACAGGCTTATGAACTTGCTCGGTGAACACTGGCTGCTGCTGGCCGCGTTGGTCGATGTGTTCGATTGGCAGCATCCCGCCTCTACTGGCTGCATTCCAGATAGCCTCAGAACTGAAATTGCCAAAAAAAGACTGGATTACCTGCGCAACCCTCCTGAACTTGCTGATCGAGAGCAATTACTCGATCCCTGGCTGCATCAAAGGGCGGATTTTTATGCTATTCGGCGCAATGAATAACCCTATGGTCGAAATCACGCAGGAGATCGCTGCATTTCGCGATCTCGGATTTGATTTTATCGATTTGACCCTGGAACCGGAGCAAACATATTCTGCCATAGTCGACATCGACAAGATATTAAACGCGCTCGACCACGCCAATATGTTTGCGGTCGGCCATACGGCATGGTATCTGCCGATCGCGTCCCCGTTCCCTGAGTTTCGAGAACTGGCGTTACGGGAGCTGGAGCGATGCATGGATGTATTCAACGATATGGGCATAGACAAAATGAACATCCATCCGCATACGAGAGTCTCTTTGTATGACGAAGAATGGATAATTGCGCAAAACACCGAGGCGATAGTCAGGCTGGCCGAGCGAGCGCAGGAGCGGGATATGACACTTCTTGTCGAAAATATGCCCGGCTTCAGTCGAGTAGCGCAGCTTAAGCCGCTTGTCGAGGCGGTCGACTCAGTGCGGTTCTTGCTCGACGTCGGCCATGCGAACCTCGATACGCCGTATAATCGCAGCGAGGAGCTGTTGGCGAACTTCGGCCACCGGTTGGGTCACATACACTTTTCAGATAACCACGGGGGAACAAGCGATCAACACCTGCCGCTAGGCGTCGGAAACATAAACTGGATGCAGGTGGTGCGACGGATCAAAAATACAGGCTACGACGACACCATCACACTCGAGGTTTTTGGCGATGATGACGATTATCTCGCCATGAGCTTGCGCAAGATCAGATACCTTTGGGAGCACACCGCCGCCGGGGAGGTTCTGGGGCGAACTACCAGCTCGGAAGCATAACGAAAACAGGCCGGCGCAACAGCCGGCCGACATACTCTTGAAATTATTTCAGGTCGCAAAGAACCTTTAACCCAGCGTTGGCGGCCGCCGCCTCAATTGCATCGAGATTATCGCCTTTAATGACCAGCACCGCCCGCTTGCCGCGTTCCAGAATACATCCATAAGCATCGCTAATGTTGAGGTCTGCATCCTCCATGGACTTCGATAGCTTCAACAAAGAGCCTGGCTTATCCGGTATCTCTATAATTGCAACTTGATTGAATGCAACAAGCATATTGGCTTCAGACAAAATCTGTTTCGCCCGATCCGGCTCCGCCGTCAGGAGCTTAAACACCCCGTGCTGCCCCTCGTCGGCCAAGTCCAGCGCCAGCAAATCGATCCCGGCGCCGCCAAGCGCCTCGGCTATTTTCGATAGCTTGCCAGGTTTATTTTCAACGAACACCCGCAGTTCTTTATACATCACTCAGACTCCTTGAAATAACTAGCCAATTATCGCTCGTCGATGACGCGTTTTGCTTTGCCCTCACTTGCGGGCAGACTTCCCGGCTCCAGCACATCGATTTCCGCGGAAAAGCCGATCTGTTCTTTTAGCTGCCTTTGCAGTTCGCCGCGCAGATTCCGCAAGGTCTGCATCGACCCATCAAAGCCGGTCTGTGCAAGCTCGACTTTCACAGTCATCTGATCCAACGCCTGTTTTGTCGATAGTACTATTACATAATTGCCGCCAAGCCATTTATGGCGCATTATGACCTCTTCGATCTGGCTTGGAAAGACGTTGACCCCACGGATAATCAGCATGTCGTCTGATCGGCCCACAAACCGCGACAGCCTGACGTGTTTTCGACCGCACGGGCACTCGCCGAGCATTTTAGTAGTCAGGTCTCTCGTTCGATAACGAATGATCGGCATCGCGGTGCGGCGCAGCGTGGTCAACACAAGCTCCCCTACCTCCCCATCGGCAACCGGCTGCAGGGTTTCGGGGTTTATTATCTCGACAAAATAGCTGTCCTCCCAGATGTGCATACCGTTTTGGAAAGGGCACTCGAATGCGACCCCTGGGCCGTTCATCTCGCTCAAACCATAGCTATTGAACGCTTTGAAACCATATAGCTCCTGCAATTTGAGCCGCAGTTCCTCCGTATACGGTTCCGCTCCCAGCGCTGCGATCTTGATATTAAGACTCCTCGGGTCCTGTCCCTCCTGCACCATACGCTCCGCGACGTGCATCGCATAGCTCGGGGTGGCGTGCACCA
>JAAYKG010000002.1 GCA_012522555.1 Armatimonadota bacterium
CCATCGTCGGCGACAACTGGAGTGGAAGCAGGGCTTGCGTCAACTATGATCCCGTCGCTCGTCCCAACCTCAGACCACAGCCCGGCGCCGTTTTTAGTCTTCACCGAGACGTAATATGTAGTTCCATCGACAAGGGATAATCCGGTGTGCGTAACAGCAAACTCGCCGCCGGCCGATGTCCAATTCAGAGTCTGCGTCCCGCCGGGAGTGGTTCCAATTGCGTAATGGGATTCGGCTATGCCGGATTCGTCGTCGTATGATGTCCAAGCCGCGCTCAAACAGGTCGAACTTGTAGAATAGACCCCATCATAGGTCACAATCGGCGTCGAGGGTGGGGTGGAATCCGGAGGGAATGTGTGTAACTGCCCATCGCCGGCTCCGACTAACAATGTGCCGTCGCTGCCTATAGCAGGAGAACTCGTAACCGCGCCTCCCAGATCAGCGCTCCACATAAGCGATCCATCCGGCCTAACAGAATATATGCTGCCATCTTCCGAGCCGACGTAGACGACTCCGTTGCCGCCGACTGCAGGTGATGACCGCATCGGGCCTGCCGATTGAAATGTCCAGGAAAGCGAACCCGTCGAGGTTATGGCATATAGGCGGGAGTTCTCAGCGCCGAAATAAATCGTTCCATTGGGGCCGATTGCGGGGCTGGATGCGATCTGAGCGGGAGCATCATAACGCCACTTCAGCGTTCCACCTGAGTTCACTGCGACAAGCGCGCCGCTGGAACACGCCGCATATATCGTGCCGTCCGATCCTACGGCAGGAGCGTTTGGTATCGAGGATGGACATTTATATTTCCACTTCAGTGTCCCACTTGAGTTGATCGCATAAAGATATGTGTCATCACTGCCAACATAAACGACACTGCCCGACATCGCCGGGGATGATCTCAACGCCCCGCCTGTGGCATACGCCCATTTTTGACCCCCCAGGGAGTCGAAAGCGTATAGCTTGCCATCTACGCACGGCGCATAAATGGTTCCGTCAGTGCCGATGGCAGGGGATCCGCCGAGTTTGCCGCCAAGCAGCTTTCTCCACTTGAGAGTGCCTGTTGCGCTCAGAGCATACAGATATGGTAAATCGGAGCCTGCGTATATGTTGCCATTACTTGCGATAGCAGGCGCGCCTCGGGCCGTCGATTGCAGAGTGAATTGCCAGCGGAAGACGCCATCTCGGGTTAAACTGTAGAGCAAAGAGTCCTGGCTGACGAAATAAATATTACCGCTGGAGTCGGTCACCGGATCGCCGGTGACCGCCCCTCCAACAGAGAAGCTCCATCCTTGAAGATTGCTCGCCGGGCCGGATGCTGAACTAAGCCCGTTATTAGACGAGTTGGAATGAAACTTAGGCCAGCATCCACTCATCAATTGAGCTGAGGCAGGTACACAAACCCACAGCCACAACGCCACGACCAGGCCTGCAAAAATAGTACGAACACGCATCCCTCGAAATACGCTCCTTCTCTCTACTAATGCTTCCTTGCGAGCGCAACAGACCTGCGGTAGTCGTGACGCACTCTACTGCTCCTGGGTTTTGATTCGCTACGTGCTCTATTCCAGCTTTTGCACGTCAGATGCCTTTCTGACCAACAGCAGACTTCGAGACTTGCCGCCAATCTCTTCACACGAGCTTATGCCGGTCACGGCATACAACTGACCCACAGTCGGCAAAGCAAACGAAGTCTTGACTCGCACGACGCTGTCGAGACCTTCGTTGATCTCAAAATAGCCACTGCCGGCGTTTTGGACGAATCCCCAGCACTTAACCAACAATCCCACATTGTTTGCCCCAAGCTCACGGTTAAATCCGCCAACCACACCGGGCACCAGCCCACTTGCGGCCCCTCCCATATAAGCGAGTCGAACCCCGAACGGAACCAAAAAGATCCCGGCGTTAGGCAGCGTCGTCACTGAGGTGGCATTGATCTGTCGCTCTCCATTCACTGTCGCCAAAGCGCCGATCACCTTTACTGTCATACCTTCCGAGATCGTCGTCGATCCCCAGACAACCTTGATCCCCTGAATCCTGCTCTTATCCTCTACATAGAACACGCCGGATAGTTGGTCGTTGCCAGCGGTGACTACGATTTCAGGTATTGTGACAGGTGTGCCGTCTGCTAGCTGCTTCGCATCTTCCAGCGCATATTCCGGTGGGGCTGGAATATCGGTGATGAATTCTCTTGCCCGCAGCCTGTTCAAAGAGTATTTGTAATTGGTGTAATATACAAAGCACTTCTCAGAAGAAATCGCCGTGACAAACGGTGAAGACTCCGCTCTGACGTCCACAGATATGGCCAAGCCACCTGCGCCATCTTGAACGGTGCCGTCTGCGGAGATACGTGCGGCGTAAATATCGGTTTTGGTCGTCGCGTTGTTTCGCCTTTCTTCCCAGGCCGCGATATATTTCTCACCATCCCACGCCAACGACGACTTCGATCCAATCGCCGAGCCGGTGGTGACGTTAATTTCTCCGGCAGGGTCAGCAGTCACCCTGTTATTCGCCTGATTAACCAACGCCCCTCGGATCGCGTTCGAGCCTTGAGTCCACAACACAAGATAATTCGTGCCGTCGAATGCGATTTTCGGCTCGAATTTGCCTGCCGAGGTTGTGGATATGTTCTTCTCCGCTCCGGGAGTGCCCACATTGGGGACTATCTTGGTCATAATGGCCGGCTCACCGAAGTTGTCGAAACTGCTCCAAGTTGCATGCAGGGTGGTTGTACTTGTCTGAGTATCTCCATCGTCGATCACAACCGGTGTCGAAGGCACCGCTGCCGCCTTAACCCTGTTCGGGGCGGGGATCTGCGACGGACTGACTATGGTAATCCCGTCAGAACTGCCGATAGCCGTGTTCCCTTCTCGGTTTTTGGCTCTGATGGAGATGTAGTATTTGGTTCCGACTACAAGATTCAGGCCGGTTACAGTCACTTCGGTCGCGGTTCCCAACGGTGCTGTGGAAGTAGCCGGCACGACAGTCCAGTTCCTTATGTTTGTGCCCTTGGCGGTTGTGCCGATGGCATATTCATATCTCATCACCCACCGGTCTTGCCACGCTACCATACAATTGCCACCCGTCCCGGCGGCTATTGATGGGGAAGTCTGCGTTCCTGGAGCAGTGGAAACATAGAAAGTGGAAGTCACTGAGCCTGCCGGGCTAACTCTGGCTCCGTAAATGTCCCATAGTCCATCGATTGGGCGATTATCCGCCCAAACTACGGTGAAATTCGATCCGTTCCACACCACAGCGGGGTATCCCCGATCCAACTCATACGAGCCAATCGTTATCTCATTGCCAATGCGCGACAGATTGGAATCGAGCACCCTGCCTTTAATCTCATAATCCCCGGCTATGGCGGTGCCCTGTCGCCAAACGACAAGATAAACATTGCTCTGTGGGCTCCATGCGATTGCCGGTTGAGATTGGTAGCTGCCTGGAGATACGACCACTCCCTCAGAATCTAAGATCTCTCCATTACTCTGAAGACGAGCGGCATAGATTACGGCTGATGAGGAGTGGCTTCGTTTGTCCTCCCAGACCACGACTTGGTGCGAACCGTTCCACACCGATGCGCAAGCCTGCTGATTTTGTTTCGCGATAGACAGAATATTTCCCGCAGAAGCTGTTCCCGCAGTATTGATGGAGCAGCCCCAGATGTTTGCGGAGGCGTTTAGTTCAACAGCCAGCACCGAGCCTTGTTGCGTCCCCAGTTTTCCCGCGTCGCCCATTCCATTCTGGCTGCAATAGACTGTCGTCGAAAGTTGTTTGGCCGTTCCCAACGAGCCGCCATAGCTGACCGTGCGGCCCCAGGGCATCCTCGTCGACAACCCATGGCGGCATACCACTTGATACGCCTGCCCGTTCCACGCGACATCGGGACTGCTGTTATAGAAATTCCAATCCCCGTTGTATTTACCATACTCCGAAAACACCAGCAGCCCGCCGGCGTCTTGGACAACGCCAGTCCCAGACAGCCTGGTCGCTCGGACGTTGCTTAGAGACCCCAGGTTGAAATCAGGGGCATCCTCCCATACCACCATCCAGCCTCCAGGGTTTCCAGTCTGGTCCAATCCACCGGTGACACGAGGTGAATACTGATACCCCACTGCACCCGAGGCTGGAGCCCCCGCTCGGTTTGATATGAGCACATCCGAAGCGACTATCTTGGTTCCCAGGTTGTTGATCCGGCAGCCTTTGATATCCGACTCCATTGCCTGCTCTTCCCATACGATCAGATATTGAGCAGCTGCGCCGCTTAGTCCGTTCCACGCGATAGCAGGTGTGATTTCAGCATTATTCGTGGATGCAACTGTGGCTCGCTTGGTGATTGCACGATTGGTTCCCGATATGGTCGCCGTCGCGATGTCCGGGACATTGACTAGTCCCCCCAACTGCCACACAACCTGCCAGTTTACGTCGTTACCCGCCACCATTGGCAGCGACTGATTATCGTTAACATTGGCGGAAATCTCAAATCCGTTTGGATCCAGTACCTGGCCGGCTGGGGTCACTCTGGCGCCGTAAATCCTCGATTTGCCGTCCGGCGCAGCATCCCAGACCACAAGAAAGTTCGTGCCGTTAAACGCCACACTGGGATGATATTTACTGCCCGGTGTGGGGTCGTCTTTTGCATCGCAAGTAATGAGAAAAGATTCCTCCCCCACCGGTTTTCCGTCCTTGTCGATGAAAGCGCCATAGATATCATCCTGGTCTCCGGCGCGATGATCTCGCCATACCGCCAAGTATTTATCCGCTCCCGCTGCTATCGCGGTCTGCCCCCTTTGATCGGTTGCAGGCCCAGAGATATTTGCGATCTGGCGTTCGCTGCCGACCGAATAGTCCAGTGCACTACACGGAACGCACAGTGCCACCAGAATGGCTACCATAGCAGATAACATGACAAATGCTATTGGGATGCGCTTCAAATTAGTATTCATTATTAAGGTCTCCCTTCAGTAAATGCTTGGCTGATACTGCATTATAGCCTAAAATGGCACGAATATTGCATTATTTATGATTGAAAAGAGTAATATCAGCCGACGCGACACAAATATTGCAGCATCAGACTTCAATTTACAGGCGTCTGATCCAGTGTTAAGCGTAACAAAAGGGAGGGACACCATTAAAACTAAAGTAATTCTCTTTTCGGTTTGCCTGGCGTTGATACTTGCAATCCAGGCCTGTGCTTCTTACAGTTTCAGATTTGAGCGCACCGATGACGGGTCGGATCCCAACATCTGGACATACACGCTCTACAACGACTGTACCGCTCCGATATCACTCGATTCTCTCGGAGTCTATGGCTCTTCCGCAGCGACTCTTCAAGCTGCCGCTCCCGACCCCGATGGATGGGAGTATTTGGAAGAAGACTATATGGAATGGTATCCGGAATATTGGCAGGTTATCTGGGAATCCGGTATGCAAAACATCCCATACAACGGCGATTCGGTGGCAGGGTTCTCCATCGTTGCCCCCGCCGGCGCCACCGCACCGACTTCCTTTGAAGTAATCTATATCAATTTTGATTTAAACGATTATGAATCGTACTTTGGCGAGATTAGCCAAGCTGATATAGTCCCGGAGCCTGGTTCTCTGCTTTCTTTGGCAGCCTCGCTTTCTTTCACAGGTCTCGCGGTACTACGCCGCAGGGCCTACTAAATCTTTCATAGCAGCCGCACTAGCCCGAATTGATAAGCCGGGCTAGTGCGCTATTTTTTTCCACATCTTTTCGTAGTCGAAATCCGGGTCCAATTCCTCAGTGTGGCAACTCCTGCAATGCTCTTCCCCTGTGGCTCCATACCCCGCAGCCGGCTTTGCCGCGTGGGCCTTGCCTGCGCCGTGGCAAGCTTCGCATTGCACATTGGCCAGCTCAGGAGTTTCTCTCATATTGATAAAGCCCGTCAGTTGATTATAGCCGGTAGTATGGCAGCCTACACATTCCGGGTCGAACTCCTGTTTCGTATTCTTCAGCGTATCAATGGCTCGGCTGTGTCTGGTGTCTTTCCAGACATCATAGGCTTTAGCATGACACTCTTTGCACGAAGCATGCCCGGCATATCTTTTGTTTCGTTCCCGCATCTCATCCGGATCTAATCCTCTAGCCCGTATTTTTTTGTCCAGTTGCGCGCGCATCTCTTCACGCTGCTTAACATAAAAATCTCGTAGCTCGATGTTATGGGCATCAAACATCTTCACGATCTCAGGGCTTTCCTCATATTCTCGATCAAGGTATAGAAGTTTATTGGACACCGCCTGCCATTTATTGGCTTGCGAGCGCTTCATTTCAAGCTTGCCGACGCTCCAGTTTGTGCGGGTCAGACTCTTCAAAAATACCCCGCTGACCCCATCAGAGTAAGGAGCATCGACGACATTTTTGTCCTTCTCAGGCATCAGCGATTCTTTTTCTATATGCGAGCAGATTACCACGTCGCCGATTCCCATCGCGCTTATTGCCTTGGCGTCGTCCATAGTCATATGGGCGGCTACAACCAGGATATCCGTGTCCTTACGCAGAACCGGAGCCAGTTTCTTCAGCAGATCCGCCGCATCTCCTATCTTCACGCTGGTGTC
>JAAYKG010000114.1 GCA_012522555.1 Armatimonadota bacterium
GCACCGAGTTGTGTATACCTGCTCTAAAAGATGTCGTCGCCGAGGTCGATTTTGATCGCGGAGTTATGATAATCCGCCCGGTCCCCGGTTTATTGGACTAGCCCGTCGGTGTCATTGATCTATGATATTTGAGATATTGACCACCTTTCCGGGGATAATAGAAGCCGTAGCCGGTGAGAGCATCATTCGGCGAGCCAGGGATAAAGGGCTTGTCGAGGTCGAAGCTGTCAATTTGAGGGATTTTACCTCCGACAAGCATAAGACCACCGATGATTCCCCTTTTGGGGGCGGACCGGGAATGGTAATGAAGCTGGAGCCCGTATTTGATGCTGTGGACACATTGATCTCCCGCAGGCCCGGCAAAGTGAGGGTCGCGCTGATGACTCCGCAGGGAGAGCGCTTCGATCAGGCGAAAGCGGAGCAGTTGGCTCGTGAAAATCATATCATAATGATATGCGGTCGTTATGAAGGTGTGGACGAGCGAATCCGGCGGCATCTAGTGACCGATGAAATGTCGATCGGGGATTATGTGCTGACGGGCGGAGAGCTTGCGGCGATGGTGGTAGTGGATGCTGTAGCGAGGCTGGTGCCGGGGGTGCTGGGAGACGAAAGCTCAGCCGAAAGTGAATCGTTTTCGAGTGGGCTTTTAGAATACCCACAGTATACGAGGCCCGCGCAGTATCGCGAATACTCGGTGCCTGAAGTGCTGGTTTCGGGCAACCACAAAGAAATCGAAAAATGGAGACGGGAGCATTCCCTGAGAAGGACGCTCGAAAGACGCCCCGATCTTTTGAATAGCGCCCCGTTGACTGAGGAAGACAGGCGCACACTTGTGCGAATAAGAAAAGAAGAATAAGTGCGGAGGAACAAAGTGCAACTCATCGAGCAAATAGAATTTGAGCAGTTAAGGACAGACGCTCCGGTATTCGGCCCCGGCGACACCGTGAAAGTGCATACACGTGTCATCGAGGGCGGCAAGGAGCGCATTCAGCTCTTCGAGGGGATCGTCATCGCTCGCAAAAACGCTGGAGTTCGATCGGCTTTTACCGTTCGAAAGATTTCGCACGGCGTTGGAGTTGAGCGTACATTTATGCTGCATTCGCCTCGAATAGCAAAGATTGAAACGGTTCGCAGAGGCGCAGTCCGCAGAGCCAAACTTTATTATCTGCGATCCAAGGTTGGAAAGGCAGCAAGAATTAAGGAGAAACGAACCGCCAGATGAATTTGAACTCTATGATGGAGTCGCTAGCAAACCTGGAGTGGTGGAAGGTACTGATCATTGTAGCCGTCCTGTTTGGGATAAGATATGCCTTAATCAAGCAGGACAATAAAACGGCGAAATCTGTCGCGGAAACGGCTGAGTCATTGGCCATCGCGATGGCGCTGGTTTTTTTCTTGATACGGCCATTTATTGTGCAGGCATTCTTCATACCATCCGCTTCGATGCATCCGGGCTTGCTGGAGAACGATCATATTCTAGTTAACAAGTTTGTCTACCGCGTGAAGGAGCCTAAGCGCGGGGATGTGATGGTCTTCAAATCCCCGCCGGAGGCAAGCCCGGATTTGGTGGAGCGAGACTTCATCAAGCGAGTTGTGGGCCTGCCTGGCGATGTGGTACAAATTACCCAGGGTTACGTGCTAGTAGGGACCGAACAGTATAACCATTCCGAATTGCGATCGCTGCTTGGCACACCCGGCAGGCAATCGCGGGTGAAGCTGCTGGATGACAAAGTGCTTGTAGACGGCAAGGAAGTGACCAAGGCCGAGATCGCAGCCTCGGTAGGTGAGCCTAAGGCCAAGGTCAAAATCGTGCCCGGCAAGGTTTTCATAGACGGCAAAGCCTACCCGGAGCCATATACGGCAGAGGACTCCGATACCATCTATCCCGGCTTGCCGAGTGAGTTGGTGGATGAACACTGGATTGTAGTCAACAAAAAGGGCGAGCAAATGGTCAAGATCCCAGAGGGCAGACTCCTTGTGATGGGGGATAATCGCAACGACTCAAACGACTCTCGATTCTGGGGGCTGCTCGATCGCCGCAAGGTTCTCGGCAAAGCTATGTTTATCTTCTGGCCCTTGGATAGAATCAGGCTGGTGCGATAAATAAAACTGGAGTCTGTAGATGGCTGATCTCTGGGTCTATGAGAAGCGGGCTTGGGAGAATGGATTCACTCGTGTAGTCGGCGTTGATGAGGTTGGCCGTGGGCCGCTTGCAGGGCCTGTTGTGGCGGCGGCTGTAGTGCTGCCCAAAGACTTCGGCTGCGAAGGCATTCGCGATTCCAAAGCGCTCACGCCAAAGTCGCGGGAAATAGCGTATGACCGAATCGCTCAAAACGCCCTCTCCATTGGCATTGGGATAATAAGCCCGGAGATTATAGATAAGATCAATATTTTGCAGGCGACTCATGCTGCTATGAAGGCGGCGCTCACTCAGATGGGTGCCGTTTTTGATTTCATATTAGTCGATGGCCTGCCGGTGAGGAACCTGCCGACGGAGTCGCTGGCAATCATTAAAGGGGATACCCTGAGCGTCTCTATCTGCGCAGCATCGATAATCGCAAAGGTGACTCGCGACCGCATAATGCTGCAGATCGATCAGGAATATCCCCAATATGGATTCGCGAACCATAAAGGATATTCCTCCTCAGAACACATAGCCGCTATCAAAGCACATGGCCCGTGCCCCTATCACAGAATGACATTCGCCAGAGTCCGCGAAAGGATCGAAAATTGTTGTCTCCCAGGTCTAGAATAGGCAGAAGCGCAGAGATAGCAGCCGCGGCCGAGTTGGGCAAGTTGGGTTACAGAATTTTGGGGTCGAACTATCACTGCCGATGGGGAGAGATCGACCTGATCGCTCAAGATGGAGATTGCCTGGTTTTTGTCGAGGTTCGTTGTAAACGTACTGATACGTTCGGCACCCCGGCGGAATCGATCACACAGGCAAAACAACGCCGACTTATCTCTACTGCACAACATTACATCGATCAACACTGCTTGCAGGACGCTGCTTGCAGGTTCGATGTAGTGGAAATAGTGGAACAAGACGGCAAATTGCAGGTCAAAGACATCCTCAAAAACGCTTTCACGGAATAATTATCCGCTAAATCGCCACTTTAGCCGCGCATTCCCCCGTAAAAGTGCGGTTTTTTGATTTCCCTTGCGATGAAATGTGAAAAGCGCGCATTTCGTATGGAACAAGACTACTGTAGGTCGAAAGACCGCTCGGAAGCTTACTTTGAAAGCCGGCTTTCGTAACTCAAATCACTCATTCCGGAACCTTGGAGGAGGTAGTCTAGACAATGAGCAAATTTACTTTGAGGAGCAAGCGAGGGTTTACACTGATCGAAATCATGATCGTCGTTTTAATCATCGCTGTGTTGCTCGCAATTGCGATCCCGAACTTTATGAAGGCACGAGACACATCTCGAACAAAGGCCTGCGTCGCCAACCTGCGCCAGATTGACACTGCCAAGATGCAGTGGGCTATGGATGAGAAGAAAGTCGGAACCGACGTGCCGACCAGCGGGGACTTGATCCCGACATACATCAAGAATCAATTGACGTGTCCGGCCGGTGGCGTCTATACAATTAATGCTGTGGACAGCAATCCGGAATGTCCCAACGATGAGACTATGACCGATCACAAGCTCTAGCAGCAAACTGGTTTTCGCTCAGCCCGGCGCATGCGTCGGGCTTTTTTTTGTTGAAATTGTCTTCAACCTACGCCCAGCCGCGGTTCAACTATTGCGCAGCCGCGGCTATTTGCGTTATCCTATATGCGTGTTTCAGGGTAACGAAGACTGGTTTAGAAAAATCGCGGTAGCAGGTTGCGTGTGTGTTGCACCCCATTGTCGGAATTGTTGAAATTGCCTTAATATTATCCGGGGCGTTTTTGTGCGTCGTGCAATTATTCGTACTACCGGCGACAACCCGCATCAAAAATGACTGTGCGGGGCAGTTGTTGCGTACTGCTGAAAGAGGATGGGAGCTCGCAGCTTTCTGGTTATGCCGAGGCTTGGGGCTTCTTATCGCTGCCCAGGTATGGTGACCGGCGAATAGATCATTCACAGACCTCTCTCGCGCCTATGGCGTCGATAGTCACATATAACAGGAGAATAACAAATCAATGTCCGTTGTAAATTTCGATCTGATCACGAAACACGCGAATATCGAACCGGCAGCCATTGCCTATCTTCAGAGGAGCAACCAGGAGCATTATGCCAACCTGAGCGTCAAATGGGGCGATACGGTCATCCAGGCTGACGCATATGCAGTATTTCACAGCACCGCCCGCGGCCCGGCTAAAGGCGGCATCAGAATGGCCGAAGACGTCAGCTTGGAAGAAACTCGCCGACTCGCCGAGTTGATGACATATAAGTGTGCGCTAACCAGGATACCGTTTGGCGGAGGTAAATCCGGGATTAAGATCAACCCCAGGACGATTGCTCCCGAGGTCCGCAAGATGCTCATCGAGCAATATGTGCGCCATTTCGGGGTGTTTCTCGCGCAGGGCACATACGTCCCGGCGCCGGACATGAACACAGGTCCGGCGGAGATGGCCACTATCTATGGGATCACCCAATCCAGGGAATCCGTCACAGGAAAACCAGTACGTATCGGTGGTCTGCAGGGCCGAGATGAGGCTACGGGTTATGGCGTGGCCGCCATCGTCAAAAATGCGGTCAACGGAATCCTTGACAAGGACGTCCGCGGCGTTACAATTGCGATCCAGGGATTTGGCAACGTCGGCAAGTGGACCGCTCGCCTGCTGCACGAGGCAGGGGCCAAGATCATCGCTTTGTCCGACGAGACCGGCGCGGTTTATATGGAGCAAGGGCTGCCGATCGATGACATGGTCAATATTCGACTTTTGGATGAAGCCAACCTGCCGGCTATTGATCCATGCGATGTTCTCACTATGCCGGTGGATGTTTTCATCCCAGCGGCGATCAACGGCGTTATCACTGCTGATGTGGCGGATAAAACTCAGGCCAAGCTCATCGTAGAGGCCGGAAATGATCCTACCACGTCGGAGGGTGACCAGATACTGTTTGATCGCGGCATCAACGTTATACCCGACATTCTCGCTAATGCAGGCGGAGTTATCGGGTCATACGTCGAGTGGAAGCAGGCCAAATCCGGCAGCATCATTACAAAGACGGAGACCTACCACACGATCGAGAGCCATATCCTTGGCGCTTACGAAAGCGTCATCAAAACCGCAAAGCAGATGGGAATATCGCATCGGCTTGCAGCGCATGTGATTGCTGTGAACGAAGTGGTCGAGTCTATGCGCGATCGCGGCTGGATATAAAATGACGAGCGGATACTGGAACGAATCTGCGGAGACGATGTCTCGTGACGAACTGACGTCTCATCAGCTTCACAAACTCGCCGAGACTCTGGATCACGCATACAATCGGAATGCGTTTTACAAAAATAAGATGGATGCCGCAGGGGTTGCGCCCAGTGATATCAAGTCTCTGGATGATGTGAGCAAGCTGCCGTTCGTCGATAAGACCGATTTTCGCGACCAGTATCCGCTTGGTATGCTTTGTGTCGATCGCTCGCAGTTGCGCGAGATGCATATGAGTTCCGGCTCGACAGGCTCGCCGGTTGTGATGGCCTATACCCAAAAAGACCTCGACCAATGGGGCGAATGTGTGGCCCGGTGCTACTATATGGCCGGGCTGGTATCTGGGGACAGCATTCAGATAACGCCGTCATTCGGCTTGTTCAATGGCGGGTTCGGCTTCTATCACGGCGCCAGGATCAGCAATATGTTCGTGGTTCCCACAGGCTCAGGCAACACTTCTCGTCAGGTAAAGATGATGAAGGACTTCAACATTAAGGGCCTTATGGGTGTGGTGAGCTACGGTATTCGCATAATGGAAGTTATGCACTAGCAAGGCGCTGTCCTGCCGGACCTTAGAGTTGGCATTTTCGGCGCCGAAACATTCAGCGATAAAATGCGCGAGAGGATCGAGAACGGTCTTGGGATAGAGGCGTTCGACATCTACGGTATGACCGA
>JAAYKG010000115.1 GCA_012522555.1 Armatimonadota bacterium
TCAGCCAACAGTAGTCAGGGATGCCTGATAGGCCATCAGTTTGACATACCGTTTGGCACAGCCAAATTCGAGAGCTGGTTCTTCGACGGCACGGGCCTTGGCTATATCGGCGACTTCGAGGACAGCATCGAGGGCTGGGTTAGCTATCCTGCCGCCTACGGAACGCTGGTAACTGCCACAGGCGGGCAAACGGGAAAATGCCTTGCTATCACTGACGCCGGATGGACCGGTGGGTCATACAAAGAGTTCACCAGCGGCTTTGCAGTCGGGGAGACTTACACGCTCAAGATCAGCGAGAAGTGTCCGGCCGCGGGCACTTGGGGGACTGCTCCGTATGTGTTCGTTCGATTCCTCAACAGCTCCGGCGGAATTATCGGCACTGAGAATAAGAAGGCAATCACCACGGACAATGCGTGGCATGAGTATACTTTGACCGGCACGATCCCGTCCGGGACCGCCAAGATATGGATCGGGCAGTATATGTATCTGAATGCCACATCGACTTATACTTACTATGTGGACAACGTATCGTTTGTGACATCCACCGATGTGAAGGCGCGGTCGAGCCGACAAGGCCTGCAGGTAAGGTGCCTGGACGGCAACGGTTCGGTCAAGGCGATCTATTATCTCGGAACATACAATGCTGATCCGGGAGAGCTCAAATCCTACAGTGGCGGCTATTACAAGGTCTGCGGCGCGGGCTGCACCGGCTGGTATTGGCCTCTTGCAAAGTGCAAGGAGAGGACTGCCGGCTGGCACAAGTTCACTATAGACTTCAAGCCGTATACCGGCGCAGGCAATGAGGTCGAGTACTTCATCGACGGCGTCAGCGTGGGCAAAGTAGAGAGAACTCTCGATACTCAGACCTACGGTCTTAACATGGTTGCCTATGGGTTCCACTATCGAGTCAACTCGGTGGGTTGGTTCGACGACTGCGCGATGTATGCTGCGGCTCCGGTCGCTCCGACGATGGGGACCCCGACGGCTCTGTCCACGACCGCGATTCGTTGGAATATAACAGACAAGTCTAACAACGAGTTCGGCTTCAAGGTTCTGAACGCGGCTCAGGCTATCGTTGCTTCGGCTCCTGTTTCTAATGGGACGGGGAAAGCTGTTGCTCTCGACGAGACCGGCCTTATTCCGAACACGGCCTACACTCGAACCGCCAAGGCGTTCAACGGGTCGCTGGATAGTTCTCCGACCGCGGCCGCTACCAAGTGGACGTTGTCGGTTCCTCCGAGCGCATCTAACCTGACCTGCGATAAGGCCACGGGCCTTTCGACCCAGGACACGTTCACGTTTACTGCGGTGGGCGGTTTCAAGAGCGGGACGCTGGCGAAATATCTCTACGCCTGGACTACGAGCGCAACTTACACATTCACCGGTTCCGAAGAGGTATGGGATTCGGGGGATCTTATTCTCAAGGCTGCTGACTCCGGCAGCTACTACCTGCACGTTAAGGGTTACAACGGAGAGAATGTTGCTAATGGCACGCTGGACCTCGGCCCATATGCCTATCAAGCTGCGCCTGTTGCGTATAAGATCAGCGACTTGTGGCCGCTTGATGACGGCGAAGTTCGTTGGCTGCACAACAAGGTCGTGACCGCCAAATTCGCCAATGGTTTCTACATTGAAGAGCTTGATCGATCCGCTGGAGTGCTTGTTATCTCCAACGCCAGCGTTGAACCCGGCGACACTGTCGACCTCGAAGGCGAAGTCGGCGTTTCCAACGGCATCCAGAGAGCCTTGATCGCCTCGTATGTGGAGAAAGTCGGCTCAAACGCCGGCGCGATTAAACCACTGCTTATGGTCACTAAGACAGTCGGCGGATCTTCGCCGTCCGATCAGACTATGGGCACGACAGTATCAGTAGGCGTCTACAATATCGGCTTGCTGGTGCGAGTTGCTGGGCAAGTTGAACATTCGGATCTCTCTGATCCGGCAAACAAGTATTTCTACTTGTATGACGGTCACAGAGTGATGCCGGAAGCGATCTCCGAAGATGATGGTGACGATCAATTCGGAGGCTTGCGTGCGGCAAACATCGACAACAGCTACAAGGGTCTTCTGGTTCGGTGCGGCAGTGTTACTCCTCCGGCCAGCGGAATGGTCAGCGCGACCGGCGTTGTGACCCTTGAGATGATAGGAAAGCACTTGGCGCCGGTGCTGGTGATTCGAGACTCAAATGATCTGAGAAGCTATTAACAACTTCATAGCGTCTGTTTCGGCCCGGATCTCCCGATTCGGGCCGTTCTAAATCCTACAGTTCATAGAAAACACGATTAAAGTTTCGATCGTTTGCCCTTTTGCTGTTGACTTCCGCGAAAAGCTGAACATATACTGAAGAATGCCACCTTGCTTGTCTCTTCCACAGCTCGGTTGCATTACAAAAAAAGGGGGGACTATGCAATACTATCCTGCTTCATCAACCTCTGCGCGCATAACAATGGTTTGTATACTCGCGCTGCTTGGCAGCTTCCTGCTGTTTAGCATTACATCCGCTGACATTCAAAATGATAACGGAATGGCGGAATACGAATTTGGTCAACGGGGAGGAATCCCGTTGCCGGAGAAGAATCTCACACCCCAGGAAATCGCTGAGGCTGAATCAGTGGCCGCCGCGGAGGTTGGGGTGAACTACGTCTATCCCGTTCCGCTTTATGGCCAATGCTGGAGCCCGTGGAGGTATTATCAGTTGGGCTGGTGTTCAGGGGTCAGCATCTGCGACGCAGGCTGTGCGATGTCCTGCGGGGCCATGTTGAACGCATATTACGGGGCAAATTATAACCCGGGAACCCTCAACGATTGGCTGAAAGCAAACGGTGGTTATTATTCAGGCTGCAATCTGTATTGGGCCCCTGTCGCCACCGCCAGCGGAGGCAAGATGACGTGGGTAACCAGTTATGACTGGACCTACGTGGCTGCCAATCTGACGATAGTAAACCAGCAGCTCGACGCGGGTTATCCGTTGATCTGTGAAGTGCGATCAAGTGTGGGCATGCACTTTGTTGTCCTTACGGGGCGCAATGGTTCCACTTATTATATCAACGACCCAGGCTATGGGGACCAAACTACCCTTAACGCCCGCTATGGCTCACCGGCACAGGCGATTTATGGTATCCGCGTCTATCACGGCAACGTTACTCCTCCGCTTGCGGCCACGTATGTGAATCAATCCTACCCGTCGACGATGACTGCCGGCGAGACCGCTGTCGCGTGGGTCGAGTATAAAAACACAGGCACAACAACCTGGACTCACAGTGCTACTTGTCTGGGGACTTCCAGCCCCAATGATCGCGTCAGCCCGTTCTACAACTCGGCGAACTGGATCAACAACAAGCGGCCATCGGACGTTGACCAGACCTCTGTAACCAACGGCCAGACCGGTCGATTTTCGTTTATTCTCAAAGCCCCAACCACCCCGGGAACCTACACCGAAAAATATAAACTGGTGCAGAGCAACTCGACGTGGTTTGGCAGTGAAGTCACCTGGACTATCACGGTCAAGGCCGCGACCGGTAACA
>JAAYKG010000116.1 GCA_012522555.1 Armatimonadota bacterium
CATTGGTTGTAGTGATAACAGTCGCGTCAGGTTCGGATTGAATATCCATTATTCGTTCCAATGGGTTTACGGCCTGCGCCTTATCGCTCTCATTGTGTATGAGGTTGAAGATTTCTTCTCTGTGAGCAGCTAGAAAAGCCCCAGATAGCGTGACGATTCCGCCCGGCGCTCCGTCTCTCTGTTTGCGACACGCCGGGCACAGCGTCTCATGAACCCCCACCCCACTAATCTGATCGGTCGGCGCTTGCTCTTTGAGATACCATCGACCGGTTAAATATATTGCTCCGCAGCGGGTGCAATGGGTGTTTTCGCATAGGGATTCGTCGTCAAGGTAGGGATCAACATACGAATCGACATTGCGGCGTATGTTCACTGGAGTTTTCAGTCGCTCTGTTTTGCCGGGTGCGTTCTCTACGCTGGTGCTGGCCGGTACACGTGGAGCGGTTTTGGCACGTTGTCTGTTAATTTTCACGACGCTGTGCCCCCTTTCGGTTAAGTATACCTGCATGAAAATGGTATCCAAAATAAATGTACCCGCGGCTGAGAAACACGAAACAACGGAAGGGTTAACGGGAGCGAGCTGAGCTGATAAGCGACCAGCCGACAACGGCGAGCAGGCAGAAAAGCAGTGCGACTACGGAGAATATGAACCCCAGCAGCAGCCAGGAGGTGACAACAACAGCAATTGCACTTATGAATATCAAATAGTATCTCGCGCGTGCCCAGCGTCCGCCTACCAGCCATCGAGTAAACGGGTTGTCGTAGGGAAGGTCAGCCCCGCATCTTGAGCAGATTCGCGTAGATGGCTGATTTTCGGTTCCACACCAACGACAAACGGGATTGGTCGTATCGCGAAGATAACGTTCTTTGGACCACTTTCCAAGCTTATGTTGACATTCCATTCCTGCGCCAAGGTCAACTGCGGCTTGTATTTCGTCGTTTGCCCGGTCGAGATCCCCTAGCGCATATAAGGCGTCAGCCAGAAACTCTCGGGCAGCGAGGTTTTGGGGGTCGGCGAGGATTGCGGCCTCCAAATCCAGGCAGCGACTTTTATAGTATGCTCGCCAACTACCCATTTTCCAGTAGAATATCGCATATCCGCTAGCGGCTGCAAGTGGAATCAAAGCCACAAAAAACTGTATGATGTTCCGCGCTGAAAACAAACCAATGACAATTCCAGCGAAGACAAACGCCAAAATGATGGCTTCAGACGCCTCAAGTGCCCCCTCAGCCCACCAATGCATAGCAACGAATACACCTACGCCCGCAATAAGAACTCCTATCACAGAATAAACCGGCATTTTTGTCCTCGAAGAGATCGCAGCATAGATTCAGCCGGACTATTCTACCAGCTTCAGTGTTATCACAGTATCGGCCTGCTCAGGCAGGTCGTCTTTTTTTGCCGCATCGGTTTTGCGAAACGTAACTCGGCTGGTCGCTTTCGCGCTCAAAAGCTTGCCAGTTTCGATTGTCAGCACCGAATCGACCTCCGCTTTACTATCCACAACGATGCCATCTTCCAGTTTCTGGCCGGTCCACGTATACTCCTGGTGAACATTTAAGACCTTTGACCCTTTGACAGTCTCGATGGATTTATATGTGGTCGCGACTTTGCACTCATCTGAGAAGCCCGGTAATTTGATGGTTGTCGGGCGATCCTGACCAACAGCGTGCGGTTTTTCGATATCTGGAATTAAAAACAGCATAATCAGGTTAGCATAGTTCAAACCGGGATATCGATCGGCGTAACGAGTGCGAGCTATCCCATAAGCGCTATCCACTTTCCAATCGTTGTCGATCAGAAATGTGAGCCTCGGAAACTCCCCCGAAGGCATCGCGAACTGCTGATCGCCTATAGTGGCCTGAGCCTCAGAGGTTACCACCTCCAACGGCAGGAGTAAATCCCCTTCGCGTCTGCCGAATTTATGCTGCATCTTCATTTTGAACGTCGCTTCAATACGCTCTGATTTGGAAGATTTGCCTCTTAGGTGCACCGACAAATCGTAAGTCCGCACCTCGTCAGACTGAATTTTCATCGCTATTGCGATTTTTTCAGCGCCGGACTGCCGTTCGGCGTTCGCCGGCACATCCGCCGCAACACCAAGTGGAGCGAGAATAATCAACAACACCATATAACGGATTGTTCTCATTTTTTGTCTCCCTCAAAAACCAGGCAGGCTGCCAATCGAGCTTCACGTCCACTCGATTGCACACTGGCTACTGTTTGGTCTTTTGCCGCAACTCCTTCAGGTTTTTCTCTAAATCACTCATGCGTTTGCCGTACTCCGACCAATCACCCGCCCTTAGCGCTTCTTGCGCTTTTGCATAATTTGTGTTGGCCTGATCCACTAATTGAGCTGTGTCGGGCGCGATTATCGTGACCGGTTTTGGCGTGATTGGGGTTTGTGCTTTTCCCGCAAGCGCACCAGCCAGCATGCCCGTCTGAGTCGGCACGCTGATAGTTTGCCCGACTAGTTCCGACAAGGAACTGTTGAGTGTAGGAGTCATAGCCACCCGATCCCCCAGCGCCACCACAACGCGCTTCATTTCGGGTATTTCCGTGCCGGAAGTAGTCGAGCTGAGATATACAGGCACAACATACAAGAATGTCGATTCGACAGGTATTATCAGCATGTCTCCGGTGTCAGCCGACGATCCCTCTTTGTTCCAAAGGGTCAACTGCGAAGAAATAGTAGGATCCTGGCTGGCAAATGTCCCAACCTGTTGAGGCCCGTTTACGTTTTTTGTTGGGAGTTGGTATAGCACCAATTTTCCATAGTCCTGCTGGTCGCATTTGGCGCACATCCAGGCCACCATGTTCTTGCGCGCACCAGAGTGAACATACGGGGTCATCAAAATGAACTCCTCGGATGTTCCACTCGGCAGTTTCATGATAACGTAATATGGCTCCATATAGGTTGGCTCTCCCGATAGCCCCGCCAAACTAGCGGTTTTCGGGATCTCCCACAAATCACTGTTGCCGTAGAAATCCTGCGGCCGCGCCGCGTCGTAGTGATATCTAGTATAGATTGCAGTCTGTATGCGGAACAGATCCTCGGGGTAGCGAATATGCTGCTGCAGTTCCTTTGGCATCTTGTCGACCGGCGTAAATATGCCAGGGAACATCTTCTGATATGTTTGTATGAGCGGGTCATCCAACGGTTTGTCGATCAAGTAGGCATCCACCTCCCCGGTATAGGCATTGATAACCACCTTGACGGAATTGCGAATGTAGTTGAATTGGAAACCCCGCATTCCATAGAACTTGGAATAGGGATAGGAGTCGCTGATGGTGTATCCATCCCGCATCCAGTATAAGTCGCCGCCGACCGTGACCAGATATGGATCCTCGTCGAATTGCAAAAACGGCAGCAGTGTTGAAATACGTTCGTCGATTTCTCTACGGAACAATAACCGGCTTTGCGGCCCTATATTCTCGTTGAGCAGAATGTTGATATCTTGAAACCTGAGCGAAAAGAGCATTTTTCGCCAGAAGTTGCCTACGCTTATCCCCGAAGCGGCCTCATATTTCGTTGGCACAGTGCCACTGCCGCTGGGATAATCATATTCCTCCGCACTGGTTTTGACGAACACATATTCGTTAGTCATCTCCCCGAAATAAACGCCCATGCGCTTGATCGGTATATCAACAGTGGCGCGCGGCGGCATATCTTTGACGAAAAAGAGCGGCTTGCCTTCCTCGCTGATCTCGTTGACCGGACTCATGCAATATGCGTAACCGTGCGTATATTTGAGGTGTTGGTTGATCCAGGTCTTTGCGGTATCCGGCAACTGCGCTTGTGATATTTCTCTAGCGCCAAGCCAGACCTGCCTGTATCGAGTTTCGCCTGTATTGCGGTCTTTTAGCCAGTATCTATCGACATCGATATCTTCAAAATGATAGTATTGCTGCACGGTTTGAAGCTGGTTGTTCTGAGCCTGCAGCGGCTTTTTCCCCCAGAGGCGAATGTTTTCTATGGTAGCGCGGTTATCATCTATCTGATGTGCTGTAAGATCGTTTTCGGCTGAGAACGCCTCACTTGTGACCTGTGTGAGACCATAGGCTTTTTGTGTCGCCTCCACGGCACGAGATATATATTTGGACTGATACTCAAGCTCGTTGGGCTGGACGCTGTATCGCTGCACGAACGCTGGATATGCGCTGCCCACCACAACAGACAGCCCGATCAAGCCGACAAATCCCGCAGCCGCATAACCGATTCCTCGTTTCCTGATGTTAAAAAGCACCAGCAGCCCGCCGATTATCGCCGCCACCAGCATTATCCACAAAACAGGCAGATTCGCCTTCACTTCCGTATACCCGGCGCCATCGAAGAGATTGCCGCGTGTAAACAGAAGATTATACATCGCCAACCTGTAGCCCCACGCTTTCAAAAAAAACAGCGCAGCTATTAGTATGAATATGTGAGCCTTTACTTTCGGCGCAAACTGCAGCCGGTTGCCGAATAGCTCAACAGCCTCATCGGCATAATGCAGCCCCACCGCCGCGATAGTCGATGCGGCCAAAGCAAAAAACAACCAGTAGTATATATACGTGAGGAACGGTAGTTTGAATACGAAAAAGCCTATATCCTTGCCAAATACGGGCTCTGTGCTGGCAAACGAACTGGCGTGAGAATACATCAGCCATTGCTGCCAATGCGTAGCTGCCTCCAGCCCAACCATAACCGACACAACAACGCTTCCCGCAAACAGCAGCAGCCCCAATCCTCTTCTTGCAAGTCTCCCCAGCCGCTCCAGCAATTGTTGTTCTAATCCGACTGGCGGCGATGGAGGAGCTATCCGACGTGCATACCACAGATTTCCATAGATTATGGCGAAAAACAGCGCTCCGAACAAAAATCCAATAGTCAGTTGAGTGCCAAGCCTGGTCGTGAAGACTTTCTGATAACCCAAATCCTTGAACCACAGATAGTCAGTATAAAGACCGACCAATGCGCCGCCAAAGATGACTAAAAGCGCTACAATAGCAGCCACGAGCGGCCAGGCAAAGCGTCGTATGTTATCCATAAATATATTCTCCTGCTCTCTATACCAAAACTACGAGATCATCGCTATCATACTTAGGCACACCCTACAGTTTTACCTGGTATAAACCCGATAATCACTAACAGACGGAAAGGAGGCACAGATATGATGCAGGCAATCATCCTCGCCGGCGGAAGCCAAGCCCAGCTTCATCCCTGGGCTGCGCATACACCAAAGCCTATGCTGCCGTTCTTTGATCGGCCGGTAACTGAGCATATAATCAGACTCCTCGCCCGACATGATATCAGAGATATCATCATAACTACATCCGGCCGAACAATGGATGTGCCTGAATATTTCGGTGATGGCTCAAATCTGCAAGTAAACCTCCGCTATTCTATCGAAGATAAACCAGCCGGAACCGCAGGCGCAATACGGCGCGTCGAATCTCTTCTAACCGGCACGTTCATCGTGATATCCTCAGATATTATAACCGATCTGGATATTTCTGCTGCTATCGACGAGCATAAATCAGCGGGCGCTATTGCAACGGTGCTGACCCATCAAGTCGGCGATCCTACAGGTTTTGGCGTTCTTTGTTGGGATGAAACCGGCAAAATATCTAAATTTGTCGAGAAACCAAGGTCGACCGAGGTCTTCTCCGATACGATCAGTACAGGTATATACGTCTTAGAACCCAAAGTCATCAGCAACATCGCTCCCTATTCGACACAAGATTTCGCCCGGCACGTATTCCCGCTGCTGTTAAGAAACCAAGAGTCAATGCACGCCAGCCATCTGCCCGGCTATTGGTGTGACCTTGGCGCCATCCTGCACTACCGCCCCGCCCACTATGCCGCGCTGCAGGGGATAGTCAGAATCGCTCTGCCCGCCGTATATGCTGGGG
>JAAYKG010000117.1 GCA_012522555.1 Armatimonadota bacterium
AGGGATTGCCATCCATAATCGGGTCGCCATCCCCCCAGCCGATGCTGGTCACCTCAACGAGCCGCTCCCCTGTTAAACCAACCAGAAATGAAGTGCAATGGGTGGGGTAGAGCATCGGGGGAAGACCCCATCGCCAAGTGTGATTTCTCTGTTCGTCCTTCCAAAGCGCAAATTCCATCCCAGCGTGGTGATATTCAGCCTCGGTGTAGTAGATGTCCCCGAACTTGCCTTCTTGGAGGAACTGCCGAGCAGAGATAATCGCGGGGTGGTAGTAGCTGGTTTCAGCCATCATATATGTAAGACCGGTCTTTTTTTGAATCGCGAGCAATTCCTCGGCCTGTTCAAGCGATATGCACGCCGGAACAGCGCAGATCACGTGCTTGCCCGCATTCATACAAGCTGTGCTATGTTTGACATGATCCGGCGCACCGGAAAACACCGCCACCGCATCGACCTTAGGATCTTTTATCAGCTCTTCCAGTGAGTTATATGCTTTGTCGCACTTGTAGACGTTCATCAAGTGCTTACGCCTGTCCTCGCGCAAATCGCTGACTGCTTCCACAATGCAGTTTGGGTCCTGATGCCAGTGAAATGCTGCGCCAAAACCGCCGCCAACTACTCCGATTCGTACTTTGGATGCTGCCATATTGGTTTTCTCCTCACGATCAGGCTCCGCCCGCAAGCCGAGTTTCGAGGCCGCCATTGTCCCTGCAACGGCAACTCCGCCACGAAGTAAATCTCTTCTTGAAACACGAGAATCTATATCCGGCGTCATAACGTTGTCTCCTGAGCGCGATTCTCCGGTTAATGGGAGTCTAGCAAACGTTTCGCCGCCGCGTCAAGGCGGGCCAGCAATATTTGCTTACACACTAAAACGAAGCTGCCCTTCTCTCTCCCGGGGAGAGGGGCTTTCCCTTGTGGAGCCATAGGCGCGATAAACGCGCAGGGCTCCAAGTGGAGCCCTGCAAGAAACGTTGCTGCTTATAACTCTTGCAGCCTTGCAAGCTCTTCAAACCGCAGGTCTGCGCCAATCACCCCGACGCAATCGCCTTGATCGTCGATAAGCGGCGCGGAGACAGTGATGCACAATGCCCCGGTAATCAGAGATTTGTAGAAGTCGGTGATGAATACCCCACCTTCGTCGATGGCTCCGTTAAACCAGTCTCTGTCGGAGAAATCCTCGTTGAGGTTGAATTTGCCGTATTTATCGCGGAACTCCGGATGTGTGATGTTCTCCGTGATCTTTCTGCCGGAGGCGTCAGTGACATATATGAACTGTATAAACGGGTGCTTTCGCTCCGCCGCCTGCAGGATCGGCTCCATACGCTGCCGCTCCAGGCTGCGCACCGCGTCGTCTTCGGCGAGCGCCTCGATGATCTTCTCCGATAGCCCCAGCGCATGGTCGCGAAGCCGCGCGAAATCGCTCTTGAAATATTCTGGTAGATACATTCGAGCCTGCATCAGCATTTCATTGTCTGAAATAGACGTGACTCTGCCCACCGCGTATTGCTCTTTCACCCATTCGTGTATACCCCCAAGACCAACATGCCGCTTGTCGAGCGCGGATTCCGGTTTGAGGCCGAGATACGAGTTGACCCAATGCGCAATGCCCGCTATTCCGGATTTATCGGTCACATTGACGCGGGCCGGCTGATCCAGAATCTTGTCCGTGTCGAAGATATTGTATATCTCTTCGTTTTTCAGCATTCCATCGGCATGAATACCCGCACTGGTGACGTTGAAGTTGCTGCCGATGAACGGATAGTTGCCGGGTATGTGGGTATCTATCTCCGTTCTAAAGTATTCTGCAATCTCAGTTATCACCCGAGTATCGACACCGTTGGTCTGGCCGTTCAACGATACATAGTCGATTATCGCGCCCTCCAGAGGCGGATTGCCGGTTCGCTCTCCAAACCCCAAAAGCGCACAATTCGTCGACGCGCAGCCATACAGCCACGCCGTAGTGGCGTTGACCAGCACTTTATGGAAGTCGTTATGGCCGTGCCATTCGAGCCACTCGCCCGGGACGCCGCATTCGTGTATCATCGCATGGATCATCTTGGGAATACTGCGCGGCAGCGCAACCTCCGCATACGGCAGCCCGTAACCCATAGTATCGCACAGGCGGATTTTGACAGGCTTGCCGGCCTGTTTGGCGATGTCCATAAGTTTTTGGACAAATGGAATAATGAAGCCGTAAAAATCAGCTCGGGTAATGTCTTCGAGGTGGCATCGGACGCTGTCCAGCGATTCGAGCGCCGTCGACACCAGGTCGATGTAGTGCTCCAACATCTGCGAACGCGTCTTTTTGAATTTCAGAAATATGTGATAGTCCGAAGCCGAGGTCAAAATCCCGGTCTCAGACAGGCCCATCTCCTTAACGAGAGCAAAATCCTGTTTGTTGGCCCGTATCCAGCCGGTGATCTTAGGAAATTCATGGCCAAGTTCGAGGCATTTTCGCACAGCTTTTTTGTCGTTTTCGCTATACAAAAAGAACTCAGTCGCCCGAATCACTCCGTTTGGCCCACCAAGCCGGCTGAGCATATCATAAAGGTTGACGATGTCTTCCACTCTATACGGCGGCCGCGCCTGCTGGCCGTCACGGAACGTTGTGTCAGTAATAAAGAACTCACTGGCAGGCTCCATCGGCACGCTCTTGCCGTCAAAAAGCACGCGCGGAACTTCGGTATAAGGATACATCTCGCGCAGCAGGTTGGGTTCAGTCACATCTTGCACTTCCCGCCGCACCATAGGCTGCAGAAGTCCCGAGTTGGGGTCTTTTATTATCATTCGATTCCCTCTCCTTGAATATGTTCGCGGAAGCATCCGTGATGAGGGACGCACGAACGGATTACACCTATAGTATATCAGGAAAAGCTCTCAAAGGTTCAATTGCCCAGCCGAGCCGCAGAGGGTCAGCCATTGCGGCGGGATATAGCAGAGTTTGCGGGACTCCTGTCAGCGGTTTTGCGCAGATCCGACACTTCTCTTTTGGTGAGTAGTCGAGAGTCTCCCTCACGCAAATTCGTAAGATCGAGTTTGCCGATTTTTGTCCTCATCAGGGACAATACATGGTACCCCACCGTCGAAAACATCCTTCGCACCTGCCGCTTGCGCCCTTCGCGGATAACAACCTCTACGGTGCTCGTATTGTCCTTAGCGGAGTATGCCAACAATCTGGTCCTTGCCGGAGCAGTAATCCCGTCTTCCAACTCCACCCCGTCCTCCAGAACATGCATATCGGCTGACTTGATCCTGCCTCGCACCACAGCGACGTAGGTCTTTTCAACCCGGTGCGACGGGTGGCTCATCAGCTTTGTGAACTCCCCATCGTTTGTCAAGATCAGCAGCCCAGCCGTATCGACATCCAGCCGACCGACGGGATACAAAAAAGCATCAATACTTTTGACCAGTTCCATGACCGTTTTTTCGGCGTGCGGATCCGATCGAGTCGAGGTATAGCCACGGGGCTTATTGAGCAGCACATATACCTTGTCGGCAGGCGGCCCGATCGGTTTGCCGTCGACGGTAATCGCGTCCCTTTGCGGATCTGCCTTCGTGCCCAATTCGGTTATAATTTGTCCGTTGACCGCCACCCTACCGGCGGCGATTATATCCTCGCACCGGCGACGTGAGCCGACGCCTGCGCCTGCGAGCACTTTTTGCAATCTTTCTTCCATATCCGCCTACTATCAGGCACGCAACCAGCGCGCCACATCCTTTTAGAATCGATATCGCCCTGCGTTGGAGGCTGATTCCAACATCCTGCCCAGCTTTCAACCCCACCGACGCTGCCTGCCGTCCATCCACAATAGCGATCATCCTGCCGACGGACGCGCCCCGGGCAATCGGGGCTTCGAGAGGGATAAAATCAAGCTTCGTCTCGATTTTGCTGCCTTTTTTGGCTGCCGGCACCGGCTACTCTTTGCTTGCCAACGCATCCACCTGCCGCTGCCGCCCACCTTTAACCTCAGCGTCCCCGCATTTCTGATTCGCCCCGACAATCCGCCTCGGCTCGAAATTGTTAAACCCATAATCCATCAGCAGCGCAGTTTGTCCATTCGCGTTGGGGCTGCCCAAAATCGCCGATACCAGCCTCCAGCCATCCCGCGTCGCGCTGCCCACATAACAAGTGCGCGCCTGCTTCGTATAACCGGATTTCACCCCATCCGCTCCAGGGTAGCCGCGCAGGAACTTGTTGTGACTAAACACACACAAATCCTCTTTGTTGATTGTGCGGCTGCTGAGTTGGTATTTTCGCGTTTGGACGGCCTCGTTAAACACCGGATACCGCAGAGCATATCGAGCCATCAAACACAAATCATAGGCCGATGAATAGTGATTGGGATCGTGCAGGCCGTTTGGCGTGACAAAATTGGTATCCTTACACCCCAAGCTGGCTGCCTTGGCATTCATCACTGCGGCGAAACTTTCGGTTGACCCCGCGATATGCTCCGCCGCAGCGACCGAAGCGTCGTTAGCAGAGCGCACCAGCATACCCGTCAACAGATCCTTTGCAGTGATTGTTTCGCCGACTTTGAGGTGCAGCGAGGTATACGGAGTATCGCAGGCGCTTTTGCTGGCTTCGATCCTGTCAGTCATATCGCAGTGCTCGATGAGCAGAATGGCGGTCATTATCTTAGTGGTGCTGGCGTTGGGGAGCCTCTTGTGCGGGTCCTTCTCATACAGTACTACCCCCGTATCCGCATCCATCAATACCGCACCCAGCGCGTCCAGAGAAATCTCAGCAGGCGGATCTCCCGCGCACAGCACACCAGACGCCAAAACAATCAAAATCGCCCAGCCCGCCAGGCGCAAAAATCGTAAAATACACATATCAAAATCCAACCGCAGCGCAGATATATACCCGTCCCGAAGATAAATCCCGGCGCAGCAGCGCGTTAAATCAACTCAGGACCTGTTCAGACATATCCGCGCCGTCAACGTTCAACAGCTCCTTCTGAGCTTCCAGCGCCTTCACCGCTTCCACCGCAACCATGTCGATATCAGGAAGCTCCGATACATCGTTCAGACCAAAGTACTCCAAAAACTCAGGTGTCGTCGCGTAAAGAACCGGCCTCCCCGGCGCCTGCTTACGCCCGGCCTCCTTTACTAATCCGCGCTCCACCAGTGTCCTCATTACCCCACCCACATCGACTCCGCGTACAGCCTCGACCTCCGGGATTGTACACGGCTGCCTGTATGCAACCACAGCCAATGTCTCGAGCGCAGCTTTCGATAGTTTGCGCCTGGCGGGCTGAAGTATCATCGCACAATAGTCCCCAAACTCCGGCCTCGTGCATATCTGATAACCCCCGGCCAGCCGGGCAAGCTGCAATCCGTGGCTGCAGTTAAAGTCATCTTCCAGCGCAGCCAAAGCGTCTGCCACCCGCTGCTCATCGATGTCCAGAGTGTCGGCCAACTGCCTGGCGCTCATAGGCTCAGACGCCACGAACAACAAGCACTCGATGACGTGTCTGAGCTTGCCGTTGCGATGCGGTTCGGCCTCCGGTTCCAGGGCATCCGGAACTATCGCCACCCCGCAAACAGCTTCCGCCAAATCCTCGACCGGCGCTTCAGAAACAGGCTGGGCCGAGATAATCGTATAGACCGCATCCGATGCTGTATCTCTAGCTTCCATTTGGCTCCACAACAACTATAGAAATGGGCGCGAATGCCCGGGATTGTTTAACACTCAACTTTTTCTGCCTCAGCAGTTCAAGAAGCGCAAGAAATGTGATTACTACCTCGACTCGATTCGACACATCGTCGAACAGGTCCACAAATTGCATCTGCCCGGCCGCCTCGGAGACCTTTTTGAAGACTTCGCGCATCCGCATCCGAACGCTCACTTTTCGGCGTTGAATGCTGGTTACAGGTTCCTCATCGACGTCCGAGAGTATCCTTTGAAGCGCGGCGAGCAAATCGACGGCAGTGATATCGGACAGATCAAAGGTCGGGCGCAAATCGAAATCCAGTTCGACCGCTCCCCTGGCAAACACCCGCGCCTGCTCGGCTTCCCGCTCCCTGAATATCTCCGCGGCGCCTTTGAACTTTTCATATTCAATCAGCCGCTCAACAAGCTCCACGCGAGGATCGCAAGGTTCTTCGTCGATCTCCTCTTTCGGATCCTCCGGCAGCAGCATCCTGCTTTTTATCTCAAGAAGCGCCGCCGCCATCACCAGCCACTCCCCTGCAATTTCCAGGTCCAGTGTCTCCATCAGGGATAAATACGCCAGATACTGCTCAGTAACCTTCGCGATCGGAATATCGTAGATGTCGATTTCGTTGGATCGGATGAGGTGCAAGAGCAGATCGAGAGGACCCTCGAAGACTCCCAATGTGACCTTATATGGGCTTTCTTCGAGTTGCATTTGGCCCTCCAATGGCTCTACGCCGTAGCAGCGTCCAGCGCCAGCGCCGGCTCGTCAGCAAAATATACCAGATGCGACCGGCATTTACAATCGCTCGAGCCAAACCCCTTAACCGGAGTCGACGCGCCTTCCATAGCGAGCATAGCCGCATTGCAGCCGCACTCAAGACGCACACCAGCCGAGCATTCCTTTATAGCATAGCGGATTATCGAGCTTTGCTCAAGTAGATAATCGATGTGCCAGTGAAAACGTTTCGAATTCGACAGATGCCGTGCCACCCTATGATCCAGTCCGTTCATCGCACTGCCGGTGTAAACATAATACCCCGCGGGAAACTCGAACACGCCGAGCCTTCCCACGGGCATAATCTTGTCGGAGTCGAGCTTTATCAGAAGCTGATAAACCCCTCGCTTCATTTTCACAAAAAAGCCTTTGCCGCGATTGCGATGACTTTCGCGTAGTCGATTTTGCCCTCAGTTCTGACCACGATCAGTTTCTTTATGGGCTTACCGTCCTCTACAGCGGATTGCAGCCTATAGCCATAGAGCTTTTCGCCACCATTTTGAACAAAAAGAGCAAAGCAGCCCATCTTCGGCGTGGAATGTCGAAGCACCTGGCTCCACTGGCCGGCGGGCGCGTTTTTCGTGTAGTAATCATTGATCTGCGCGTCGGTTGCGCCGTTTTGAATTTCCATCTGACGGGCTTCGATCAACTTGACATCCTTGAGCGCCGCGTCAAGATCGGCAGGGCTGATTTTGTCCTGCAGCCCGCCGAGTTTCAACATCGGCAGCGTAGCCTTAAGCGTCGGTAGAAGGTCCTCATCGGTCAGGCTTATCTCCATCGTAGACTCCGCGCCGGGGTAGGTTGGTATCCCCATCGCCATCTCATCAGCCGAAACAAACGCCGAACACGCCAGCAGTGCAATAATAACACCATAAATAGATTTCATGAATATACTCCTGAACAGGACAATTTTGGACAGTCCCTGGTGGATTTCTACTTGATACCACACAACTGCTTATAAATAGACGTAACCTTTTGCACGTAATTCCTGGTTTCTTTATAAGGGGGAATCCCGCCGTGTTTTTTTACCGCACCCGGCCCAGCGTTATACGCCGCAAGAGCCAGTGCAAGGTCATTCCACGTGAGATTATTCCAGTGTTTGTTGCCGGACATTCGGTCGAGCATGCTCTTCACGTAGCGCACGGAACCATATATATTCTGCACCGGGTCGTAGGCGTTGTCGACTCCAAGCCCGGCGGCCGTCGAGGGCATCAACTGGCCCAATCCCTGCGCTCCCGAACGTGAGGTAGCCTGGACACGGAAGTTGGATTCCGCCAAAATCACAGCGCATACCAGTCGCGGATCGACTTTATAACGATAACTGAACCCCAGAATACTCTGAGCGATTGTGTTTGATTCCGCTGTGCTTAGTTTAGGATTAAACTGCCGAACGGCGTTTGAATAGAGCCGAAGAAGCTCGTCTGAAGTGATGGTTTTGGCTGCATTGCTCTTCGCGGAGGGCTTCACCTCGGGTTCGACGGCAGGAGCAGGCGACGGAGGCTTGGGTTTTGGTTCGGCTTGCTCGAGGTCGTAGAGAAAAGTGCAGGCGACCAGGCTCAAATCACTCAACGAGCAGGTGGATTTTTCTCCGATTTTGAGCAGGCAAGCCAACTCTGCCCCAATCTGGGCCGGAGGGGAGCCGGCAGCGACAGTGAACGATCCGTGATCGGCTGTTTTTAATATGATGGTGTTCCCGCAATGCCCCATAAGCTGTCCTCGTATCTCGAATACCTTGCCGATATACGAGCCTGCATCATCCTTGAGCTGCTGCAAAGATAGCTGCGTCATCACCGACCTGCGCAGGGACATATATTCCTTGGCGCTAATAGGCTCATCGGCGCAGGCTGATGAAGTTAGAATAAGCAGAGGCAGTAAAATTATAAACAAGCGGGACATCAATGGGCAATCCCCCGTTGCCGATGACAAAACAGATGCATGAGAATTATACCATAGAAGAGCAACAGGCGGGAGTTTGAGTTCAAAAACTCTCAAGAGGAAAGGATTAAAGAAAGCGCTCTCTTTGGGAATGGGCACTTTGTTATAGTGCGTTAGCCCTTCTACGAAAATGGCCGTTGCCAGACACTAATCTCTGCAGTATAATTCAAGATAGAGGCACATTCTTGGACATCATTGGACAGACGATTGGCTGCCTCCGGAGGAAGCGTGGGCGTTTACAAGCGTTTCGGACAACATTTCGATCGCTTGCCGGACCAGGTTATTGTTAAATCTGCACAAGCCGGCGACATAAACGCGTCTGAGTTTCTGCTCTATAAATACCGCAGCCTGGTACGCAACAAAATCCGCTCATACTTTCTTCTCGGTGGCGATAGAGACGATCTACTTCAGGTGGGCATGATCGGGCTTTGGCAGTCGATTATGGACTATTCAGCCGACAAAGGCATATCGTTCCTCTCATTTGCACGTATATGCATTGAGCGCCACGTGATCACCGCCATCAAATCCGCCGGACGCTACAAGCAATCCCCGCTGAACAGCGCGGTCTCGCTGGAATGCTTCACAGACGAATATGACTCGGATTTCAACATGGCTGATGTTCTGATCGCAAGCTCCGAGCACGATCCGGAGGAGAGGCTGATTCGCAGGGAGGATTGCCGGTTGATGCGAGAGGCTCTGCAGACCCTGCTCTCGGACTTTGAATGGCGGGTGCTGACGCAGTATCACATGGGCAAGTCCTACAGAGAAATCGCAACAGACCTGCAATGCAAGCAAAAATCCGTTGATAACGCATTGGGCCGCATAAAGAGAAAAGTGGCTCAGTCCGTAATAGTTCGCAAGTTGGAGGCTACGGCTCGCGTTTCCTGAAAGTCAAAATATATTGGTGGTGGATGTTTGACACAAAAGCATACGGCAGTCCGTAAGGGTATAGATTTTTCGAGTCCTGCACCAGCACTGTAATTCCCTCGATTGTGAACCCGACTGTTTCCATCAGGCGGCTGATGTCTGAATGATACATTATGAACCTCGAGCCGTGCCGGAAATCCGAGACCACAATGCACATATACCTGCGATTGCGCAGCACTCGACGACATTGTTTGAACACCACCCCCAATTCTTCCAGAAACTCATCGTAAGATTCAAGATTGCCCAAGTCATCATCCTGGTCGCTGTATCGTGTCTGCAGTCCCTTCGACGTACGCTCCGCCTTAACTTTATGGTCCCAATCTTTGCGCAGGATGCTCCAGTAGGGCGGGCTGGTGACTATAAAATCAAACGACTCATCGTCAATCTCCTCCAAACGCTGTCGCGCATCCCCCTGCAGCACTTCCAGCCGGACTGACGACGGATTTGGCTCGGCTTCCACCCGCTGTTGAGACGTCTGTGCCCATTGCTCGATCAATTCTATGCCAACTCCGTGCCTGCCGGATTGAGCGCACGCCACCAACGTAGAGCCACTGCCCACGAATGGATCGAGCACCGTCTGATTGGGTTTGGTGAAGAACTCAATAAGCCGAACGATATCGGATTCGGCAAAAGTGGCCGGATGCTGGGCCTTAAGGGCATCGCGTTGAGGCGGACGACTAAACCAAACGCTCTTTGTCTGCATCATCCAATCACGATTACTCAGTTCATTCAATTTATTTCGAGGATCGACTTTACCTACAACTTCAGTGCTGCTCATGCTAATGGTTTCAATGCAATCTTATAACAATCCTGCAAACCACCTCCGCTATTCGACAATCTCAATCGAATTAGCCTTGAGCACACTATCCGTCCACTCGCCTTTCACCGTAACTTTGTCACCTTTTTTAAGCTCGCTGAATCGGCGGCTGGAGCCAGCCTTTGTGACGGGGGTGTCTTTCGCGTCGATGGACAAATCGCGCATCTCCGAATCGACCACAAGTGCAAATGTCGCGTAGTCTATTTCGATTATTCTTCCCGTGAAGCTGTTGGGCAGAGGCTTATCGTTAGTCGCGGCGGCGGGCTTTTCCTCGGGCTTGGCAGAGGGTTCAGGTCGCGGACTTTCGGGAATCTCGCTGCTGATCGTTTCCACGCGCGACGCTATTAGGGTGGAGCCATCCCACACCCCCATCGCTCGGATTTTATCCCCCTTCATCAAATCGTGCACACTGGCCGCTCGCTTGTCGATGAAAACCTCGGCATCCTTGGCCACATCAATTTTTCGGTCACCATATTTTGTGCTGATACCGAGAGTGCGATCGAACTTGGATGCAGGATTCGCGACCACGCCTTCGACCACATCCTCGATGACAGCCCTTCGCTCTCCTGATCGAGTGTAGTCCTTGCCTATTGGATAATAGCTGCGATCTTGGGCGTGCGGCAGGGCGATCTGTATTCTCTCAGCCACGATCCTTCCGCTGTGATCCATCGTGCCGACAATGTTCAAGCTGTCTTCGTTTCGGATGTCATGCAGATCCGCTGAGTATATATACCGCCGAATAACGGTTCGCGCATCGACTGCCACCACATAGTTGCCGGATCTCGTGCGAACGTCTATCTGTTTGAGCGCTGGTGAGCTGCTGATGACGAAGCCTGTGGTTTCCACTCGATCGTTAGGAGCATAACTTTTGATAGCCCCGCCATATTGGCTGCCGGAGTCGTCCAACAAAACAATTGTTGCCGCCAGCACGGTGCGAGGCGACAACTGCTCACCCGTCACCCGCACCTGGGCGTTTTCCTTTATGTCCGCAACCGTGCCGAATTTGTCTTTGTTGAGTTGGATTGTGGCGCGGTCGGCCAGTATGGTGAACGTATCCCCGTGGTCGCTGATGTCGAAGACCTCGGCTCGCTTGTTGATGTTGAATGCCGAGCCGGTGGCTCGAAACTCGCGAGCATTCTGTCCGTCGGCCGGTTTATCAGGGTCTGCGACGGCAGCACATCCGATCAGCGCCGCCGTAAGTATGATTAAAAACCTCTGAAGCTTCAAAAGCTGCCTCCTTTTTCGGACTGTTGCAGCATCTTCATTAAGACGAAAAAATCCAACCAAACTTGCCATCGGGAGCTATGAAGGTATATACGATTCCCAGCCGAAATATATATAGGCAAGCAGCCTCAATCCGATCAAATTATTGTTTAATACCACCCCGCTGGGGTTAATAAAAGATCATCAGGAGAACCGACCATGTATGCAGCCATCATTGCCGGTGGATCAGGCACAAGATTGTGGCCAAAATCACGCAAGGGCAAACCCAAGCAGTTTCAAAATCTATACAGCGAGAACTCGATGCTCCAGGACACCGTCCGGCGACTTGAGCCGCTGATCCCCCAGGAAAACGTATTTGTCATCGCCGGTCGAACCCACAAGCCGATAATCGAAGAGCAGCTCCCCTGGATCAACCCGGACAACGTCATCGGGGAGCCGATGGGAAAAGACACCGCACCGGCTGTTGGAGTCATCGCCACCCTGATACACCATCGCGACCCGAGCGCGGTGATTCTTGTCAGCCCCGCTGACCACGTTATCCTTCGGGAAGAAGCATTCCGAAGACTGCTGGAAGTCGGGGAACAAGTGGCTTCGGAAGCCAGCAACATCGTGACCATCGGCATCAAACCTGCGGCTCCGGAGACCGGCTACGGCTACATACAGATGTCCGAAAATCTGCGCCATTTCGACGGCGTAGAGGTGCGAGAGGTTATCTCGTTCAAAGAAAAGCCCGACCTTATAACCGCAGAAGAATACGTGTCGAGCTGGCAATATGTCTGGAACAGCGGCATGTTCATCTGGAGCGCAAAAACCATCGTCGATCTGTTTGAAGCGCACAGCCCCCAGATCCACAAACTGCTGATGCGGTATGACAAAGCCATAGGCACCCCCGATGAGGCAAAAGTCTTTGACGAGATATACGAACAATTTCCGCGCATATCGGTGGACTATGCGATTCTGGAAAATGCGAAAGATATTTTTGTTATTCCCGCATCGATTGGGTGGAGCGACCTCGGTGCGTGGTCTTCTCTGCGCGAGATCAAAATCCCGGATGAGCACGGAAACGTCATCCTCGGAGAACACGTTGGCATCGACACCCACAGTTGCCTGATTCACGGCGAACCGGATCGGCTGATCGCCACGATAGGCCTCGACAACCTGGTAATAGTCGACACCGGGGATGCTCTGTTGGTTCTTCCCGCAGGCAGGTCACAAGAGATTAAAGAGCTTCTCGAAGAGGTCAAGAAGAAGGGAAAGGATCGATATCTGTAGTTTGAATCGTTCAGCAAACAGGATGCTGCACTGGTGAGTCGCTTAAATTTGATCGATACGCACACGCATCTTAACGACGTTAAATTTGCCGACGACCTCGATGAGGTCATTCAAAGGGCAAGTGATGCCGGCGTCGAGCGGATGATCGTCTGCGGGTATGATCTGCAATCCAGTGAATCTGCCATTCAGCTTGCAAATACGTACGAGTCCGTATTTGCCACCGTGGGAATTCATCCGCACGACGCGAAGAGCTACACCAAAGAAGCCGAGAGCATCTTAAAAGAATTCGCGGCTGATCGCAAAGTGCTTGCGATCGGCGAGATCGGGTTGGATTTTCACTATAATTTTAGTCCGCGCGAGAAGCAGTTCGCCGCATTCGAGGCTCAAATCCAATTGGCGAAAAAACTGGGATTGCCGATTGTTGTCCACAGCCGCGAGTCCAACCCGGAGGCGCTCGAAATACTAAAGAGCCGCTCGCGCGATATAGTAGGCTGTGTATTTCACTGTTTTTCAGGGGATGCGGATTTCGCCAGGGAGGTGTTGGAGATGGGGTTTTATATCGGAATCGATGGCCCCATCACATATAAAGCCTCCCAGAAACTGCGTGACGTTGTGGCGATGTGCCCGCTGGACAGGCTGCTCATCGAAACGGACTGCCCATACCTGACCCCGGTTCCACATCGCGGCAAGCGAAACGAACCCGCCTATGTAGTCTATGTCGCGGAACAGATAGCCGCGATAAAAGGTCTTACATTGGAGGTTCTGGCTCAGACAACGACAGATAACGCGAAAAAACTTTTTGCAGCTAGAGAACCGGAGGCTGTTTGATGAGGTCAGGCGCCAGACGACTGCGGCCGATGGGGGTCGCTGATATCCTCGACGAAACCGTCGAGCTATACAAAAGCAGTTTTATCCTGCTGGTCGGTATAGCTGCGGTTATGTATGTGCCGTATTCCGTTTTTACCCAATATGCCGCAACCAGGCTCATAAGTATAGCGAGCCTGCCTAACCGTGCGCCCGGCCCTGAGATTTATTCGTCGCTGGCAATCACAGCCATCAGTTATCTATATCTTTTCATCACAGCTCCGCTTGTCACTGGCGCCTTGACCTACGCCATATCCGAAGTGTATCTGGGCCACAAACCCACTATACTGGACAGTTTCAGACGGGTATTTAGTTTCTCGATCTTCGGCCAGTTGTTGGCGGCGATCGGGCTTAAGGTGATTGTTTTTATAATCCCGCTTATGTTCGCCGTTTCAGTGGTTTTCCTGAGCGTGATGTCATTTGTGACCCTGCAATCCTCGTGGCCGGTCATCCTCGGGCTTGTGCTCATCCCTCTATTCAGCGTCGCGCTGTCTATATTTCTACTGCTTCGCCTGGCCCTCATTGAGCCGGCGATAATCGTGGAAACGAGCGGTGTAGGGCATGCGATTTCACGGAGTTGGAAGTTGATGTCCGGCAATTTGGGCAAGTGCCTGGGTTTGTATTTTATTACGCTGATTGTGGTGAGTTTTGTCAGCTATTTTGCTACTATCCCCACGCAAAGCGCGGTAGCCGGCGCAATAATCAAAGGAGTTGCACCTTCGGGTGTGTTTATTGCGCTGCACACCATTATCTCCGCTCTCGTTGGGGCTGCTCTGGCTCCGGTGACGTCGATAGTCATAATCTTGCTCTATTATGACATCAGAATCCGCAAGGAAGGCTTCGACCTCGAGCTGTTAGCCGATGAAATGAGTTCAACCAGAGATTCGTATTGGATGAAACCCGAACTGCCGCAGGAGCAGCCTCCGATTAGCGACCCGCCAGGCACGGATCAATGACACGCCTGCTCACATCAGTTCTAATAGCAGCCCTCTTATTTATAATCGCCGCTGCTCTTGCGGCTCCAGAAAATGTAGATACAGCAAAAGTGCAGCATGAGTTGAAGCAAATACTTGCTCGACCTGAATACCAACCGACCCCTCCCAGTACTTTCGACAAATGGGCCAAGCGAATCGGCGAAACCATAAAAAAATGGCTCGGTATATTTGCACGATGGTTATTCAGCCGCCTATCCATCAACGAAAAGCCTGAACTGTGGAATATCGTAGGCGCGTGGGCTGCTGTTGTGGGTTTTGTGGTTTTGTTGGCGCTGTTGATAAAGCGAACTATCGCGTGGGGCCGCAGACAAATCAAAGACGATATGCCGCAGCAAGACTCCACATTCAACATATATTCCGCCTGCGAACATATTCGGCAGGCAGCCGATTTTGCAGACTCCGGTGATTATCGCGGGGCCTTCAAAGCGGCATATCTCGCGTCGATCGCCTATCTCGATGAGATCAAGGCGCTTCGATTCGAGCGCAGTCACACCAATTGGGAGTATCTTCAGGAGCTTCGGCAAAAAGGTCACTCCGTCGCGTACGACCAACTCTTGCCGCTTACCTCCGACTTCGACAGAAAGATTTATGGCGGCGAGGCGTGCCTGCGCGACGACTACTTGAAAGCTGTCAAAATCTACGATCAATTATCCGGTGAGGGAGCGATATGAAGCTCTCGCGCGATGCGTTGTTTTTGATAGTACTATTCGGGTTACTTGTCGCCGTGATGTCTATATTCACCAGCCGCACGCCGAAAATCGATTCCGATATATCCACCACATACTCTGTCGGGCCTCGCGGGGTCAAAGCGTTTTACACCCTGCTTGGCGAACGTTTGGGATACAACGTCCAGAGGTTCTATACTCCATATAACGAGATGCCCGCAGACGCCAAAGTGTTGGTGGTGATCCAGCCGCTGAGCGCAACCCCGATTGCTCCTGCGGAACAATCCGCACTCCAACGCTGGATCTCCGGTGGCGGGGTTGCCATTTTCATAACAGATTCTCCCCAAAGGCGTGTGCCCGCAATATTCGCCAGGTCGCGTTCGTTGGGTAGAGGCGCAATATATGTTTTCGATTCGAGAAAGGTGATTACAAACGAGGGCATGAAAGATTACCGCAACGCTATGCGCATAATCAGCCTGATCTCCTCTCACGCAAGCCCGAATTCAAGCACAAAGCAAGGCGGCTTGATCCTGTTCGATGAGTATCACCACGGCCTGGGGCGCTCAAAGACGGCGATGCTGCTGATCCACGTTCCTTTTCAGATCAAACTCGGGGTAGTCGTGATAGCTTTTGCGCTCATATCGTTCGGCTACAGCAAAGCCCGCAGATTTGGAGCCGTAAGGAGCCTGCCCGAATCTCAGAATCTTCGGCCGGAGTTTGAGTTCGTCGAATCCGTGGCCAGGCTCTATCAACGCGCAGGCAGGCCCGAATTAGCAGCATCCATACTCACAACATCAATGCGGCAGCGACTTTGCCGCAAGCTGGGTTTGCCCGCGGATGCGCCTCAGGCGACGATTATCCAGCTTGTTGAATCCCACTACACGCCCCAGATAGCGAGCGACATCGCTAGGCTTCTGGACTACGAGCATGCCGGTCGAAAAATCTCCGTGTCCACCCTGCTGTCTGTAGCGCAACAAATCAGAGCGCTCGAAGATTCGCTATACGGCTGATTATAGACGCGTCTGCCACCACGGCAACGCAGTGGCAGACCACAATCACGGGGCTATATCCACCACCGCAGCACCGCTTTGCCCGGAATCTTACGATCCATCAGGTCCTGGGCTACTTCTCCAACTCTCTGCATAGGCTCTTCCACTGTGATTCGCGGATGCAGCTTTCGATCTCCCACCAGTCTCACCAACCGCGCCAAACCAACCGACGCAGGCTCCAGTCCAAGTTCACGGAACAGGGTGAACCCATATAGCTGCGCTCTGCCAGTCCTCAACAGCGTCCACGCATCAAACGAAGTTTCCTGCTGTGATGAGTTGCCAAATGACACGCATATTCCGCCTTCGTCCAGATGCTCCAAACAATGCGTTAACACACGCCCACCGACCGATTCAGCGATCAGGCGATATGGCCCGTATTCTCCGGCGCCTCTGCCATCCTGGGTCACTATAACGTCATCTGCGCCGGATTTCATCACAATGTCGCGATGCTCCTCGCGTCGGATCATCGCGACCACATTCGCCCCCATCAACTTCGCCAACTGGCTCGCGAATAATCCAACACCTCCGCTGGCTCCCGTGACGAGAACATTACGGCCGAGTAATCCTGTTCCCTTTTCCAGAACATGCAGCGCGGTCAGCCCAGCCACCGGAAGTGTCGCCGCCTGCTCGAAGAAAACATGATCCGGCAGTTCCGCCATAGAATGTGTGGGTACCGCCGCATATTCCGCCCACGCCCCGGTGTTTACATGAGCGACCACCCTGGTTCCTTCCTTTGGCCCTGACCCGTCCGCGGCCGGCTGCTCTATGAACCCCGCCAGGTCCCATCCGATTGGATGCCCCGGCTCCCACTGCCGAGCGTAGCGCACCTCCCCCTGATTCATCGAGACCGCCGCTACCTTCACCAGCGCTTCATTGCGAATTGGGACAGGGGTCTCGACGTCGTGTATGGCGAGATGACCCGGAGCGCTCGGATCAACTATTGCTGCTTGCATTTTGCCCATAATCGTGCCTCCCGGTTGATTATCGACTACAGCTTGCCCACTAGAGCCACAACATAATCATGTCTTGTAATGAATCACAAGAAAGGAGGATATGGGGTGGGTGACAGACGGCGAGGCGCGGTTATTCTACCTTCAAAACCCGGATCAGACTTGTGTTCCCGGAGATTCCCACGGGAACCCCGGCGATCATCAACACCGTGTCCCCGAGCTTCACAACTCTATTTTCACACGCCGCCTCGATGGCATTCCGAATAAGCTCGTCCGTATCCTTAGCCATCTCAACAAACAGAGGAATCACTCCCCACGACAAAGTCAGCCTGCGGGCAGCCTCATTGTCGGAGGCGGCTGCGATGATCTTCGCCTGGGGTCGGAATTTGCTGACCAATCGAGCGGTTGTGCCGGTAAATGTGCATGTGATAATCGCCGGCACTCTAAGATCAAACGCAAGACTGACCGCAGCCTCGCCGATCGCCTCGGTAACCTGCGCACATCTCGTATTCGATCGGTTAGGGGCCATACACGACTGCCGCTCGAACATAGATCGATAATCCAGCGATTTTTCGGTTTTTCGCGCGATTCTGTCCATCATCTGCACGCTTTGCACCGGGAAACCACCCGCAGCGGTCTCCCCGGACAGCATCGTCGCATCGGTGCCGTCGATTATTGCGTTGGCAACATCGGTCACTTCGGCGCGAGTGGGCCGCGGGTTGGCCATCATCGAATCCAGCATCTGCGTAGCGGTGATAACCGGCTTGCCGGCTTTGTTGCAGTGGTGGATTATATTCTTTTGAATCCCCGGCACCTCATCAATCGGCAGCTCGATTCCGAGGTCCCCACGCGCCACCATAATGCCATCATAAGCTTCGATTATGCCGGCGATATTCTTAACCGCCTCAGGCCTCTCGATTTTTGCGATAACGGGCACGCGCTTGCCGACTTCGCGCATGACTTTTCGGAGAGGCACGATATCGTCGGCGCTGCGCACAAATGAGCTTGCCACCCAGTCCACTCCGTGTTCAAGTCCCCAGCGCAGATCGGCCTTATCCTTTTCCGTCACTCCCGGCACGTCATAATCCGCCCCAGGCACAGTGAAACCTTTATTGGAGGACAATTCCCCGCCGACTATGACTTTGGTGACGACTTCCGTTTCGCATATGCTGACGACTTTGAACTCGAGTTTCGCGTCGTCCACATAGATCAACTGTCCGCGTTTCAATTTATCGACGAGCTTTGGAAATGGCAGCGTAACCTGGGTTGCGTCCCCGGCCACTTCCCGTGTCGTAAAGACAAACGATTCGCCTGCCGCCAGTTTGACCGGAGATTTTTCGATCCGCCCGATGCGGATTTTAGGCCCGGACAGATCCTGCATAATCCCGATGGCTTTTCCGGCCTGTTCGGCGAGTGCGCGAATCATTTTGAGGCGTTCGAGATGTTCGTCGTAGGTGCCGTGCGAGAAGTTGAGGCGGGCGACGTTCATACCCGACTTTATAAGCCCTGCGAGTGTCTCCGGCGAGGAGCTGGCAGGCCCGATTGTGCAGACTATTTTTGTTTTTCTCATTCTGAGCTTATGGTATGGCAAACGACCTGTTCCGTCAAGTGAAACCTTACGCGCGCTGCCCCTCGTATTGTCTGTTGCATCAGGTTGTGTTAAACTTTGGCTGTCGCGTTGTCGATGGGCAACCCATCGCGACAGCCTTCGTCAAGAAAGTTGGTATGCGATCCATCTTTAAGCCTATAACTGTGTGGTTACTGCTCGCGGTCTGCTGCGCCGCCTTGGTTCTCCAGGGATGCGCAAAGCTTGAGCGCGCCAAGCCCGCCGGGTCGAAATCGCTGCTGGTTGATAAACAATCTAAACCGCAGTCCGAATCAAAACCCGATCCGCAGCAGCCTGCCGAACCAGTCAAAGAAACCCCCAAACTGGAGATCACTCAGAGCGGGGTGACACTGCGGTGGGCGGAGAAAAACGGTTCGCAGATGACTGCATCCGCCAAATCCGCCGATTTCAATGAAGTGACGCAGGTGGGTAGTCTTCTTGACTTTTCAGCCCAGCTATATGAAAATGGCAAATTGACCGCTGGAGTAAGCGCGCCAAAGGCGACTGTGGACACTGATAAGCGGACAGTGATCGCTTCCGGCGGTGTGACGCTCAAATCTCTCGAGCGCAGCACCGTCATCAAGGCGGGATGGATCAAATGGGACGCAAACACGCGAAAAGTGATGGGTAATGGAGGAGTGAAAATAACCTCCGATACCGGGGTCGCGGAGGCCGCCGCATTCATAGCAGATACGTCCCTTAAAAGCTATACACTACTCAGTTCCGGCAAAGAATTGGAGAAATATTAAATGAGAATAGCGCTGATTGCGATGGTCGCCGTATGCCTGCTTGGTATGCAGGCAGCAGCGGCTGCTCCTTCGAAAGTTCAGTCGAAGGACGGTTCTTTTCGTTTGGAAGCCAAGACTATCATGGGCGGCGAAAACAGGTTCGTGGCGTCGGGAAACGCCCATCTGTATACAAAGGATGCAGCCGCCAAAACCACCCTGGAAGCGGAAGCGGCCACGATTGTTATCGTCATAGCGTCACAAGGCAAAGCCAAGTCCGGCATGGACATCGAAAGCGCCGAACTAACCGGGCCGGTCAAACTGGTCTATTGCGCGGATGAAAACGGCGCCAAAACGAAGACTATCGCCACCGCTGACAGCGCAAGTTTTAACGGGACCACTCAATCAGCAAGCCTGCTTGGAAATGTCAAAATCACTCACGACAACCCGACGATATTTGTCGAACCGGCGGTTATGGCGGGGGACAAAGCCACTGTCAATCTCGCGCCGAAACTCGACGCACATCAATATAGATTCAAAGTGGAGAGCGAAACCGGCCTTAGCACGATAACGGCGACTCCCAAAGAAAAAGAAAAGAAAAAAGATTAGCCTGCTCAAGAATATAGCATGAAGCTCGAAGTCAAGAACCTGGTCAAAATATATAAGGGGCGCCGAGTTGTCAACGATGTCAGCCTCGGGCTGGATACCGGGGAGATAGTCGGCTTGCTCGGCCCAAACGGCGCAGGCAAGACCACCACATTTTATATGATGGTCGGACTGGTTAAGCCCGACGACGGCCGCGTGCTGCTGGAAAATAACAATATCACATCCAAGCCCATGTATCAGCGCGCACGGCTCGGCTTGGGCTATCTCGCCCAGGAGCCCTCGATTTTTCGAAAGCTCTCCGTCGCCGAGAACCTGCTTCTCGTGCAGGAGATGAATGGAGTCAGTCGAAAAGAACGCACCGCTCGCACGGATGAGCTGCTCGAGGAGTTCGGCCTGAGCAAGCTGCGCGACCAAAAAGGGCAGGTGCTCTCAGGAGGAGAACGCCGCAGAGTTGAAATTGCTCGCGCCCTGGCCACAAACCCCAGGTTCATTCTTTTGGATGAGCCGTTTACCGGGGTCGACCCGATCGCCATAGGGGACATTCAAGACCTGGTGCGCCGGCTCAAAGACAAGGGTATAGGAATCGTAATCACCGACCATAACGTTCGCGAAACCCTTGCCATCACCGACAGAGCGTATATAATTTCCGAGGGTGATATCAAAACCTCCGGCCCGTCTGCGGAACTGCCGAATGATCCAATAGCCCGCAAGTTCTATCTCGGCGACAGGTTCGAGATGTGAGGCGCGCATGAGACTCGTCGATAGGCAGGTGATGCGCGAAATAATCGGGCCGTTTCTATTCGGCGTGGCGGCTTTTTCGTCGGTGTTCTTCGCCGGATCGGTGCTTCTTAAGCTCACCGAATGGCTGATGAACGGAATGCCGGTGCTGACGGCGCTGGAAATTGTTCTCTATTCGCTGCCGTCGATAGTCTTTTGGACTTTGCCGATGTCGACTCTATTGGCGGTGCTGATAGGGGTAGGCAGACTCTCCGGCGAGAGTGAGGTCGTGGCGCTGTTCGCCGGTGGGGTGAGTTTCTATCGAATCACAGTGCCGATTCTCGTCTTTGGGCTGATTGTCAGCGGATTCTCGATTTTTTTGAACGAGATGGTTGCTCCGGTGGCTGGTATGCGAGCGCAGGAGATACAAGCATCAATTCTGAAGCAAGCGGCAGTCAGTGATGCGCCATTTACTTTAGAAGATCCATCGACCAACTCGAGAATCATAGTCCAGGGGGGAATGGACAAAGATAAGGGTATATTGAGGGACGTGTCGATCATACAATTCTATCGAAACAAGCCGACACTTTTCCTGTATGCGGCGCAGGCACGGTGGGCGGGCATGCACGATCGGGCCAATCGTTATCGATGGAAGCTTTACGATGGCTATGTGCAGTTGATCGACCCGCGAGACCCGCGCTCGATTGCTACGACGACCTTTGACAATACACAAACCAGGGAGATCGAGCTTAAAAAGACTCCAAGCGACTTGGCGATGTATCAGAACTTGAGAGCGGAACAGATGAGCTTTGCGCAGCTCAATTTGCTGGTACGCAATCTTAAGCAGTATCCCGATCGCCCGTTGGATAAGATAAGGCAGCTCGATGTCGATATGTGGAACAAGATTGCTGTGCCACTGACCAGCCTGATATTTGCCCTGCTTGCGGCGCCGCTCGGCATTCGTCCGCACAGAAGCTCTTCTTCGGCGGGAATGGGTATGAGCATTCTGGTCATATTTTTGTATTGGATTGTGGGGCGTTATACGTGGTCTTTAGCAGTGCAGGGGACCGTATGGCCTGTTGTGGGGGCGTTTGCGCCACTGATTGTCGGCACTGCAGCAGCTATCATCCTGCTGGCAAGGGCGGCTAAGTAACTACAGATGGGTTACACAGTACTGTTTGTCATGGCTCTAATACTGGTATCGGGCTTCATTGCCTACTTCGGAGATATACTCGGACGGAGGATGGGCAAGAAGCGCCTGATGCTGTTCGGCCTGCGACCGCGCTATACAGCCATTGTGGTCACGACGATCACAGGCATGCTCATCTCCGCGCTTGTTCTAGGGGCGGCTTTGTCGATGAATGCGGAGTTTCGCAAAGGATTCTTCCAATACAGCCAAATATTGAAAAGATCGACTCAGTTGGCCAAGCAGAACAACAGCCTTGCTGTAAAAAGCCAGGAGCTTAAAAGTCAAGTCGCCAAACAAAAATCCGAGCTTGCGACCGCTCTTAAAGACGCTGCGCTGGCAAAAAAACAGCGCGATGAGGCTGGGTCAAAAGTCGAGTCTCTTAAAAAGGAGATCGACAAGCGTCAAAAAGAACTCAGCGACCTGCAAAAAAAACAGGATATCGCCGAAGCCGAGCTTGCGCAGCGCAAAGATGAGTTGAAGTTGATGTTGATACAGCTCGACCAGGCCAATCAGGCGCTGCGGCTGGCACAGTCAAAACTTGTCGAAGCCCAGCAGCAATTGATGGAGGCCGAAGCCCGCCTTGGCGCGACCGAGGCGAAACTCCGCGATACGACAGCGAAGCTCGCCGATGCCGAAGTTGCGGCATCTTTGGGGGATTTGGGCACGCTGATGGCGGTTCGACTGCGCATCGGTGAGATCACATTCAAGCGCGGCGATGAGTTGACGAGAGGATTGATAAAATCCAACCAGACCCCGTTCGCGCTAAGAGGAGATATTATTTCGCTGCTCGACCGCGCCAGCAGCAGGGCCTCGGCCAGAAATGCCAGAACAGGCGCCAACGGGCGAGCGATAAACCTGATTTATTGGCCGGACCCGGAGAACCGGGAACCTATCGACAGCGAGCCGGAATGCATCGACATCGCTGCCCGGCGCATTGCTTCGACAGGGTCGGAGGCGTTGGTGCAGGTAGTCTGCGCTATGAATACGCTTACGGATGCACAAGTGCCGGTGGAAATGCGCATCTACCACAATCGACAGGTTTTTAGCGCTGGTGATAAAATTGCCTCGGTCAAAATCGATCCCAGCGAATCCGACGGGCAGATACTTTTACAACTGAGCGATTTCCTGCAAAAAGATGTGGCGAAAGCTGCTGCTGAAGCCGGAGTTGTGCCGGTTTATGGTCAGGACCCGCGGATGTTTCTGGGTGACGATCGGCATTCGCAGATGGATGAATTGCTGAATGTGCTTGCTGGTGTCAAGCAATTGAACGGAGGTGCGAAGGTCAATGTGTATGCAACGGAGGCCATTCGCCCGGCCGATACCTTGAACGTCCATAATATTCGTATCGGCATAGAAAAGTCCGAGTAGCGGGAGGCGATTGTGGGCAACTGCCGCACAAAAAACGGGAGTGTAGTGCTTGCGATTGATCCCGGGTCGTTCAAATGCGGTGTGGCTGTTGTGGCGGGCGATCCGGACATGCGCGTTTTGCATAAAGCTGTGGTCGATACGGTTGATATACCGAAGACGATCAGCGGGCTTTGCTCCAGGTATTCTCCTGACATTATCCTCATCGGCAACGGCACAACGTCCGAAGTCATAGCAAAATGGGCTAAAAACTCCGGTCTGGCCATAGAAATTGTCGATGAGCATTTCACCACGGTGGAGGCCAGGGCCAGATATTTCCTCGAAAATCCACCAAGAGGCCTACGCAAAATTATCCCCATTTCAATGCAGACCCCTCCGCGGTCATATGATGATTATGTTGCGGTAATTCTTGCCGAAAGGTACCTGGCTTACACTAAGCGTGACAACGATAAGTAGCGGCCTCCAAGTTCCGACCGTCCAAGCGTAATTCAGACTGCCATATTTCGAGGAAACCATAATAAATGCACTGTTTGCCTGCCTCATGGGTTTGATTGGCTGCTGTGCAAGGGAAGATAATTGACTAAGCGATGCACGGCTGCAGGCTTGATTCAGGCCTGCTTGACCTAATGAAAAACCTGTTGAAAACCGATATGCCGTACTGAAAAAGAAAAAGTTAGCTCGGCAGGTAATATTACCAGGAATAATTCGTCTGGGGGTATTGACACGGTTTTATAGCTGTGCTAAACTTCCGTGACTCAGCAGGCTATCACACTGTTGTCAGCGCGGGCAAGAAAGGAGGTGCATCCTTGAGAACGCCCGTGAGAGCTGAACCGTGATGGCATAGGCAGGCTGGATTACTGTATGTCGAGAGGGTTGGCAGGTCAGGTAACAAGGTGACTGATTCGTCAGCCCAAGCGATAGCAAAAAATCCTCCTGTCGGTTTCCAATTATTCAAGGAGGATGTACCATGAAAAAGACAGCATATTTGCTCGTTGTTGCAGTCCTTTTGTGCGCGGCTCCGGCCTTCGCGCAGGGCCCCTTCAACGACGTGCCGACCGACCACTGGGCATACGACGCAGTTAACCAACTGCAAAAAGACGGGATCGTCATTGGCTATCCCGACGGAACGTTCGGTGGAAAGCGTGCGATGAGCCGCTACGAATTCGCAACGGCTATCGCCCGACTGCTCCCCCTTATCAGTGAGCAGGATCTAAGCAACTACGTGACCAAGCCTGAACTTCAGCAGGCGATCGCGGGAATCAAGACTTCCGAGGCTCAGGACCTCAGCAACCTCGCCACCAAGGCCGACGTCGAGAACATCAAGAAACTCGTTGACGAGTTCCGAGATGAACTGGCGGCCCTTGGCGTCGACGTTGACGCCCTGAAGAGAGACGTCGCAGCGCTTTGCGCTCGCGTCGATGCTCTCGAAGCCGAGCAGGCAAGAGTGCGAATCACCGGAGAGAGCAATGTCTTCGCTATCTCCACTTCTGCCAAAAAAGGCACGCCTATCGATCAGGATCAGAGAGTGCTTGGCACCGAAGGACCCAACAACCAGAACACGTTGGGTCGGAACATCGGCGTCATCAAGGACTTCGACCTGACCGTCACCGGTCGCGTCAGCAAGGCTACGACCGCTGTTGCTACGATCAACTATGGCGACTATCTCAACTACCTCGGCTATGTAGACTCCTACATTGAAGGGATGAGAGATACAGCCCCTGGCGACTCGTTCTTCCCGTACTATCTGTACATCAACACCGGCCTTTCCAAGGGTTCTTTGACTGTTGGTCGATTCCCGATCCAGTGGACTCCGTACACGCTCAAGAAAGTTGACGTGGACACCTACACCAACATCCTGAAGACCGACGACGGCAACTACCCTGTTGACGGTATCAAGCTCGCCTACAACTTCGGTGGCGTTGACCTTACACTCTTCGCCGCGAAGAACGACGAGAATGATTACCTCTACAATGGTCTTGCCGGACAGATCACCCCGTTCCCGGGTGGATATGGAACTCACGAACTCGGCGGCGAAGCGGTTGGTGGTCTTGACGATCAGATCGCTCAGAGCGCTGGTATTCGCGCGACCATTGGCACACCGTGGAAGGGCGTCCTCGGATTGTCCTACTATCAGGCGTGGTCCAAAGACGCCTGGTTCTTTGGTGCTGATTACGATCAGGCTAGAGTCTACGGCGCCGACCTCAACATCCCGTTTGGCAACTTCGGGTTCGTCGGCAGTTGGACCAGAAGCGACACTCTGGCCAGCGACAAAGTCGCTGGTGTTCCGACAATTAACGACGACACCGACGCATGGGACGGCAAGATCACCGGCTCGTTCGGCAAGCTCGGCGTAGCCGCTGGTTACAAGAACATTGGCAGGAACTTCGCTGCCGCTGGCGCTTGGGACAAGATCGGCCGCTGGACCAACCCGACCGACGTCAAGGGTCCGTATGTCGACATCACCCTTCCGATCGCTCGAAAGCTGAAAGTCGCCCTCAATGGCGAGTTCCTCAAGCTGATCGACGACGTTCCTGGCATGGGTATTGGCTGGGGAGCTAAGGACGACTCGATCACTAAGGCCGAAGCCGGCCTTCAGTGGGGCATGTCGGCGATGAACTCCCTCGTGCTCGGTTACGAGTGGATTCGCTACAATCCTGATACCCCTGGTTATGACAAGGGTACTGAGAGCTACCTCACCCTCGGGTGGGCGCATCAGTTCACCGACAATGCTGGCTTCAGAGTCGGCTACCAGTTTGTGAACTGGGACGGTGGCGATGACGCCATCGTTTACGGCCCGGACTATCGTGGTGGCGTTGCTGTCGCCCAGTTCGGCGTGAGCTTCTAAGCTCTTCCGTTTACTAAGCCCTCGGAGCAGTCCGGGGGCTTTTTTAATAAGACAACGCTGTTAACGATATTGCGTGCAAATCGATAAGTACTTAGTTACAAATTGAGTGCGAGATACACGCTGATCAGGAGATATGTAGATG
>JAAYKG010000118.1 GCA_012522555.1 Armatimonadota bacterium
AAAAGCTTCATCATTCGTGACGGTCATCACTTCGTCGACGACGCCCTCGTCATAGATATCAGGGACAAAGCCCGCGCCTATGCCCTGGATTTTATGTGGGCCAGGACTGCCCCCCGATAGAACCGGGGAATCCGCAGGCTCTACTGCGATGATTTCAAGACTCGACTTGCGAGGCTTCAAGGCTCTGCCTATCCCCGTCACCGTACCCCCGGTCCCGATCCCACCGACAACAATATCAACCTTGCCGTCCGTATCCTCCCAAATCTCCTCTGCGGTAGTCTCCCGGTGCGCCTTAGGATTGGCGGCGTTTTGAAATTGTTGGGGAATAAATGAATTAGGGTTCTCGGCAGCCAATTCCTCAGCTTTGGCTATCGCCCCCTTCATTCCCAGGGAACCTGGGCTTAGCACCAGTTGCGCGCCTAAAGCGGACATCAGCTTTCTGCGCTCTATGCTCATTGTATCCGGCATCACGAGGATAAGTTTCAAGCCTTTTCGCGCCGCCACCCCGGCCAGAGCAATACCCGTGTTGCCGCTGGTAGGCTCAATAATCACGGTATCCTTATGGATCAACCCCTGTTTCTCGGCATCCTCGATCATATATAGACTGATTCGATCTTTGACGCTTCCCCAGGGGTTCTGTTTTTCCAGTTTTGCGATCAAATCCGCTGATTTGATCGTATTGCCAAGTCGAAGCATCGGCGTGCCGCCGATCAATTGAAGTATGGAATCCGCTATTTTTGGCATGTTGTTCTCCTTTAGTATTCTTCAGCAAATAACCCCGCCAGCTACCACCCGATCAAGAGAATCATATAAAACCAATCTCTGGCCAGGGGTGGGAGCAAACTGAGGTTCATTGAACCGAACCGCTATTGTCGAGTCATCGGATTGAACGAGAACACAAGATGTCGGCTCCCCTTGCGAGCGAATCTTGCCGAACAACTCGCTTGTCGACATTATAATCTCCGGGATCAATATATTGACATTCTCCGCGACAACATCGCTTTTTAGAGCGTTTTTTCTCTCCCCAATGGTGATTGAGTTGTTCGGTGCGTCGATAGATATCACATACATCGGCTTGTGTGCCGCGATCCGAACCCCCTTGCGCTGGCCGATAGTGTAGTTGACAATACCTTTGTGCTCTCCAATTACATTGCCGGACACGTCGAGAACCGGCCCGTTTTCGGGCGGCAACCCAAGTGCGGCGCGATAGTCGCCCTCGGCGGCAAAACAAAGCTCCATGCTGTCCTGCCGACGCGCGACCGGCAGTCCCGCCTCTTTTGCCAACCGCCTTACTTCCTCTTTGCTCGATTGCGCAAGCGGTAAATGGAATTGGTTGAGCCTATTCACGGGTATACCATAGAGAAAATAGCTCTGGTCGCGCGAACGATCGTCTCCTCTCGCCAGAAACGCGTGGTCTTTGTCTTTGATCACCTTTGCATAGTGCCCAGTGGCAAGATCGCACGCGCCGAATCGCTGCTCTATGGCATCCCATACCGCGCCAAACTTGAATAGAGTGTTGCAATCCACGCACGGGCTGGGGGTGCGGCCCTGTTCGTAGGCTTTGCGAAATGGTTCGATGACCAGCCGCTCAAACGCCTCGCGAACATCCAGGTAGTAGTGCGCTATCCCCAGGTCTCGAGCGACATATCCTGCCTCCAGCCCACAGCAAGGACGCCTGGCGCTGCAGTTCTCGGCCAATGGGATTTGCAGAGTAATACCCGCCACATTATAACCCGCATCTCGCAGCAGCAACGCCGTGACAGAACTGTCCACCCCGCCGCTCATCAGCACGACAATATCACGCCCAACGTCGCCATCTCGCACCCACTCATGCGTGGTTGCAGCGCTAAACCTCATATTCAACTCGCCGTTACCAGCCAACGCAGATTACTCCTGGCTTTTAAGCAGCGCCCCATCGAGGTCCGCGATGATATCCTCGACGTTCTCCAAACCTACAGACAATCGAACAAAATCATCGGTCACCCCCGAGCTGAGCCTCTGTTCGCTGGTGAGCTGCTGATGGGTCGTCGATGCAGGGTGGATAATAAGAGTCTTTGCATCAAGGATATTTGCAAGATGCGAGATCATCTTGACCGAGTTAATCAATTTCGCGCCGGCTTCGATTCCGCCCTTGACCCCGAACCCGATGATCGCACCCTGGCCCTGGGGGAAATATTTCTTCGCTCGAGCGTGGTCCGCATGGCTCTCCAATCCGGCATAGTTCACCCACGATACTGCCGGGTGTTTCTCCAGCCACTTAGCCACCTCAAGAGCGTTGGCCGAGTGTGCCCTTGCACGCAGTGGGAGAGTCTCCAGCCCCTGCAAAAACAAGAATGAATTGAACGGGGACAACGATGGGCCGATGTCGCGCAGAAGTTGCAACCTGGCCTTTATGATATACGCAATCCCAGGCACGACGGCCTTTTCGTGCAGTCCAAACGCATCCCAGTAGCTGATCCCATGGTAGGACGGATCCGGCTCGGTGATCTCCGGGAATTTGCCATTATCCCAGTTGAATTTTCCGGAGTCGACGATTGCGCCGCCGATGCTGGTGCCGTGGCCACCGATCATCTTGGTCAGCGAATAGACCGCGACATCCGCCCCAACATCAAATGGATTGAACAACGGAGGTGGGGCTACGGTGTTGTCTATTATCAATGGAATGCCGTTATCGTGCGCGATTTTGGCAATCGCCGGATAATCGTCGACGTTGTTTTTGGGATTGCCCATAGACTCGATGTAGACCAGACGGGTGTTGTCGTCGATAGCTGCTTCCACATTCGCCGGGTTAGTGGAATCGACGAACCTCGCCTCTATGCCGAGCTTATATAGCGTGTAATTAAACAACGTATGCGTTCCGCCATATAAATAGCTGGTGGAGACAATATTCTGGCCGGATTGAGCAATATTGAGCACCGCGAGGGTGATCGCTGCCATTCCCGACGCAACAGCCAAAGCCCCCGTGCCGCCATGAAGCTCAGCGAGACGTTTTTCCAGGACATCAGTGGTCGGGTTCATCAGCCTGGTGTAGATGTTGCCGAACTCCTTGAGAGCGAACAGGTTCGCAGCGTGATCGGCTGAATCAAAAACATACGACGAAGTCTGATAAACAGGCACGGCCCTGGAGCCTGTCGTCGGATCCGGCTGCTGTCCGCCGTGCAGTGCAATTGTGTCGAGTCCAAGCTTTTTGTTTTCGCTCATAATACTTCCTCCCTGTAAATAACCTCTTTGGCGCGGCTTAGTGCCGACTAGCACTAAGTATTCTACCAGAAAATACTGTGTTGGTTGAAGAATTGTTCAATAATAGCATGAAATTGAGCGCTCGGTTTCCCGAGCGCCCATAAACATCCCTGTCGCCTACCCGCATCCTGCAAAACCGCGAATAAGAACATGAATTAATCCAGGACCGGAGCTTCCATTCTCCGGTCGCATAACCTCCATGTTACCCAAGCGCGTCCTGCAAAAACGTCGAAGTCCAGTTTTTTCACGAAGCGTTGAATATCGACATCAGCCGCATTTACTAAACCCACAAAAACGGCACACCACACAACCTGATTCGTGCTCCACCGCGCAACCGCAATCCGGGCAGGCTCCCACGAGGGTATCGAGCTTGCTGAAGCCTTTTGATATCTCATCCGTCACAATCCCTGTGTCGCGTTCGGTCAGATAATGTTCAACAGCGATCCCGATAGCATCCGCACAGCTCAGAACCGTGCCGCCATTTCCCCAAGCCGGTGTGTGACAACGAATGCCTCGCAGATGCTTTTGAATCGAATGTGGGTCGACGCCGGCTCTCAGCGATAGAGAGATCAAACGGCCTATCGCTTCCAGTTGGCTCGGAGCACAGCCGCCCGCCTTGCCCATTGAGGCAAACACTTCGCACAGGCCGTTTTCGTCCTCATTTATCGTCACATACATATTCCCGCAGCCGGTGTTGATGCGCTCAGTGCTGCCGTGAGTTCTCGCAGGTCGAGGCCTCGGCCCGCGAACAACAGCCGACGCAGGGTCTTGCGCGGTTTTTTTGTCTTTTCCCGAGACATTGAGCACCTGGGCGTCGCGGCTGCCATAGCGATATATCGTGCACCCTTTGCAGCCTTCGCGGTAAGCCAGTTCATAGACCAATCGCACATCCTCAGCGGTGGCATCCTCAGGGAAATTAACGGTTTTTGAGACCGCGTTATCGGTGAATCGCTGGAAAGCGGCCTGCATACGCACATGCCAAACCGGCGCAATATCAAGCGCTGTGCAGAACACCCGCCGCACATCCTCCGGCACCTCCGGGATATCCCGCACGCTGCCCTGCTCTGCGATTTTGCGCATTAGCTCTTCGGAATAGAACTCCCGCTCTCTGGCGATTTTCTCGAACTGCGGATTCACTTCCACCAGTTCGGCGCCATCCATCACCCGTTTCACATAGCTGATCGCGAAGAGAGGTTCGATACCACTGGAACAAGCGGCTATTATGCTAAGGGTCCCCGTTGGCGCAATGGTGGTAACGGTCGCGTTTCGGATATCCATAGCTTCATCGCGATCGAAAACACTGTCCTTGAAGTTAGGAAACACCCCCCGCTCCTCGGCAAGCTCGCGTGATGCTTTTTGGGCCTCCTTTGAGACCATGCTCATCACTTGTTCGGCGAGTGCAATGCCCTCTTCGGAGTCATAAGGCACTCCGAGTTGTATGAGCATATCCGCAAAGCCCATCACTCCCAAGCCGATTTTGCGATTACTGCGCGTCGTCTCAGCTATAGATTCCAGCGGGTAGCGATTAACATCAATAACGTCGTCCAGGAATCGAACCGCCATCTGAACGGTATGCTGGAGCCTGTCATAGTCGACTTCGGCTTTTCCGTCCCTCACGATTATCATGTGCCCAAGATTGATCGAGCCGAGATTGCACGACTCATACGGCAGCAGCGGCTGCTCTCCGCAGGGGTTGGTGCTCTCGATAGCGCCAATATGGGGCGTCGGATTGTCACGATTAATTCGATCGATGAATATGATCCCAGGCTCGCCGTTGCGCCAAGCCATATTCACAATCAAATCGAAGACTTTGGCCGCGTTTAGATGCTTGACCACGGCGCCATTGCGTGGATTGAGCAACGCATAGTCTTCGCCATTAGCTGCCGCTTCCATAAACTCCTCAGTGACAAGCACGCTGATATTGAAATTGGTGAGCTTGGTGGTATCCTGTTTGCAGGTGATAAAATCAATTATATCCGGGTGATCGATCCGCAGGCATCCCATATTAGCGCCCCTGCGAGTGCCGCCCTGCTTGATCGCCTCAGTCGCACCGTTGAATACTTCCATAAATGAGATCGGGCCGCTCGATATGCCATTTGTTGAGCAGACGCAGTCGTTTGCCGGCCGAAGTCGAGAAAACGCAAACCCTGTGCCGCCGCCGCTTTTGTGGATAAGCGCAGTATTTTTGACCGTCTCAAAGATCGAGTCGACCGAATCCTCTATCGGCAGCACGAAACACGCACTCAGTTGTCCAAGTTCGCGGCCCGCGTTCATCAGCGTCGGACTGTTGGGCAAGAAATCAAGGTCGCTCATCATATTGTAGAACTCGGCAGCGACCCTGTGAACCTGCTTCGAGGACTTGCCATAGCCGGCTTCAGCCTGAGCAACAGCATCCGCGACCCTTTTGAACATTCCAACAGGGTCTTCTGTAAGCTTCCCATCTTCATCCTTGCGGAGATATCTTTTTTCAAGTACTGTCAGTGCGTTATTCGTCAAAGCCGACATCTTCGCGCCCTCCCTTGCTTGCGATAGGCTTTTTTTGAGTTTGTTTTCTTCCGAGTGTGTCGATAATTTTTTTGAACTGTCCGACATCTTCAAATTGTCTGTAAACTGATGCGAATCTCACATAAGCCACCTGGTCTACTTTGCGCAATTCCTGCATTGCCATCTCACCGACTCGCATGGAGTTAATTTCAATATCCCCTGAGTCGATAATCTCGCGTTCTATGAGATCCACGATGCCTTCAAGTATCTCCGTGGCAATTGGCCGTTTTTCGCAGGCCACCGTAAGGCCACGCAGCACTTTGCCGCGATCGAATGTCTCTCGTCGCCCGTCGCGTTTGACCACAACCGGCCGCAGTTCCTCCACCTGTTCAAAGGTGGTGTAGCGGCGGGAACAGTCCAGGCATTCGCGCCTCCGCCGAACCGCCTCACCATCTCTAATAGAGCGAGAATTGAGGACTTTATCGTCTAAACAGCCACAGAATGGACATTTCATGTGAAAGCTCTCAGGCACTATATATAGTAGCCATCAGAAGTTTAGCATACCACATATGCGCCGTCAATGGCATTATCGGATAATGTCCTGGGGTATATTTACCCTCCTTTTACGGCCGTGTCCAAGAGGGTTCAAGATTAAGGCGGTTACTTGCACATCAGGTTTATTTTATCTGCGGATTCCACCAGGGTGTGGTAAAAATAGCGGCAATTTGCTCGGTTGTGGCTGTCGGGGAGATAGACTCGATGCTCTGTCTGGCGACATCTCCGACGAACGCTATTTGAGTGCCCTGCGCCCCGCCGATCTCCACCAGACATCTTGCAGTGACAAACTTGACCTCACGGTTAAGCTCAAAAGTATTTCGAGCTATCACCGCAGCAGCTGTGATTATATTATCCTTACTCAAATGTGGGGTGAATCGGACAGTGAATGTGACCGATACAACTCCGCTGCGTGGATCCGCGATCAGATCATTGACCGCAGCCCCAGCAGCAGTTATATCCTGCGAGCCGGCCAACTCGCTGCGAATATATAATTCCCCTGGCGTGCGAACCGATCCACCGGCTGACGAGGCGGCGGAAACATCCGATGGGGTAGACGGCCCGGGCGGCAGAGCCTGGGTCGGCGGGGTCACAGGAGCCGCTGTCCCATAGTGAGGCCGCGCGGTGGGAACTGGCGGATTCAAAGTAGATTCGACAGATCGGCCTCTAGAGATTGAGATCGCGGCCAATATGATTATGACAATAAAGACGGAGCCCAACGCCCAGCCCCACGTCTTTGTGCGAGATTGAAGCGTATTGTGGGATTCAGACCGTTTGTGCCTACCCTCTTCGAGGATTAACTCACTCAGGCGTTCGAGATGTTCTTTATCGGCGGAGCTGTCCGGATTCATCTCCAGCGCCATCTGATACCACGCGATGGCCTCGTCGCGCATGCCCTGCTTCTCGTAAATATCACCCAGCAACGACGGGACATCAGGGTTGCGCGGATCCAAACGAAGAGCATCGGTGGCATCCGCTATCGCACGTTCCCAATCCTCACGGGATCGATGAAGACTGGCAGAGCGAAGCAGCAATTGCACGTCAGATGCAGAGCTTTGCGCAGAAGAGTCATCCAACGCTATTTCGTTTCCGCACTTTGGGCAATATCTGACATTATCATCCAGAATTATCCGACAATCAACACATCGACGCATAAGTTATTTTGTGACACCAAATCTTTATCCGTATTTTTCGGCAGCCTTCACCGTGTGTGTGAGCAGCATGGCTATAGTCATCGGCCCCACTCCTCCAGGCACAGGGGTAATCCAACCGGCCCGCTCAGCAGCGGCCTCGAACTCCACGTCGCCCACATCCTTGTCTCGGCCTTCGACCTTGTTATACCCGGCATCAATCACCACGGCACCCTTTTTGATCCAATCACCCTTTATATATTCGGCCCTACCCAGCGCAGCAACAACAATATCCGCCCTGCGCACGACATCCGCCAGATTTTTTGTGCGTGAGTGACAGATGGTGACCGTAGCGTGCCGCTCCAGCAAAGCCAAGGCGGCGGGTTTACCAAGAATAATGCTGCGCCCAACCACAACAGCCTCCGCACCTTTGATCGGAATATTGTATTTTTCGAGAAGAGTCACGATGCCCTGCGGGGTGCAGGATGTGTAATCAGCAGTGCCAAGCACCAGCTTGCCCAGGCTCATCGCACTGATACCATCGACATCTTTTTCTACCGCAACTGTTGATAGAATATCGAGTTCGTCGAGGTGAGATGGCACAGGATGCTGCACCATTATACCGTGCACCATAGGATCGGTATTGAGTTGTGCGATGGTATCCTTGACAAAGTCCTGGGTGCTGTCGGCCGGCATAACTATCAGATCGCTGATCATCCCGGCGGCCTCGCACGCCCTCTTCTTCATCCTGGTATAGGTAACCGACGCAGGGTCGTCCCCGACCAATATAACCGCCAGCCTCGGGACTAATCCTCGCCGTGATTTCAGCTCTGCCACTCGCTCCGCCAGATCAGCTCTGATCTGTTTTGCCGTGGCCGTTCCATCAAGAATCTGTGCTGCCAAGGTCTGTTTCCTCCATTTCCGGTGTGTGATCTCGCAGATAGCCCGCCAACACTCCGTTCACAAACTTGCCGGATTCGGCCGTGCTATATTTTTTGGCCAGTTCCACCGCCTCATCGACCGCCACTATCGGCGGCGCGGACTCGCTGTATTTTATCTCGAAAAGAGCAATTCTCAGGATATTTCGATCCACCGCCGGTTGGCGATCCAACGTCCAGCCCTCTGAAAGCTGTTCTATAAATGCGTCGATCTCATCGCGATGCTCACGCACCCCCGTCACTAGCATCGCCGCGTATTCCTTTACTTGTGCGCCATCAGTCGCTCGCCCGGACACCTCCACAAACTCCAGCGCCGTTGCCAGAGCTTCATCAAACGGCACCCCCGACGCATCGACCTGATATAAAATATTTAAGGCCAGCTCGCGGGCGGTTCTTCTTGTCGTTTTCATTGGGCCTCACCGAAGCTGGCATAACCGCCGGCTGTCCTACTCGTTTCCATTCATACACCTGGGGATAAACGCGGTTGAAAGCTCTCCTCTGCGGAAATAACCATTCGCCAATATGCGCTGTTGATATGAGATGTTGGTCTTGATGCCATCGATCTCGAACTCCGACAGACAGCGCGACATTCTTGCGATGGCCTCGTTTCTGTCTTTTCCCCAGACGATCAGCTTCGCCAACATGGCGTCGTAATAAGGCGGGATATCATAGCCGGAGTATATATGCGTATCTAGACGGACGCCGATCCCTCCCGGCGCGGCATAATGATCTATCCTGCCCACCGAAGGCGCGAAATTGTTGGCCGGATCCTCGGCTATTATTCTGCATTCAATCGAGTGGCCGTTGATCTCGATGTCCTTTTGCGACACACACAGTTTTTCGCCAGCCGCCACTCGAATCTGCTCCTTGACGATATCAACCCCTGTCACAAACTCCGTCACGGGGTGCTCGACCTGAACCCGAGTGTTCATTTCCATAAAGTAGAAGCGCCCATGCTTGTCGAGCAAAAACTCCACCGTCCCGGCGTTGGAATAGCCGACCGCCTTCGCCAGTTTTATTGCAGCCTCACCCATCTTGGCTCGTATGGAGGGGGTCACGGCTGTGGATGGCGCCTCTTCGAGCAGTTTTTGATTTCGCCGCTGGATGGAGCATTCGCGTTCGCCGAGATGGACGTAGTTGCCGTGCTCATCTCCCAGTAGCTGCACTTCGACGTGCCGTGGCTCTTCGATTTCTTTCTCGAGATAAAGATCTCCGTTGCCAAACGCCGAGGCGGCTTCCGCGGTGGCGATTTTAAGTTGAGCCGCTAACTCATCTTCCGCCATAACAACTCTGATGCCTCGTCCGCCTCCGCCGGCTGTGGCTTTCAGGCGGACCGGATATCCCATCTTGGACGCTGTTTTGAACGCGTCCTGCTCACTTTTCACGAGGCCCTTGCTGCCGGGAATGCAAGGGACCCCGGCTTTTGCGGCTGTTTCTTTAGCCCGAGCTTTGTCCCCCATCAACTCTATCGCGCTTGCCTTAGGGCCTATAAATTTGATGTTGCAAGCTTCGCACGCCTCAGCAAATTGCGGCTGTTCCGAGAAATATGCATAGCCCGGGTGGATCGCCTCAGCGCCGGTGATGAGCGCGGCGGAGATGATGTTGGGCATATTCAAGTAGCTATCCTTGCTGGGAGCGGAACCGACGCAAACAGACTCATCCGCCATCCGAACGTGCAGCGATTCGCTGTCGGCTTCGGAGTAGATGGCGACAGTGGCTATCTTCATCTCGCGACAGGCGCGGATAACGCGAATCGCTATCTCGCCTCTATTTGCTATCAATATTTTCTTGAACAAATCGAGTTCTCCGATCAGAAATTGTCGTGTGTTGGGCAAGAGACTGCGCCGGTGGCTGGGTCGTAGTTGTAGCTTTGGCCGGAGACAGGACACCGGAAGTAATCCGGCCCTACCCCAAGTCCAATGTCAGGCAAAGCGGAGGGGAGCGCATCATTGGAACTGATTTTGTAGTTTTCTATCCCCATACGAATCTGTTTAAGCCGCTCGCGGCAATCGGCAGCTTTTGCTGTGTCGATAGATTTGCCGACAGTGGTTTGTTTCTGGCTTTTGGAGTCCAGAAGCTCACTTTTCTCGTCTACCGACCCAACGCCGCCTTTACCGGTGAAGTATACCGCCGCGGCTACTCCGATTATCAGAACCACCACAAGCAGCGCTATAAGACCGACGCTTCCTTTGCTCTCGAGTTTCATAGAGGCTCCAATCTGAAGAGCGGTTGACCGAATTCGACGGGCATGCCGTCCTCCACAAGCACCTCAACGACTCTCCCGCTCACACGCGCAACGACATCGCTGGGAAGTTTCATGGACTCTATTGAGCCGACAGTCTGCCCCTCGGCGATCTCCGAACCGACTTCAGCCAGATCGTTTGGTCGATGAAACATCCCCACCATTGGGGCGTTAATCAACAACTCTTGAGGTTCGCTAACGGCATGTTCCGCAGGTCTCTTTGCACTCACCCTGGGCAGCTTAGGAGTTGAAGCAGGCTTTTGGCCTCTTTTGATACGTATTTTGTAGTCGCCCTTTTGAACGCAAAGCTCCTCATTATTAGAACCCTCAAGAACGCAGATCAGTTGTTCGATCGTCTCGATGTCCATTCCGATTATATCTCCAACTCAATGATCAAATACTCAACGGCCCTAAAGGTGAAACTGAGCACCACCACCCCCAGGCATATCATTGCCAGCGTGGTCACTGTGTGTCCCTGCGAAAACGATGCATCAGGCTCTCCCTGCCGATAGGACAGAAAGCTCATAAACCTGTCCATATTCTTGAAAGCATTGTATACAATGCCGGAAAGCTGCTTATATATCAGTCCGTAGCCCACAGCCACAATGCCGATGGCGACTGGTGTCGCTATGCGAAACTTTTGCCGCTGATGCTCGATCCAGATCGTGCAACTGCGGCAGCGCTCTTTCTTTTGCTGGCCGGATAAGATGACCTTTGGCCTTTTATCGGCGGCCTTCGTGCCGGAGTCCGGGTTTACCCCCATCTCACGGTCTCGATCCATCAGCGCTTTCTGAATGACTTCCGGATCACACAGGCAGCCGGATTTTAGCTGCCAACAGGGTCGGCGTCTTTTCCAAGCCGCGCAATATCTCTTGGCGCGCTCATTGCAGCACGCCATGTTCCAGCACATCTCATAAATGCCGGGCTTATGTACCTTGCGTGTGATCTCGATTTCGGATTCAGCCGCGGCGGGCTGCTGTGCTGCGGAAAAGCGCCGCACCACCCGCATTATAAGATCACGCACCAACAGTACAATCCCGGGGACAAGACAGATCAGGCCAACAATGGAAATATCGTTGACCATCCCCTGATACAACTCGCTGCGCTGATGTGCATTGAGTGTCAGACTGCTGAATCCACTGGGGCTGAAGAAGTATACCCCCGCCCCCACCAAGGTTAGGATCAGCCCGATTGTCTCTTGATTGATGAGCCTGACGCACAGCCCGAACACCAGCGCTATCGAGCCATATCTGAGCATCGTCCTGGCCCATCCGATGCTTTGCAGCAGGGTTTCTCTGTCGTCGCCTTTCATAGTCTTCAGCGCCGTCAGTTTCGGCCCAAAGATGACGTATAATAGATATGCCAGGGCTAATCCGGTCGCGACAGCTCCCAGTTTGAGGCCAATCCCCGCGACCACATCAAAAAAACCTACGATCTGCCTGCGGGTGTCATTACTCACAGTGGATTCACTCTTTCACTCTCTCCAGATATTGATCCGACCGGGTATCCACCTTTACTTTGTCGCCAATATTGATGAAAAACGGCACCTGTATCACGGCGCCCGATTCCAAGGTGGCAGGCTTGCCGCCGCCGGAGGCGGTGTTTCCTCTCTCTCCGGGTTCGGTCTGGGCGATGGTTGCTTCGACGGTGATCGGCAAGTCAACGTTGATAAGCTCTCCGGCGTGCGCCAGGGCGGTCACTTCGAGACCCTCCATAAGATACTTCACCCCATCGCCGATCTTCTCACGCGGAACAGGGCTGAGTTCGTAAGACTCGGTGTCCATGAAGTAGTAGTCGCCGTCTTGCTCGTAGCTGAACTGAAGCGGATACCGATCCAGAATAGCCTGATCCATCTTCTCGCCGGCGCGCCAGGTCTTTTCGATCACTGCACCGGTGCGCACGTTTTTGAGTCTGCTGCGCACGAATGCGCCGCCCTTGCCGGGTTTGACGTGTTGAAACTCAACGATGGTGAAGATGTCGTTGTCCACAATGATGGAAAGGCCGTTCTTGAAATCACTGGTGTCCATTAAGGTATATCCTCTCTATGGAAATGCGGAGCATTTCCTGCTTGTGCGGCCAGCATACCGCATGCGCTTGACGTTGGAATTATATCATAAGGCTCGGATAGGCGGCAAATACTTATCTATTTTTCACTACTGCGCCCTCACCCTATGCCAGGGAAAGGGAATTCCACCTCGCCCTCACCCTAACCCTCTCCCCCAAGAGAGGGAACACGTGTGCTAAACCTCGCCCCAGGAGAGGGGACTTTGAGCATAACCCTCTCTCCCCTCCTGCGACGAAGGCACAATCTACCCCCTCTCCCTCGAGGGAGAGGGGAAGCAAAAGACGACTACAAGTTGAAGGTGGGCTTAGGTGTCTGTTATAATATGTGCGTGAAACTAATTAGTATGTGCAAGTCCAAAATACACAGAGCTACTGTCACTTGCTGTGACGTTGATTATGTTGGCAGCGTTACTATAGATAGCTTGCTGATGGATGCGGCTGGGATAATCGACGGCGAGAAGGTGCACGTTTGGAACGTCACCAACGGCGAGAGGCTGGAGACGTATGCTATCCCCGCAGAACCAGGCAGCGGAATTATCTGCCTCAACGGGGCAGCGGCTCATAGATGCGGGGTTGGAGACAAAGTCATCCTGGCGACGTTCTGCCTGACCGACGAGCCTGTGGAGCGCAAGGTTGTGTTGGTGGATGAGAATAATCGCATCACCAATCTCATCTGATATGTAAGCCGGCTTTTGTGGCGAACGGCCGCCACGGATTCCCCGCTATGTCACTTTACTGGAGGCGTAAATGTCACAGCGCAAGCAACTACCCGAAGTATTTCAGCAAAAAGTGGTCGTATTCGATGGTGCGATGGGATCGCTGCTGCACGAACGAGGAGCGAACCCTCACCGACCATTTGAAGAACTCAACCTCACATCTCCTCATCTGGTCTGTCAGATTCACGCTGAGTATATTCAAGCGGGCGCTGATGCAATCGAGACCAACACGTTCGGCGCAAACAGATTCAGCCTGGCCAGGCACGGGCTGGAGGATCAGGTTCACGAAATCAATGCGGCCGGAGCGAAGCTGGCTCGCAGTGTTGCTGGGCAGAATGTAGTTGTCGCGGGGTCGGTCGGGCCGTATCCTGTGCGATTGGAGCCTTTGGGGGTCGTCACTCTACAAGAAGTGCGGGAAGCGGCTGCAGAGCAGATTCGAGGGCTGGTGGAAGGCGGGGTAGATGTGATCCTGATCGAGACCCAAACCGACCTCGAAGCGGTTTGCGCTATGATCGAAGGAGCCATCGAATGCTGTGATCTTCCGATTATTTGTCAATTTACCGTCGACGCCGACCTGACGACGTCCGGCGGGGATAGCCTTGATGATATCGTTCTTCGCCTGGCCGATTATCCACTAAACGCAATTGGGGTGAACTGCGGCGTGGGGCCGGAAGGCACATTGCGAGCGGTGCAGGCGCTGAGCGAGATTACGGAACTGCCGATATCAGCGCTGCCCAACTCCGGTTTTCCTGCCAACGTGGACGGTCGCACCCTGTATATATCGGGGGCGGACTACTTTGGGGAGCGCGGCGCGGAAATCGTGCAGGCAGGGGCGAGTATCGTAGGCGGGTGCTGCGGCACAACTCCGGCGCATATTGAAGCGCTGGCACATAAAGTTGCTGGCCTGGCGAAGCCTGTACGCGCAACAGTCAGAGCCCCTCGGAGCCGTAAAGTTGAAGTTGCAAGCGTGAGTGGAGGCAGCCCACTGCTGCGCAAGATGGACGGCAGCTTTGTTACAGTTGAGGTGACTCCTCCCAAGGACAGCAATTACAAAACGCTTGTCGAAAAGCTGCGCCCGCTGGTGGATGCGGGGATATCGTCTATCGACGTCACCGATAACCCGATGGCATCCATGCACATGAGTTCGATTGCCTTTGCTCACATATTGAAAGAAGAGCTTGGCGTTGCGACAATTTTGCATATGACTTGTCGGGACCTCAACCTGCTTGGTATGCACTCGGCGCTTTTGGGGGCGTCCGCGCTGGGGATCGATGGAATCCTGGCGCTTACCGGGGACCCTGCGAGCGCGGGTGAGTTTCCAGGATCGACCAGCGTTTTCGACGTCACGTCGGATGGGCTGGCCAAAATTATACATTCCCTCAATTCCGGGTTGGATTATGTGGGCAAGGAGATCGGACAGCCTACGAATTTTGCGATAGGAGCCGCGTTTAATGCGCTCGCTGATGATATGCAAAAGGAACTTGACAGGTTGGCGAAGAAGCGGGACGCCGGCGCGGATTTCCTGATGACGCAGCCCATTTTTGATATCCAGGCGATCAAAGAGGCTATTAGTTTGCTGCCGTCGGATTGGAAGCCGCCGATTCTTGTTGGGGTGCTGCCGTTGAGAAGCTCACGGCATGCGGAGTTCCTGCATAATGAAATCCCAGGAATGACTGTGCCGGATGATATCCGACAAAGGCTGGCCTCAGTTGACGGCGAAACAGCTAAAGAGATCGGAATCGAATACGCTCGAGATATTTACCGCGCGGCACGAGAGAGCTTTGGCGGCGTCTATTTTATGCCGCCTTTCAATAATTTCGATGTGATATATGAAGTGATGAATGGCTGATTTGGTGTTGGGGGTCGGGATGCGAAATATTGCTCTTTGTTGTTTTGTAGTGCTGCTGCTCGCCAAAACGCTTGCCGGCGATGTGTTGTTCAGGGACGATTTCTCGGGCGCGAGGCTTGGCTCGGATTGGCGCTCGCATTGTTCCGAGGGAACACGAATAAAACCCACAGCAAGCGGCCTTGAGTTCCACGCGCCCCTTCACGACTATTGTCACATATCCCGCCCACTTGATCGCGATATGATATCTGTCAGCGCACGTATCACCCCCTCCGTACCGGCTGGGGAGACGTGGTGTACCTCTGTTTTTCTGTTTTGGAGTGATGGCAACTGGCTGCAGATGGGCCTCCGCGACTCCGGGGACGGAGGAGGATATTACTACTCGGTCGATATGACGCACGGCATGACAAACCAGAGCTGCATGGCCAGATGTGACCTTACGCAGCCGCATTATGTGCGAATACAGTTGGGGAAAGATTGTGTGCGTTTTTATTGCAGCGAAAGTGGAACGAAATGGACCCTGCTCAGAACGATCGTCCGCCCCGCGGAATATTCGCGGGCGCCGTCGCTGCTGATACTCGGCAAAGGGTATGGACTGGGAAAACCGCCCTATGCGGAGCCGCTGCTGGCTAACAGTTATCAAAACCCGGGGGAGATGTCGATTTCGAAGATCGCGAACCTGCGAATAGAATCGACTCCGGATGTTGAACTGCGTCTGACAAAGTCGGAGAGGTTGGCTCTTACGGGGAGCGGCAAGGATCCTGTCGCGGAGATTGTGCTGGCAGGGACTGCGGATCCGACTTATAAACAGATTGCGAGCTTTTTCCCTCCGATGCAGCTACCTCGCGAAGCCGTGAGCGTGCCGGAGCATCCGATGGAGATTTCCATAGACCACCTGGGCAGATTTGAGCGCAACTTCAATGAGCCGCCGATCGCGTGGATGACCATCGGAGACAACGCCCGGCCGTTCGGAGACGATACAACTGCGATCAAACGACGCCTCTATGACGGATATCTGCCTATATTGACTCTGAACACTCAACACGATGACATTATGCTTGAGCAGACGGTTTTTGGATGGTCCGAGTCGATGAGTGCGGATAAGCCGCTGCACGCATTCGTCCGAGTGCGCCTGAAGCACCAAGGCCCGGCTGGGGGAAAGATGCCTGATTTGGTTTCGCTGGTGACTCCTGATCCCAGACTGCGGATGGATTTCGAGGTGATAAATGGCGAAGTATACGTTCGATTCCCGTGGCCGGAACCGGGCAAGGCACAATCGATCAGCTCGGCTGAGTTCAATTCCAAGCTGACGGAGTCTGTGAAGCACTGGCGGCAGGAAATTGATAAGGGCGCGCGTTTTGACATACCCGATAAGCGGCTTAACGAGGCGTATCGAGCGTGGATCGGCTATTCGAGGCTGCTGGTGGACAAAATCGGCGAGTTTTATGAACTGCACGACGGGGCTGGGTTTTACGAGGAGAACTACGGCTACAGCG
>JAAYKG010000014.1 GCA_012522555.1 Armatimonadota bacterium
AAGAGCCAACACGTCATGGTGGGCCTAGTTGGATTCGGACCAACGACCTCACCCTTATCAGGGGTGCGCTCTAACCAACTGAGCTATAGGCCCACAGCAAACAACAAAAAAGGAAGCGGCTGCCTCCCTTCGAGCGACGCCGGCTCGAAAGCCTACGCGCAGAATATATTATAAGGGTGACAAGCCATAAAGTCAATAGAATTGAACGCCACATCCGTCGATTTCTTTCGTCCGCTGAAAAGAAACCGGCCAGCCGTGTCGATTATACTTTGAACCGGATATAAACTACATCCCCATCGGTCATAGAATAGTCTTTGCCCTGCAAGCTGACGACTCCCTTTTGTTTGGCCGCCTCCCATCCGCCCGCCTCCCTCACTTGTATGAAGTTGGCCACTTCCATTCTGATGAAACCCCTTGCAAGGTCGGAGTGAATTGTACCGGCGGCATCGATGGCTTTTGAGCCTTGTTTTAGAGTCCATGCCCGCACTTCAGGCTCCCCTGCTGTGATAAAAGAGATCAAGCCCAAAGCTTTGTAGCAAGCCTGTATAAGCACGTTGCGAGCGGGTTCGGCGATTCCCATAGACGAAAGGAATTCGGCTTCCTCTTCGTCGGACAACTCCGCCACCTCCATCTCCACGCCGACACTGATATCGAAACAGAGCAGTTCGGATTCGGCACAGTATTTATGGAATGCCTGCATTGATTCGGTTTGCGCTCCGATGTCGTCTTCGCTCACGTTCAGGACAAGAATCATCGGTTTCAGGGTCAGAAAGTCGTAGCCCCGGATTGATTTTTCTTCGTCCGGAGTAAACTGCATTTGTTTGAGAGATTCGCCGCGCTCCAGCAACTCCCGAAGCCGCTCCAATAGCGCCATTTCTATGGTAGCCGGAGTAGTCGCCCCTTTTTTGACGCCGTGAAGCTGCTTTTCGATGCGCTCGACCCGGTTTTCCACTAATTGAAGATCAGCCAGCAACAGCTCATCGGCAAGGGTCTGCGCATCAGCAATCGGACTCGGCGCATCTGAGCCTTCAGTTGCATAACCCTGCACCACATGCACCAAAGCGTCGACCTGCCGCACATCAGCAAAAAAGTCGGAACCGAACCTGGTCCGCGAGTCTTCTTGAGCGATTTTCGCCGCCCCGTCTATGAATTCTATGCTCGCATAAGTCGTCTTTTTAGGATTATATTGGTCTACAAAATAATCCACTCTACTGTCCGGCACCTGGACAACACCAACATGCGCTTCTCCAAAATCGTCTGTCTTAACCGTGCCTCTAGTTAACGCGCGAAATAAAGAGGTCTTGCCTGAGCCGGGCAGCCCCACTATGCCTATCCTCATCGTATCACCTGTCTAATCAACTTTAACGACGCATTGTACCACATCGCTCGCTTTGATTGAAGAGGGATTGGTCGGTAACACATTGTGTGGAAAGTCATTGTCTGCTTCGGATTGCACAGCTTGTTGCCTCCTTTTCGCCTTCACCTTGTCCCTCTCCTCCAATGACGCAGGCACAATTTACTGAGGCTGTCTCAAAAGGGCCTCTTTTTCATGGTCAAAATCCTGGATTTGTAATATACTATATGTATGGCAAATAAGAGAAAAACCGCTCCAGTTTTCAAGGACTACTGCA
>JAAYKG010000119.1 GCA_012522555.1 Armatimonadota bacterium
CAAAGGCCTCTGCGCCGGAGGTCACGGCTGCCAAAGAGTTGCAGAACTATTTGAAGCAAGTGACCGGCGCGCACTTTGCCATACGAAACGAGGGACAAGTCAGCGGGGATGACGCGCAGATTCTCGTCGGGCCATCGAGCCGACTCAAAAAGCTCGCAACCGGAGTGAATTGGGACTCGCTCGGCCATGATGGGATCGTTATCCGGACTACCGCCAATAAGCTCTTGCTTGCCGGCGGAGACCCAAGAGGCACACTGTATGCTGTGTATACTTTTTTGGAGGACACTGTGGGTTGTCGATGGTGGAGCGGCACAGAGAGCTATGTTCCTGAAAAGCCGACCCTGACCATCCCCAATCTGGATACCGTGTATACGCCAAAGCTGCTATATCGAGAGGCCTACTATCGCGACCCTATCAAGCATCCCTTGTTCGCCGCCAAGCTCAAACTGAACGGGCATTTCTATAATATTCCGCCCGCCTATGGAGATCATTATAAGATACTTGGCTGGTGCCACACAGCTTATGATTTGCTGCCGCCGGATAAATATTTCGCCGACCACCCGGAGTGGTATAGCGAACTTAACGGCAAGCGACAGACAGCCGGCGGCCAGCTTTGCTGGACTAATGACGATATGCGCAAAGAACTGACAAAAGTTGCGCTCGGCTGGATCGAAAAGGACCCGGCAGCCGGTATCATTTCTATCAGCCAGAATGACTGGCACGGCGCGTGTCAATGCGCGAAATGCAGAGCAGTCGAAAAAGAAGAAGGATCACCCGCTGGGCCGCTTATCAGATGCCTGAACCTGGTGGGCGAGGAGATCGAGAAGAAGCACCCTGGGACTTTGATAGAGACACTGGCGTATCAGTATACTCGAAAGCCGCCGGCCAAGGTCAAGCCGAGAAAGAATCTGGTGATCCGGCTATGCACCATCGAGTGCGATTTCTCTAAGCCGCTGGAAAGTGAAGCCAATCGCTCGTTTGGAGATGACATCAGAAAGTGGAGCGCTATTGCGCCGAATCTATATATTTGGGATTATGTGACTGATTTTGCATCGTATATTCAGCCACATCCGAATATGCGCGTGCTTGCGCCAAATTTGCGTTTCTTCGTGAATCATAACACCATCGGAGTCTTTGAGCAGGGGGACGCAGGGTGTTCAATCGGCGACTTCGTTCGGCTGCGAGCTTGGGTGCTTGCGCATTTGGAATGGGATCCCTCTCGTGACCCCAAACAGCTCATAGGCGAGTTTTTGAACGGTTATTATGGCCCTGCTGCGCCATTTTTGCAGGAATACTTAGACCTGATCCACGACTTGATAGATAGGAATCCTTTTCATCTGAGTTGCTACAATGGCAATCTCTCATTCATGTCGCTAGCCGTAATGAACCGATCCAAGAGGTTATTTGATCTTGCGGAGAGAGCGGTGTCAAACGATGAAACTTTGCTGAAGCGAGTGCAGAGAGACAGGCTGTCGCTGGATCACGTTTGGATTATCAAATATGATGAATTGAAGAAGCAGGCGGCAAAAGAAGATATGCGGTTCGGAGGCCCTGCTGATTTGGAGAGCGCCACAAAGCGTTTTATCCAAGCTGCGCACGAATGGAACGTGGGTAACTACAGCGAGAGCTGGGGGTTTGAAAATTATGAGGCATCGTTGGAAGCTCGTTTCGCCGGGCCGCCTCCCAGCCCGCAGGAGCTGGCCAAGCTGCCCAAAAAAGATATAGTTGAGATATATCCCGACAATATGAAATTGCACGAGCCGCCAAAATGGGCAAAAATCGTCGATGACCCCAAAGCTGCGGGAGGCAAAGCCGCGTTTATGGATGGCAGCCATACCCAATGGGCGGTGCAATATCGTATCAGCAAGACCCACGCGCGCGCGATGCCTGGGCAGTGGAGATGCTATGCGGTCGTGCGGACACAAGGAAACAAGTCCGGCGGTGCGTTTGGGTACGGGATATACGACGACCACGGCCATCGCCAACTGACGCAGTTCACGGCAAGGCTGGAAGAAGGTGCCGACGGGAATTACCACACCTGTTATCTTGGAAAGATCGTTCCCCGAACGGGGCTATATGCCTGGTTTGCGCCGCTGGGCGACAGTGATGCGGTGAAGGGAATATATATCAACAAGATAGTGTTTGTGCGAGTCACCGAGTAGATTACTTCGGGGAGCGTGTCGACAGTCACGCCTGAGCTTGCTTTGTTTTACGAGCAAAAAGCGACCACTGCGACACGAATCCTGCGGCCAATATAATCACAAGCGGCATTATCGGGTAGGCGAATCGCGCCGAACCATAGATAATCGAGTATAGCGCCGTGTGATATAGGATTACGACCAGGCTGACCGATTTCAGGGCCTGGTCGGTGTCCTTTCGACGCCACCCGATCACCGCCATCACAAGTAAGAACGCGTTTATTACAGCGAGGCCTTTGCTGGCAAGTGAACCAGGATGGTCATACCAGAGATTGAACCAGAACCTAACGAACTTTTTGGGTATGAGCAGCAGATATCTGACCGGGTGCGCCTTTATCACTTTTATCGCCTCTGTTCGCAACGCGCGATCGCGTTCGACCTCATCCATCTGCTGCATACTTTGCTGGAAAGTAGTGATCCTTTGGAATGTCTCCTCGCTCACATACGGAATGAGGGGGTTATGGTTGTAGAGGTTGCGCTCTTTTGTATCAACAGGATACCCCGGGCCGCCTAAACAAACGCCGTCCGCCGGGCCTGCCCCACCCCAGAAAGACATCCCGAAGTGCGTTGTCACGGGGATAAACTTGTGCATGAGCATGTAGTTGCGGATCGTCCACGGGCTGACTGCGAGATATGAAAATACCACGAACAACGCAGCCTTCGGCAGCCACGATTTCATAGTGCGCCTGTTGATATAATAGAGCAGCGCAAACACAAGTGGGAACGCCATCAGGGCGGGTTTGGAGAGTATCGCGAAGCCCATCATCAAACCCGCAGCCGCCTGATACCACAATCCTCTGCGCATCGCCAAAATCAACACATAAGCAAGCGCGGTCATGACAAACGTGTTCAAGGTCTCGGTCATCACGGTTCCCGTGCTGAGGATAAACGGCGGATATAAAGCATATGCAAGCGCTGCAAGCAGACCGGCCCGAATGCCGCCACCCAAAAGGCGGCGTGCGATTAAAAAGACCAAAAAACAGGTTATGGTGTCGATAATCGCGTGCGCAACACCAATTCCAAGCAAGCTCGCATCAAATAAGTAGAGCAGCGCCGCCAGGAAATATGGGTAAACCACATAACCATGGGCGCTGGGCCTGGTGTCTCCGGATGTCAGCCCGTAGTTTATCGAAAACCCTTTGCCGTCGGCTATATTGCAGGCAATTTCGTAAAACGCCGCCGCGTCGCTTCTTATCTCTTTATCGCCGTGATAGAAGACGAGCGCAAGTCTCAATAACAGGCACAATATGAGAATGCCGGCCAGCGATAATTTGGAAGCTCTGTCCAATCAGGATCCTATCTTGATTTCAGCGCCACTGGCAGCCAGTGATTCGTCGGATGCCGCAAGCAATCGAACCATATTAAGCCCGCTCTCACCATCGCTGCGTGGGGTGGTCCCGTTCTCGATAGAGTCCAGAAAATGCCTGCACATTGTACTTAAAGGCTCTGCGTCCTTAAGTCGGGGCATATGAATGTCGCCGTATATATACGAGCAAAAAAACTCTCCGAATGTGTCATAGTGCGGCGGGATATCGACACCCTTGTCGTGTATCTGTATTTTCGAGAGCGAGTCAAGATCATCGTAGACCAGCATTTGATTCGTGCCGAACACGATG
>JAAYKG010000120.1 GCA_012522555.1 Armatimonadota bacterium
CGCCCTCACCCTAACCCTCTCCCCCAGGAGAGGGGACGCAGGAGCCTAACCCTAACATCCCCAGGAGAGGGGATTCGTGGGCCAGACTCTCTCTCCCCTACGACGGAGATACAATTTACTCCCTCTCCCCCCTGACGGAGGAACCATTTACTCCCTCTCCCTCGAGGGAGAGGGCTGGGGTGAGGGGTCGGCTTGGTAAACCGGGCGGGCTGTGGAAATCCCGGACAAGGAAGCTCATAAACTTGTTGGAGCTTTTCGTGCCGTGGTATACTTGGTGTAGTATGTTTAGCAAATTCAGAGCCGATTGGAATGCAGTATTCCGTAACGACCCTGCTGCGCGTAATGCCTGGGAAGTATTGACCTACGCCGGGCTGCACGCTGTCACGTGGCATCGAGTCGCGCATTTCTTTTGGATGCGCAATTTCAAGTTTCTGGCTCGTTTGATTTCACAAATCACTCGATTCTTCACGGGGATCGAAATACACCCTGGAGCTACCATAGGCAGTGGATTCTTTATAGATCACGGTATGGGGGTGGTCATCGGTGAAACCGCGGAGGTTGGCGATAATTGCCTGCTATATCACGGAGTCACACTCGGAGGGACCAGCCTGGAGAAAAAGAAGCGCCACCCCACGCTCGGAGACAATGTTGTAATCGGTGCTGGGGCTAAGATATTGGGCGACATCACGCTGGGCGCAAACGTTCAGGTCGGTGCTAATGCCGTGGTACTGAAAGACGTTCCTGCGAATTCGGTAGTGGTCGGTATTCCGGGACGGGTGGTCGTTCAAGATGGTCGGCGGGTATCCGAGCCGGAGCCGCTGACCCACGGCCGCGACCTCGATCCGATTATGGATATATTAAACAGCGTGCTGATCAGAGTCGAGCAGCTTGAAGAGGGTGTCTGCGAAAGCCGGAAAGGGAGTGGGAATGTCACTTAATCTATATAATACGCTCACGCGCCGTAAAGAAGAGTTTACGTCGATTGAGCCTGGCAAGGTGCGGATGTATACTTGCGGGCCGACGGTCTACAACTATGCGCATATCGGAAACCTGAGATCTTATATATTTGCGGATGTGCTTCGCCGGACGCTCGAATATTTTGGTTATGAAGTCCCACAAGTTATGAATGTAACCGATGTGGGGCACCTCACAGGGGATGTGGATTCTGGTGAGGATAAGATGGAACTACAGGCAGAAAAAGAGGGCCGCGACATTTGGGACATTGCGAGGTATTTCGAAGATGTCTTCTTCGACGATATCGAAAAACTCAATATCGAGCCGCCGAATGTGCGGTGCCGCGCAACTGAGCATATAGATGAGATGATCGAGCTTGTAAAGAAGCTTTTCGCTCGCGGCCACGCATATGAAACCGCACAAGCTGTATATTTCGACGTCACCACTTTCCCTAAATATACTGAGCTTTCCAGACAATCGCTTGAAGACAAAATGACAGCGGCCCGCGATGAAGTGCAAGAAGATCCCGAAAAGCGTAATCCAGCCGATTTTGCCCTTTGGTTCAAGGCTATCGGCCGTTTTGAGCATCATATTATGCGTTGGGAATCGCCGTGGGGTGTGGGCTTCCCCGGCTGGCACGTGGAGTGCTCCGCGATGTCGATGAAATACCTCGGCGAGACTTTGGATATACACACCGGCGGAGAAGATCACGTTTGGGTGCATCATCCCAATGAAATCGCGCAAAGCGAGGGCGCAACAGGTAAAAAGTTCGTCAGATACTGGATGCACGGCGCGTTTCTGGTCGTTGGCAAATTGTCGGTAGACGAAGACGACGAAGAGCGACGAATGGGCAAATCCGAAGGCAACTTTTTGCGGCTTCAGACGTTAATAGACAAAGGATACGATCCCCTGGCATATCGCTACTTGTGTTTTTCGGCTCATTATCGGGCGAAGCTGAAATTTACATGGGAGTCGATGGATGCAGCGGCATCCGGGTATGAAAGCCTCAAGGACTTCGCGGCGCGGGCGAAGCAGATAGGCGGGGAGGAGCAACCATGGGTGGCGGAACATCGGAAAAAGTTTGAAGAAGCCATCGCCGATGATCTGAACATGCCGCAGGCGTTAGCTGCGGTGAACGAGCTTATTAGGGAGGCTGATCGCCGAAAAGAGTACGGGGTGCTCGAAGCATTATATAAATTCGATGAAGTCTTGGGCTTGAACTTGCGTGAATCCGCCGAGAAAGCCACTATTGCAGACGCGGAGATCGACAATCTCATAAAAGAACGTGAGAACGCTCGGGCTGAAAAAAACTGGCAAAGAGCCGACGAGTTGAGAAATCAGTTGGCGGAAATGGGTATTGTTTTGGAAGACACCCCGTCAGGAACCCTTTGGCGGAGATCTAACTGATAATCGGAGTTGATTGGTGAAAATAAATCTTGGCCGGTTAATTGCCGGTTTGGGTATTGTGCTCGGGGTATGTGCGCTGATTGTTGTCGGCTCGGTGCTTCGCTTCAGGGGAAGCGATCAGATATGCCGCGGGGTGCGCGTGGCTGGGATCGATGTCGGTGGGATGTCAAAAGCCCAGGCTAGTGATATTGTTCAAAACTGGGCAAAAAAACAAGCGAATAGGAAAATAACACTTGTCGCCCTGGATCGTCGTTGGAGTGGTTCGCAGGCGGATATGGGCGTGCGTGTAGATTGGCCGGCATCGATCAATAAAGCCTTTGCTGTCGGACGCGGCCCTTTCCTCAGCTCTACGATTTGTGTGCTTACTCCAAACGGCGGTTGTAAAACAATTACTCCGCAGTATCTTGTTGATCCGAGCCGTCTTCAAAAAACGTTACATAAGGTGGCTGGTGTGGTCAATGCCCCTCATAAAGATGCAACCCTGCGCGTGGTGGATTCACATCTGCAGATTCAACAGGACAACATCGGCTTAAAGCTCGACGAGGAAGCCTCTTTGGCAGCGGTGAGCCAGGCTGTAAAAAAAGGCGAGAATCTGATCCGGCTTTCAGTTGTGCCTGATCCCCCTGATGTGACTGCGAAGGATGCCGCAAGCATTGACACTTTGCTGGCGAGTTTCAGCACCCCGTTCAACAAAGGCAAGGTGGCCAGAACTCATAACCTAACCCTTGCCTCCAACGCGATTAACGGCATAATCCTCAAGCCGGGTGGGGTCTTTTCGTATAACGATTCCGTCGGCCCACGCCTCGTTGGGCGAGGCTATCGAAGCGCGCAAATATTCGTTCGCGGTAAACTGGAAGATGGTATTGGCGGAGGAATTTGTCAGGTTTCGAGCACTCTGTTCAATGCCGCGCTTATGGCGGGAATGACGATTATAGAGCGCAGCCCGCACTCGCAAGTTGTGCCCTATGTCGCCCCGGGGCGGGATGCCACTGTCGCCTATGGTTACACAGATTTTCGTTTCGAAAACTCCGCAAAGAACCCGATCGGCATAATTACAAGCATCGAAGGCAGCAGATTAGTTGTCCGGCTCTATGGTTCGGCTTCCGACAAAAAAGAGGTTACCGTAACCACGAATGTCCTGAAAAGGTCGGCCGCCGCCACGAAGACTGTTGTCGACGAATCACTTCCTGAAGGCCAGAAAAAGGTTATCGAGCAAGGAGCGGGCGGTCTTCAGGTTGTCTTGTATCGCAAGCTGAAACGAATTGACGGCAGCGATATCATCGATACTTTCAAATCGACATATCGCGCCCAGACAACCTTGTATGCCGTAGGGCCAACCCCGCAGACAGCCGCGGAATAATCAGGATTATTGGCAATCGACCGACTATTATTTGAGTAAAACTGCAACTTTGGCCACAATTCAGGCGTCCAATTCATTGACATAAGCTAACAGTTAAGGTACATTAACTGTAAATCCTCATTAAGTAAATATTGCGAGGGACTAGATGAAGCGTTGGACCTATGTATTGTTGGCGGTCCTGGTTTTTGCATCGCTGGTCGGTTGGCGGCTAGCGCAAAAAATAGAAGAGAACAAAGCAGTTGCAGGGATGAGGCAGATGCGAAAAAATGCCCCATCCCTTGTGTCTACCGACACAGCCGTAATTCGCGACATTGTTAAAAACTTTGATGCTACGGGCACTGTAGAGTCCCCGCAAAACGTCAAAATAGCCTCAAAAGTCAGCGGAAGAATCGACTATCTGACCCTGCGGGAAGGTGATAAAGTCAAGCGTGGGCAAGTTCTTGTTCGAATAGACCCTCGCCAAATCGAAGCTGAAGTCACAAGGCAGCAAGCAGCGCTGGCAGAGGCCCAATACAGGCTCGCGCAGGCTCGCATGACCCAAAACTCCACAAATGTCGGCGTGAATGCTCAAATACGTCAGCAAAAGGCATCAGTCACCAGTGCGGAGGCGGACATGCGGCAGGTCAAGCAAAACTACGAAGCCCAGCAGGCGGCTGCAAATGCCGGGGTTACGGATGCTCAAGCCAGAGTAAATAACGCACAGGCGGGGATTAGGAGCGCTCAAGCAAATCTCGATAATGCGCAAGCCAAGCTCAATAGAATCATGGATTTGTACAACCAGGGCTTTGTAGCCGCGCAAGACGTCGACGACGCCAAAGCCGGAGTAAGCGTGCAGGAATCCGCATTGGATATAGCTAAAGGGCAGCTCAACTCATCCAACGCCCAGCTCGACGCCGCGAAACAGCAGGCCCAGATCGTTAAGGCCAAAGGAAAGGCCGATATAGCCGCTTCTCAAGCCAGGGTTGAACAGGCCAGGGCCGCTCTGGATTTAGCCGATGCCAACGTTTCTCAAAAATCCGCTTATGCACAGAGCCTTTCGGCTTTGCAGTCCGGAGTCGAGGCGGCTAAAGCCTCTCTTCGCAGTGCGCAGGCTCAGATGGCTGACACTGTGCTTGTCTCCCCGCTCGATGGCTATGTAACCGGCCGATACTTCGACCAGGGGGCTATGGCCACGCCGGGTCAGCCGATCCTTGCGGTGCAATTCCTAAAACAAATTTGGGTGAGTATCTCGGTGCCGGAGGAGATCAGCGCACTCGTACACATTGGGCAGCCCGCCACCGTGACACTGGACGCGCTTGCTGGACGCCGTTTTACCGGCGCTGTAGTTCAGTTCAACCCAGCCGCCGATCCGCAAAACAGGCAGTTTATGGTGAGAATAAGCCTGGATAATTCGCAGGGGTTACTCAAAACAGGAATGTTCGCAAGGGTCTCGCTTGAGATCGAGCACGGCAGGGACCTCGTCTGCGTCTCAAAAGAGGCCGTTAAGAGCGACAAAGACGGATCGTATGTGATGGTTGTAGAATCGGGCAAGCACGGCGAGGTAGCTCACCGCCGTGCTATCACGACCGGTATGGCGGATGTAGATTTCATTTCTGTATCGCAAGGTCTCGAACCCGGCGAAAAAGTAGTAATGCTCAGCGCTTTCCCGGTTAAAGAAGGAGCACTTATTATGACCGGAGGAGGCGGCAGACCTGGTGGGCCTGGTAAGTCCGACGGCAACGGAAAGCGGGGCCAGAAGTGAATATAGCCCAGTTTTCCGTCAATCGCCCCGTAGCGGTGGTGATGCGCATTGCTGCACTGGTGTTGTTGGGTATTGTCTGCTTGGGGCGACTTCCTGTCGATTTGCTGCCGAAAGTGTCGCTTCCCACCATTTCGGTGATGACAGAATGGCCAAACGTCGCACCTGAAGAGATGGAAGCGCAAGTGACGCGACCGGTGGAACGAGCCGTTTCGCAGGTAACCGGCCTGTACCAAGTGACCTCTACCTCGATGCAGGGTGTCTCGCAGGTGCGAATACAGCTCCAGTGGGGAACGGACATAGGCCAGGCCGCAGTTGAAGTGCTGCAGTTGGTGCAAAGGGCAAAGCGTCAATTTCCAAATGATGCAACTCTGCGAGACCCAATAGTCAACAAATTCGACCCCACCCAGATGCCGATTCTAGTATTCGGCATTTCGGGTATGAGCGACGCAGTAAAACTGCGAACTTTAATAGACAACCAAATATCTCCGATGATCGAATCCGCTGACGGTGTCGCTTCGGCGGCGGTCACCGGCGGGGAGCAGAGGGCTGTGATCGTCGATGTCGATCCTAGTCGGCTTCGTGCTCACCATATCACTCTCAGCCAGATAATGGGGCGGCTGATGGCCGAAAACCTCAACCTCCCAGCGGGTATCGCCAAAGAGAGTAACACGGAGTACACCATTCGGAGCCTGGGCTGGTTCAAAAGCCCGCGGGAAATCGGCAATATGCCGCTGGGATCATTCAACGGCCAATTGGTACGGCTCAAGGATGTGGCGGAGGTCCGGGATTTCCACGATGAAACGCGGGCCTATGCGCGTTTGAACTCTAAACCATCCGTAGGGCTAACTATCACAAAACAAAGCGGCGCGAACACCATAGCAACTGCTGATTCGGTGTTTGAACAGGTCAAGCGGGTAAAAAAGTTATACCCTGAGTTAGATTTTGGCCTGGCCTTCGACCAGTCGTCCTTTATCAGAAACTCTGTAAACAATGTTCGTGACAGCGCGATTTTGGGTGGAATACTCGCCATTTTAATTTTGCTGTTCTTCCTTCGCAACGTCCGCAGCACTTTGGTTGTTGCGCTTTCTATTCCTACGTCGATTATCTCCACATTTGCGCTGTTATATTTGTGTGGGTTTACGATCAACACTATGTCGCTAGGAGGATTAGCTCTGGCGACCGGGCTAATTGTCGACGACGCTGTTGTTGTGTTGGAAAATATCTTCAGGCACATAGAACGCGACAAGAAGAGTACCAGAGAAGCGGCGGTCACTGGAACAATGGAGATTGTTTCGGCGGTAGTCGCCTCAACGTGGACTGTAATGGTCGTATTTCTACCGCTGTTACTGATTAAAGGCCAGGCCGGCCAGATGTTCACCCAATTTGCGCTGGTGGTCATATTCTCCCTTGCCGTATCGCTGCTTGATGCGACCACAGTCGTCCCGATGCTGGCTACTCGGTTTATTAAAGTGGATAGCAACACAGAAGCAGAATCGGCTGTGCCGGAGAGACGCGGCTTGCTTACACGTGCGTTTGCATGGGCGACTCTAGTGTTGACCAACCTCGATTCGACCTATCGCCGTGGTTTAGCTTGGGCGTTGGATCGACGCGCTCTTACTTTAATAGGAGCGTTCGCTATCACAGCAGGCAGCTTTGTGTTGTTTCCGCTGATAGGAAAAGAGATGATGCCGCAGTCCGATAGCGGAGATTTCAACGTCAGCGTAAAGTTGCCGGTTGGAACAGCGCTGTCCAGCACCAATGAAGCGATGAAAAAAATCGAAACTATGGTGCAAAGCAACCCTAACGTGATGACGGTATTCTCGTCCGTGGGCACAGGTCGAGGCTCGTTTTCTCGAACTCCATATCAAGGCTCACTGACGGTAAAGCTCAAAGACAAACGCAACCAATCCACTCAGGAGGTAATGTCCGATCTGCGCAGACAGTTGATGAGCCTGCCGGGCGTAAATGCGCGGCCGATGCAGCGCGATATCGTGGCTCAGATGATGACTGGCGGCAACAGCAACATCGAGGTTGACATATTCGGCGACGACCTATCGGAGTTGTCGCGGTTGTCAAAGGAAGTGATGATGAGCCTGCGCGGCATACCTGGTCTGGAGAACGTCGATGTCGGCTGGGAAGAGGCAATGCCGGAAATTCAGTGGGTTGTCGATAGAGAAAAGGCCCAGCAGATGGGGGTCAGTTTTTCGGATGTCGCGAATGTGATTGGGACCGCAACAAATGGAACTATCGCCACCTATTACCAGGAACGCGGCTTCCAGTATCCAATTATCGTCCAAATGCCCGAGGAGCGACGCAAGACAGTCAAGGAGATGGGTAATCTGGTGGTGCGCACTGGGGCAACTAGCTCCGCAGACGGAAGTTATAAAGACGTGCTGTTGAACCAGGTGGCTACGGCAGTCTATGGTTACGGGCCTAGTCAGATCGACCGAATGGATCGCAGAAGATATGTCGCAATTGTTGGCATGCCTCAGGGTAGGGCGGCCAGCGATATTGAGTCTGACGTGCAGCAGGCTATGGATTCCATCAAAATGCCGTCCGGCTTTTATTGGGACTGGGGGACTAACCAAAAGAGGCAGGCTGATGAGTTTGGCGGAATGGGGGTCGCGGTGCTGCTCGCTATTGCGCTAATTTATATGCTGCTGGCGAGTCAATTTGAGTCATTTATTCACCCGCTGACCATTCTGTTCTCCGTCCCTCTAGCTGCGACCGGCGTCATACTAAGCCTGTTTTTAACAGGCAGAACATTTGGGTTAACTGCTTTCATTGGGGTGTTGATGTTGGTGGGGATTGTTGTCAAGAACGGAATTTTGCTGGTTGACTATACAAACCAACTCCGCAGGCGCGGACTGCCGCGAAAAGAGGCGCTGCTGACCGCCGGGCCGACCCGACTGAGGCCTATTTTGATGACTGCTTCTGCGGCAATATTCGGTATGGTCCCGCTTGCGCTGGCTCTGGGCAAAGGCTCCGAGATTCAGGCCCCAATGGCGACTGTAGTCATCGGGGGGTTGATAACATCGACATTTTTAACGTTGTTCGTGGTGCCGACGGTGTATAGCGTGTTCGACGATTTAGCGCATTTATTCCAGAAAAAACGCAAGGAGTCGGCTTGATGGAACAATTTACAAATCAAACCGACCAAACCCTGCGCGAACACAGCGAGGCGATGGTCGAGGCTCTTACGAAGCTGATGCAGCGATTGTTTTCGGTTACCACCGATAATCTCGCGATGGAGTTGCCGGTCGCACAGTTGCGCGTATGCAGCCTTCTGTGGGATGGCCCCAAAACAATGTCGTCGCTGGCTGAGGCGCTGAATATTTCTCACAGTGCAATCACA
>JAAYKG010000015.1 GCA_012522555.1 Armatimonadota bacterium
ATATAAGGCAGTTCGTTCACGTCGAAGAAGCTGAGGCATACGATGAATTTGTCCTGATTTTGATTGAGTTCCGCAGGAGACAGAAGAAGATGCTGAAACTCATCGAAGATATGTGCTTGCCACTTGGCCGGTGAGCTGGAATATTCGCGGTATATGCGAGTAGTACCCTCAGCCATATCCGGCACGCTCTGAGTAAATCCCGCAACTTTCATCGCTTCCAGCAAATATACATCCTTGGGCAAGATCGCAAGCTCCCGACCCGTTTCGCGAGCTATTTCGACGAATGAAATCAGCCGTTCGACATTGCGAGCCCCAAAGTCCGCGATCACAAGCGAATTGCACTTCTTCACGGCCTCCAGGCTGGCGTCCTTCACCGAAGTCTCAGTATATGTGCTGTTGGAGGTAATTCGCGTCCCTTCCAATATCAGTGCAACTGGGTTGAGCGCGGCGGCTTGCTGGGCGAATTGCGTTGTATAATCGCCATATGTGCCATGCATTCGCAAATCGCCGGCATAAACTACCCACCCCGCCGCTGTCTCAACAGCCCAGGCTGTGGCTCCGTAAATAGAATGATCCACAGGGAAGCTCTTTAAGTTCAGGCCGGCACATTTGCTCGCTGTTTCGCACTCCAGCGCCTCCAGTTTCCTGCCCCCATGCACGCTATTCCAGAACTCTGTAAAATCGGCGTTCACAGGTTCGGTCAGGTGATACTTCTTCCCGGCATATGGATGGGTTTTCCAAGGCGGAGTGCTCAATCCCCCGGCTCCGTCTGTGCGGCAGACATAGTAACAATATTCGCCCGGCACTGAGCCGGGAGCGGTATCCTGAAGCGCTTTTGAGATAGCTGCTGTCATCGGCGAGCAATAAATCGGAATATCGACACGAAGATGATGTAAAGATCCTATGTGGTCGACGTGTGCGTGTGAAACCAACACCCCGCCCACCTCGCCGATCTCTTGGGGTGTTATTCCCTGCCACGGGTCGAAGCTCTCGCTGATCATATCATCGCGATATAAATCTCTAAAAGCGGGCAGCAGCCCCATTTGCACCGGCTCATATATCCCCGACAGGCTCTTGGGCTTTATGAACTCCTCGTAATAGTCTCCCTCCGCGCCGAAGTTTTTTCCAAAATCGAAAAACAGCCTCGCCTGCCCATCTTCGAGCAATATCTTGTTGCCCCCGATACACCCAACTCCATCAAAACAAGTAATTTGAGTCATTTTTCCAGCTTTTCCAGGTTTTTGAAATCACAACACCGAATCATACACTCTTTCGACAAAAATGGATCAGTCACCTGCTAAAAATCGCGTTAAATAAGTGCGACTTGCTCCAACGCCCTCGCCTGCCTAGTAGTTTAGCTTACATTACCGAGGGTAAATAGACAATGGACACCTTCACAAAGCAAAAGAGGTGATTGCAATGCGGGAACTTGATCACATTTTGTTACCGCAGACGGAGGAAACAAGCGAATTCCCTCTGCCGGTGGCTGAGGATTGGGATGAATTGGTCCAGAAGTCTCAGAAACTTTGCGAGCTGATAGACAAACATCTGGACTTCGAGTCGAAATTGCAGGGTAGGGAGCTGAGGCCGATGACCCTTTGTCCGGAGCAGAAGGTCAGCCTCATCAGTGACCTGGCCGCAGTCTGAAAACGGAAATAAAGATGAAAAAACTGTTTCCAGATGCGCCGGACGTTCCGCAGAGTGTGGCTAACCGAGGCTCTAAAATTGTAGAGAAGTATCTGAGGCTGCACAGGGTGGAGAGAGCTAAGGACCTCCCGGAGGAAGCTAGGGTTCGCTTGTATCGCGACCTGCGGTTCTTCTTGGAAAGTGGTGGGCAGCCGCCTGATCCGGGAACGGGTGGTACAATGTCCGGCATAAGACGATTCTGCTCCGGCCTCTGGACTAAAATAGAGGACTTCCTGAGTATGAGCGAGAGCGGCAGGGAGATAAGCCCTGTGTCGATTTTCGTGCTCTGCGCATGCGCAGAAGCGTCGCACGCTGTTAATATACGGCCCGATTGTACTCGGCGAGGCGTCCACGACACCGACGGTGGATAAAACGATAGCTTCGGCTGGCCCAACGATTCTCGCGGCCGGCCGAAGATTTCCTGGGCAAATCTCGCCCGGTGGTTGACTATCGAATAGATGTTCCCCTACAATGACTCATGTCATGCATGTAGGCATTCGCGAATTGCTGAGCACTAAAGGGCGCTTCGCCAAACTGTGCCCTGGATATGAGCATAGGGAGGAGCAGGTGATGATGGCGGAAGCCGTCACCGATGCGCTCCTTCATAAAGAACACCTGCTGGTCGAAGCCGGCACCGGCGTCGGCAAAACCGTCGCATATCTAATACCGGCCATACGGCACTCGACCTCCGGAAAGCCGGTCATCATCAGCACCCATACCATAAACCTCCAGAGCCAGCTCGTCCACAAGGATATTCCGCTATTATCCACCGTTTTGAACGATACCCCGTTCCGCTTTGCGTTGATGAAAGGACGCGGCAATTTTCTGTGCCTCAAAGAACTCGACCACGCTCAAGCAGCGCTGCCATATGAGGACAACAATTTCAATCGTCTGCGCGAATGGGCGGCTAAAACCGAAACCGGGGACATGTCCGAGCTTGATTTCAACTATCCGGAGTGGAACGAGGTCTGCTGCAACGTCGATACGTGCAAAGGGGCCGAGTGCCCATATAACTCCGAAAAGTGTTTCTACTATAAACGCAAGCGTGAAGCGGCCTGTGCCGATATCGTCATTGCAAATCACGCCCTGTTTTTCGCCGATTTGAACCTGAGAAGCGTCAATCCGAGAGAGGGTATCCTGCCGGACTATGGAGCGGTGGTGTTTGACGAGGCGCATCACCTGGAGGATGTCGCCACATCCAGTTTCGGAATCGAGCTTGGAAACTACCGCGTTCCTATGCTTTTAAGCCGGATCAGGAAGCGGCGCGATATTGCGATTACAGGTGGGGAACTGCAGTTCATCGACAGCGTAAACACCAGCCTCTTTGACACGTTCGACAGAATGCCCAAATCGGAGTTCTTTTTTGATGAGCTATATGAGCGCGTGGGCAAGGCGCGCGTCGAGGATGCGGCTACTGAACTGGTAACCGTTCTCGATGGTCTAAGCACCCAATTGCTCGAACAAGATACAGACGACAACCCGCAGTTGAAAGACCGACTGGACGGATATCGCAAGATGATTGCTCGCATTCGCTTGGAGCTTAGCGAATTGTTCTTCGGCAAGCAGCCGGATTATTTCCGCTGGGCTGAAAAGCAAGCCGGCTCCAAATTCGCTAACTGCTGCCTGCATTATACGCCCATCAACGTGTCGGAAACGTTTAAGGACTACTTGTGGAATGTCACCGATTCGATTATATGCACCTCGGCGACCCTGTCGAATTCCGGCACTTTTTGTTATATCAAGGGCAGGCTGGGCGCCGGCCAGGCGGCCGTTGTCGCCACCGATGAGGACAGCCAAAAGCCGCGGACAATAAACGAACTCATCCTTGGGTCGCCGTTCGACTTCATGAGCCAAAGCCTGCTTTACGTGCCCGAAGACCTGGATCCACCATCCAGCAGCGACGAATACGCCGACACCCTCACGCAGCGGATCAGAGAAATATTGCTCGCCACCAACGGCCGGGCGTTTATCCTGTTCACCTCATATCGAATGATGCATGCGGTGTTGGACAAGCTGATAGATATGGTGCCGTTTCGGCTGCTGGTTCAGGGGGATATGTCCAATGAGCGACTCATCAACGAGTTCCGCGAAGACCCGGAATCGTGTCTGATGGGGGTTCATTCATTTTGGGAGGGAGTGGATGTGAAAGGCGAGCGATTGAGCTGTGTGATAATCGACAAACTGCCGTTTGCCGTGCCCGATACTCCCATCAACAAAGCCCGCTGCGAGCGCATCACAACCGAGGGCGGAGACTGGTTTATGGAATACGCCGTGCCCCAGGCGCAGATCCGACTCAAGCAGGGCTTCGGCAGGCTCATTCGCACGAAATCCGACTACGGCATCGTGGCGATACTCGATTCACGAATTCACACCAAACGATACGGCAAAGAGTTTATACGATACCTGCCGCGCTGCAAAGGCACCAAGAACGTCTCCAAGTTGAGGGCTTTTCTGAGCGCCTTTGAACCATTTGACGGCCAGACTTTCACCGCAGCGGAGCAGGAAAAATCCGGCTGATTTCGCTAATCGTCCATTTTCTGCAGCACTAATGCCGCCCCGCCGAGCACTCCTGCGTCGTCGCCAAGCTCTGCGCTCAGAATCTGACAAGCCTGCAAAGCCGGATACAGCGCATTGACTTCCACGGTTTTTCTGATCGGCTCGAATAACACATCCCCCGCAAGCGCGATCCCTCCACCGATGACGATCTTATCCGGGTTCAGAATATTGATCGCATTGGCTACAGCGATTCCCATATAATAGCCGACTTCTTCGTAGGTTTCGATAGATATTGCATCGCCTTCCGCGGCGGCTTCAGAGATCATTTTAGGGGTGATATATCGCAAGTCGTGCCCGGACTTTTCGATAAGCGAAGTATGTCTGCCTGCGTGGGCTTTGCGTGCTGCCCTATCGATTATAGCGTCCCGCCTGCACAGCGATTCGACACATCCATATCTTCCGCAGCCGCATCGGGGGCCATCCGCCAGTATGATATGATGCCCCATCTCCGGCGCGGTCTCAGTCACGCCTAAATAGCTTCGACCGTTCATCACCAGCCCGCTGCCGATTCCGGTTCCAATGGTGAACATCACCATAACCTTCGCGCCGCGCCCGGCTCCGAACGTATATTCACCGAATGCCGCCACGTTTGCATCGTTGCCCATATACGCGGGCACTCCGAGCTGCTCCACTATAGGGGCAAGAAGCTGGACATCGTTCCAGTCCTTGAAGTTCGGGGACCAGACTACTATCCCCTCCTCACTTTTATGTGTGCCGGGGACGCCCATCCCAACGCCCGCGATATCATCGATCGGCACTGATGAAGCAGCCAAGGCGATTCTCACAGCCTCGATGATTTGCTCGATAGTGAATGTCAAACCTTCTTGGGCTTTGGAGTCGGCTCGCCCCTCTCCGATGATCTTGCCGGATCGATCGATCACCGCCGCGCGAACATTTGTCCCACCCAGATCCACGCCGAGAACGTGGTTGGCATTTTTGTTAAGCTGCATCCTGAAAACCTCGCAAAAGTCGCTAACGTAGTATATCGGCGAGCAGGTGCAGGTGTCAAACGCGGGATGTTATTTTTTCTTCGCGGCCATCAACGCCGCCATCAGGACCACAAATGCCGCAAACGCAATCTTCAATCGGCCGGGGTCCATCGCATTGGCCAGGCTCGAGCCTACCACACCCCCTGCTATCGCGCCAACAGATACCCATTTCGCCACCGGCACACTGACATTGCCGAGCTTGTAATGTTTGAACATCCCCGTAAACGCGATCGGCATCATCGCCGCCAGCGAAATCCCCTGCGCCTGCTGCTGCGGGAAATGCAGCAGCATGGTCAACATCGGAACCATCACCACCCCGCCACCTACGCCGAGCAGTGAGCTTAAAAACCCAGTCACTACCCCTGTCCCCACTGCAATCATGCTGCCGTTGCAAAGCAGCTTGGGTATAGCGCCGGTTCCAACTGCAACTTGTGCACCGTGCAGAATTCCGTAGCCATCCAATCCCATTTTCAATCCAGCCGCCAACAAGAACACACTGAACAGCCTTCGCAGAATCTTGCTCTTGATATGATTCACGATGCAGCCGCCGATCAATGCCCCGACAACCCCGCCAATCGCGATCTCGATAGCCAGCAGCAGATCGATGTAATGATGAAGCGAGTAGGTGATGACGCTGGAGACGCTCATCGCAAGCACAATTGCCAGGCTCGTGCCGTGGGCGCGGTGTTGGTCGAATGCCAAAAAGAACACCAGAGCCGGAACCACAAACGCGCCTCCGCCAAGCCCCAAAAGCCCGCCGAGAACCCCGCTGCATAACCCGATAGAGGCCAAAATTGCCATTGTGCGGTAGGGTGTTCTGGATTTTAATATATCAAGCATTAGAAAGACAGCGGTACAAGCTCTGCGCCGACGTAGGTATCCTTATCAATAATATATCCTTTGATGCGGAATATTTTTATGGGCTGCCAGCCGATCGCCGCATTCAAATTTCTGCTGTCATATTCCCCCTGAACAAACATCTTCATCGGCAGCTTTGCTTCAAAGCCAAAAAACGGCCCTCGAATACCGAACATCCCGATCCCGGCTGTTGCGGCGAAGTCTTTGATGACAGTAGACCTGGCTCCAATCGGCAGATGTCGAGTGATTACGGCATAAACCCCGATGCCATCGGACGACTGCGATGCGATGTCGCTCACCCCGAATGCCAGGGCCGGGCTAAGCACTGTCTCGGGCAAAAAACTCCACTGCGCCCCGACCATCGTCTCCGCGCTCAACTTCGGCCTCTCTATTCGAGTAGCGGTCAGCTCGAGCTGCTGCAGCCCTGTCCCCAGTCGGTAATATCGCTGTTGAGAATCGTTCGACCTCACCGCCGCTTCGGCGCGAATCTGACCGGTGGTGAGAGTCGTGGCGGTAGGGGCCAATATCAGATAATCCGCGCCCGCCGAGATAGCCCCCGCAAATATCATCAAACAGACCGCCGCCCAGAGCATCGTTTTAATTTTCATAATCCCTCATCCGACGTTTTCTTCTCATACCAAAAATAACTGACGACACACACCAGCCCGTGTTGCTGATCGAAGCAAATAAGGGCAGGCGGCGCTCATTATTTCGAAGCAGGTGAGAAGACCGCGTCAAAACAGTCCCCCTCGCTTGCCAATACGGTCAATTTACCGCTGCCCGGGTCGATGCTCACCACGCTGCGTTTTTTTGTTTCGGCATCTATCTTGGTGGCCAGAATCACGCTGCCATCCGCTGAATAGACCAGGTTTTCGAACAAGCCATTGCAGACCATCTTTGATTTGCCGGATTCGACTCCCACTTTCAACAGCCCCGGAGGCGGCTTGCCCTCAGAAGATACAATCGGCACAACCACATCGGATCCATCCGGGGAGACAGCCAGATCGCCGAACTCAACGGACTGCGCTTGCATCAAAGGCTTGAACTGCTCATTATCCGAATCGAAAGCCACCAGCCAGCCCTCGGGTTTATTCCCCGGCTTGAGAAGCGCAGCAGCCATAATCGGCGCATTAAACGCATACCGCAGACCCGTTACCTTGAACATGGCATTGGCAGGGGTCAGGGTTTGGATTTCCTCGCCCGGTTTCGACAAATAGGTCAACGCATCGGAAACCCTGTCCTGGCTTGACACCCCCGCCATAGCAACGCTGTCAGGCCCCCAGGTATAGCTCGAATACATAGGAATCTGCCCACGATTCATGGAATCTTGCATTGCTGCGGCCATCTCTTCGTGTGTAGGCAGCACAGGTTTAGGATTTGAGCCGTTCATCTCCGCCACCCAAACCCTGCCGGATTCTATATATGACAATTTTTTGCCATCAGGGCTGAAACCCGGCTGGCGTTTCGATCCCGTCGATGAGCTGAGCGCATATGGCGACCCGCCTTCGCTGCCGACCCCCAATATCTGGCTCACCGATCCGACCATCCCTACGAATACCACTCTATTGCCCGCAGATGAAATCGCGGGCGCGCAGAGCGCTTTCGCGTCCTCAGTCAACTGCCGCTGGTCGGAACCGTCCAGATTCATCACATATATTTCATTAGTGCCGGAACGGTTGGATACAAATACGATTTTGTCGACAATCTTCCCCCCCGTAAACCACGGCAGCCCCCACTGCTCCAGCTTTCCGCTGAATCCAGCGAGCAGCACTCCCAGCGCCAACGCGATCAACAGGATTGCAAGAATCCCTTTCAGTTCAGGGTTTTTGATAAAACGCATTCGATGGTTACTTCTTCCTGAGGACTTTTCCAGCAAGCTCGCCGGTCAACTCACCGCCTTCGACACTGAGCCTGCCATTGATAAATACGTAGTTTATCCCCGCAGAGTTCTGATGCGGGGTTTTGTATGTTGCCATATCTATGACTTTATCCGCGTCAAAGAGCACCAAATCCGCCCAGTTGCCGACTTTGATCGAGCCGCGGTCTTTTATCCCCAGTTTGCCGGCCGGCAGCGAGGTCATCTTGTAAATCGCCCTCTCCAGCCCGAGGGCTTGTCGCTCCCGAACATAGCGCCCCAGAACCCTTGTAAATGTGCCGAACGAGCGCGGGTGGGGCTTGCCTTTAGAGAGTTCTCCGGTGGTTGCTCTGGAGCCTGCGTCGCTGCCTACCATAACGAAGTCGCTTCGCATGACCGTTTCGACATCCTCTTCACACATCCCGAACATCACCATAGAAACACTTGTCTCTTCTTCAATTAGCAAATCTATCGTGGCCTGCGAGCCGCTGACGCCGCGCTTTTCCGCTATCTCTTTGAGGGTCAACCCTTCACAGTATCTGTTTTTATCCGTGCGGACTCCACAGATCAAAATATCATCCCACGCGCCGGTTCGCCCGAACAGACCATTTGCGCTTTGACCGTCGAGGTAATTTATAAGTTCTTCTCTTTGATTCTTTATCCTCTCGAGCATAGCCTCGCGCCCGCCATCGTGAAGCTCATCTGGGAGAAGAGTATGAAGCGAAGTCGATGACGCAATATACGGATATTGATCCGCTGTCACGTCCATTCCTTCCTCACGAGCGTTGCGAATCATATCGAGAGTGGTATTGACTTTGCCCCAGTTAGCAGCCCCGCAAGCCTTGTGGTGAGATATCTGCACTGCGACCCCTGCGTTTTTGCCGATGGAAATCGCTTCTTGCACCGCGCCGATAAGTCTGCTGCGTTCCCCTCGAATGTGGCTCGCATACACGCCGCCATATGGAGCAATGCCCTTTGTCACCTCGGTAAGTTCGGCCTCATCGGCAAAGCAGCCCGGAGCGTATATCAACCCCGTCGAGATTCCGAAAGCCCCCGCTTTCACAGAATCCGCCGCCAACTGCCTCATCTCAGCGAGTTCCTGGGTGGTAGCCGGACGATCCTGCAAGCCCACTACGGCCTCGCGCAGGTTGCCGTGGCCAACCAACGTCAGGAAGTTCACACCGATCTTGCGACCCTCCAGCGCCCCGAGAAATTCGTCCATCGTGGTCCAGTCTTCGGCCACATCGTGCCTCTCGCGCCATTCTTTCAGCCAACGCCTGCTCGGCTCGTCCATCACCGGCGCAGCCGACGCCCCGCAGTTACCGCAGACTTCAAGTGTGACACCTTGTGTGATTTTACTCTCCGCCCGGGGATCGACGAACAGGTTCGAGTCGGTATGCGAGTGCATATCAATGAATCCCGGCGCAACCATCAATCCTGAACCATTTATAACACGCTCGGCCTGCCCATCCACTTCTCCGCAAGCTGCTATTTTGCCGTCCTTAATAGCCACATCGGCGCGGTAGGCAGCGCTTTGGCTTCCATCCAAAACCATCGCATCCCGGATAATATAATCGAACATAATCCCTCCAAAAAACTTCCTCGCCAAACGCCAGGATACCTTGACGCAGCACGGTGGGGAGAATGTCAGTTTCCCCCCCACCGCCAGCAGATCAAATCAACACAGCGGATCGAGAATTGCGATCGCCCTTTTGATGTCCACGATCTGCTGATCACCGCTGATCTCGCGTTCGATGGTTAACGCGCCCGCATATCCCAGAGATTTGAGCTTAGGCACCAACACCGGGAAGTTGACTCGCCCTTCCCCCATTGCCTTTTCAACCCCAAGCTTGGCGGGATCGGTAGGATATTCACCATCTTTGGCGTGAACCCCGCGCACATATGTCCCAAAAATATCCAGCGCGTCGACAGGGTTCGCCTTGCCATACATAAGAAGATTTGCCGGGTCCAGATTGATCCCCAAATTGCCGGTGCCGATATCGGTGATCGCTCGAAGCAGGGTAATAGGGGTCTCCTGCCCGGTTTCAAAGCAAAAATGCAGCCCGAGTTCCTTGTTGCGCACCGCCACCTTTCGCAGAGCCTCGATCGTCCCCTCATACAGCGGATCGGTCGGATTTTCCGGGATAAACCCGGCGTGTGTGATCGTGTCCGGCACTCCCAGTTTCGACGCGAACTCCGCGCCTTTCAGCAGGGCATCCACTCGCATCTCGCGCAGATCCGGCGGCACCAGCCCGATGGTTGTCGGCCCTTCCGTAAAGTTCCAGGCGTGCTTCCCCGGAGTCCCTGTCCACAATGCCGATATCTCCACCCCAAAATCAGAGCAGGCTTTTTTTATTCGCGCCGCGTTTTCGTTGGTGTATGATTCCGGGTTCCACGTCGAAAGCTGGCAGCTCGCCAGGCCAAGATCTCGCACCTTCTTGATCTCATTTTCTATGGTGTCGCTCATCGAAACAAGAACACCAATCTTCAGTTTGCCCATAATCCGCCCCCTCAGCGTTTTAGTAACCTTCGCGCCTCGTGTGATAACTTCCTGCCGCTTGGGAATATAACGAGCGAAGGAACCACTGACACGAAGCGATAAGGGGCATACACAACCCACTATTAAATCTTTTGAGGAACTACATGCTTCGAGCTTTTTGGACATATGATCCCATACCCGACCGCCGCGACGATGACAAATGGTTTTTTGACAAGAGCGTTTGGCAGAAGATGTTTCGCACCATGAACACCTGTCAATTCAACGCTATGTTTTTTAGCGCCGCTGAAGTGTTTCCGTGCATGATCGGGCTATCGGTTTGCCCGGACGACAACCTCATCGATGAGGCTGCGGCGGACGGCTGCCAACAGATGTATCACTGGATTTTCCAAAATGCCCTGGATTACGACATCGCTCCGTATCTCGTACTCAACCCTCTGCGTGTTCCGTCGGATGCTGATCCGGTCGAATATATACGGCATTGTATGGCAGCCCTGCTGGATACATATACTGAACTGAGCGGGATTATACTCGATGGCGTCGGGACCCCTCAAAACGTAAAATTGATTCAACAGGCTGTTGTAGATGTGCTTGATGCTGCCCGCCCGGATGCCGCTTTGATTATTCGCGCCGGTGGTGTCGATGCGGATTTCATCACAAGCTCTCTCACCCGCCGCGGCAATCGCAAAATCGGCTATTGCGTGAAATACACTTCAGATCATCTAGTGGATCATAACAACGATGAGGCGTTTGCTCGATGGGTGGATGCCGTAGATGGAGAAAATATAATCGCGGAGTTTGGCTTTGCCAATTTTGAGCCGTGGACGTGCTTTTCGTTTGATACGATCACCAATATACTCTCGAATCTAACGGAGGCAGGCTGTTTGGGTCTGGCGCCGCTGCCGCTATCGCCCGGCCAGTGGCCGCACGTATCGGATAGTTTTTTCAAATATCAATGGCAGCGTGATCTCATATGGTATAGCGCGTGGGGCGGGATGGGAATCGAACAGCTCAAAAGGCAGAACCGGCCGAAGTGGCTGATCCGCAACTTCAGGCTGATATCGGGCTTCGAGGCTGCTTCTCGTATTATCGAGTTGCTCACTTTATACTTCGCCGGGGACAGGACCTCGGCCTGGAGGCCGCAATATTGTTCGGTAGAAACAGAGCGCGGGCCGCATCTGATGAGTCTCAGTGACATGCTTCAGCCAGGCGGACTATCGGAATATTCCGGGCGCGACTGGTGGGAGGAGATCACCGGTGACCCGGCGATCCATCTTGGTGAATATATACTCAAAGGCGCACCCGAGAACACCTATGGGCCAGAGGAGTTTATCGAGGAGTTGACTGATCTAGCCGGCCTGGCGGTCGCCGCAGGAGAGAAGGGCCTGCGCAGCGCCTCAGGCGAAAAGGAACTTCCCAGTTTCTCACGGGATGCGTTGTGCATGGGCAAGCTGGGGGAGTTCTACGTCGAGCGTATCCGCGGGGCGCTGTCTCACGCAAGAGAAGAGAACGCCGAAGCCGCAGAGCACGTGGCGAGGGCGTTGGGGTTATATCGCGAACTGGTCGATATAGACTCGACACATCGCGAACCATTCGCCCCGGCCTGGCGCCAAACCACAATATGCGGAAGTTGGGAGCCGATATTGAATGTGCTGGAGCGTGAATATGCCGACGTGCAAAAAGGGGTCTTCAAGTCGGGCAGGGACTATCCAATAAACTGAACTTTGCCTCCCGTTTGTGATGTCGTGCCGATGGGTACAATTTAATTAGACATCACTACGGAGGTGAGTTCGATGGCGCACGAGAAAACGCTGGCCAGAAGAGAGCGGCCGGAGATGGAAATCTACGAACCGTGGGATACTTTCCGTGCGATGGAGCGGATGTTCCGCGATTTTCTCACGCTTCCGCCTTCAATGATTCGACCACGACGATGGATGATGCCTGAGATGCATCAGGAGATTGTCCCTGAAGTGGATCTTTGCGAGACGGAAAGCGAATTGACCCTGAAGGCCGCGATCCCCGGTATGTCCAAAGATGACATCGAAATCAATGTCACTTCGGATCGAATTACCGTAAGCGGGGAGCGCAAATCCGAAGAGCAGAAACCTGAAGAAACCTATCACGTAAAGCAGCAGAGCTATGGTTCATTCAACATCTGTTATTCTCTGCCGGCGGAGGTCAAGCCGGAAGAGGTGAAGGCGTCCTATAAGGACGGCGTGTTGGCGGTGCATATGCCCAAAGCCGAGGTAGCCCAAGAGCACAAAGTCAAAGTCGAGGTGGAAGAGAAATAACATTTTGCAGTTTTAACTGACCGAGGCGGGGATTATTTCCCCGCCTTTTTTGTTGGTTGCAATCCAACAACCCATCTCTGGCACAAATGACAGTAGCGCACTGCCGGGCGGGCATGCTATCTTGTTATTAGTAGCGATGCTAGCCCGGAGGACTCATTGTCAAACTCGCGCATTCTCCCAGCAAACGCTTTGTTGGTCATAATCGGTGTGGTGGATCTGCTCACCACTGTCTATTGGCTGATAACCGGCCAGATAATCGAGGTTAATCCGATTATGGCCGCCGTCTTGAGTATGGGGATGGGTGTTTTTATCGGGACCAAGCTGCTTACGCTCGTCGTTTATATTGTTGTGATGGAGTGGTATAGACGATATCGCAACCCGGCTTTGGCGCAGGTGATCGGTCTTGCGACGGTGGTAGGCTATATCAGCATATATGCTATTTCTTTTTGCTGCGTGAACCACTCGGCATTCCTCTGAAACATTTCTAATTTATCAGCCACATTCTGCCGATACTTATGATGGCTTGCGTTATCAAGCTCCCGGAGTATCGTCAGAATGGCCGGAAGGCAAAACACCACAACAAAGATAGACAGAGTTGGTCTGGACATCGGAACGCACTCGGTTACCGGTGTTGAGATCACTTCGCGTGGATCAGAGATTGTAATCCACTCCGCCGGCTCGATCACCATACCACGCGATCGACAGCGCCCCGCCGGCGTCGTGGCCGCGATCAAACAGCTATGGAATACGTGCGGATTTAGCTGCCGACGGGTCTATCTTGCGCTGCCATCCTCTGCGGTCTACATGAAATGGCTTAACCTCGAAGCGGAGAACGAGGAAGAACTCGATAATGTGGCGAGAGCCACTGCGGTCCGTGGCGCACCATTCCCGGCATCGGATGCGATAGTCGACTACAGACGATTGCCTTCTTGTGGTGGGAGTTCGCGAAATACTCACCTGGTGATGCTGGCGGCCGCGTCGTCATCATCGGTCGATGGGCTGCTAAATATCGTGGAATCCGCCGGACTGGAAGCGATGGCTGTCGATATCGAACCTGTCGCCACCGCGCGAGGTTTTGCTGCTCAAAAACACACGGCCAATCAACTCTGGAGCGGCCAGCCGCATGCTCATTGCCGGATAGGCGCAAGCAACACCGTAATTGAAGTCACTCGTGGAGACGCGCTTGAGTTCGCCAGGTCGGTGCCGGTCGGCGGCAATGATTTTACGACCTGTATTGCGGAAGCGCTGCAAATCAGCTTTGATGAAGCCGAGCGTATCAAACATGCCCCAGGTTGTCGACTAGCGACCGATGGCTCTTTGATAGCTTCACTCAGCGGGGAGCAGGTTCGTGTGGGATGCGAGGCAATTATAGGCAGGATGGCGCGTGAGATGCATCGTTCGTTGAAATTTTTCCGCAGCCAATACGCCGACGGCAGTTATCTGGGGATGACAAGCGCGGCGACTCTAAGCGGGGGAGGTGCCTTGCTTCGAGGGATCGATGTGTGCCTCGAAGAGCAAGGGCTTGAGGTGTCGGCTGTAGTCAATCCATTTACCGGGCTTTCTGTGGCTGCCGACGGGAAAGGCATCTCCGGCGTGGTGGATTCGGCGGCGCAGTATACCACCGCAGTCGGCCTGGCGCTGGCGGATTATTGGGAAAATCTGGCCGAGCAGCAGGCTGCGGCTTGAGGACAGGATAATTTGAAGCCGTTCAATTTAGCCGAAACTAAAATATTAGAGCGCAATTATTGCCAGGCGCAGATGAACAAATTCATGCGCAATATAGCCTGTTTGATTGTGTTGGCGGCGATGATTGCAGGCGGATCGATGATGTGCAAAACATTGTTTGCCGGGCAGTTGC
>JAAYKG010000121.1 GCA_012522555.1 Armatimonadota bacterium
GGGGAGACCTTGTCGATATCGGAGTTTGCCAGGATTTGTGCTGCTGTGAATTGACACAGCATCAGGGTGGCGGTAGCATGGAATTGTTATGGATATTTTGAACTGGCTGCTGATAGGCGCTTCTGTGCCACTGATAATCGTGCTGGTTGTAAGGACAAAAAAGCGCGCGAAAGAACTCGACGACCGCATCCGAGATTATAAGGCCGAACAAGAGGCCGCTAAGTCGAAGCCGGGCTATTCCGATCCGTATATGGATTTCGCGCAGCTTATGAGCGAAAGCCGTAAGCCAAAAGGTCGCAACCGGTGAGGATCACGTTTTTAGGAAGCGGCACCTCCCACGGTGTGCCGATGATCGGTTGCGATTGTCCCGTATGTTGTTCGGATAATCCCAAGAACAACCGGACACGCTCGTCAATTTACGTCGAAACCGAAACAGGCTGCCTGGTCATCGACACCGCACCCGAGTTTCGAATTCAGGTGCTGCGCGAGAGAATCCGGCGGGTGGATGCGATTCTGTTCACCCATGCTCATGCGGATCATCTGCTTGGCCTGGATGACGTCAGGTCTTTCAACGGGATATTGCGCAGTGCGATGCCGTGTTATGCTCTGCCTGAGACTTTGGACGCTGTAATGCGGGCGTTTCAATACGTTTTTGTGCCGACCCAGGAAGGGACCAGTAAGCCTGCCTTAGAACTCATCGCAGTGGACGGCCCATTTTGTGCTGCGGGCATTCCGGTGACTCCTATTAAAGTTAAGCACGGAATATTAGACATACTTGGATACAGAATCGAGAATTTCGCCTACATAACGGATGCAAGTTCGATACCCGACTCCTCTCTCGCTCTACTCGACAATCTCGATGTGCTTGTGTTAGGGGTGATCAGACACCAGCCCCATAACACACATTTCTGCGTCTCTGAGGGTCTGGAAGTTGTAAAATCACTCAGGCCAAAGGCTACATATTTCACTCACATAGCCCACAATCTTGACCACCAATCCACCAACTCTTCGCTGCCTTCGAATATTCGATTGGCGTATGACGGCTTGAAGATTACTCTGTAGGCGGGAGGATTATTGCTTGCCTGCCGCGAAGATTGTAATAAACCGTTTACGGGAATATGCACGTAAAGCTGGGAAAAGAGAGGTGGGGCTATGGAGAGCGCGGTGGATCCGCGGCAGTTTTGCGATCGGGTTTTAGATTGTGCACAGAAGCTGGGAGCATCATATGCCGATGTCCGCATCGTGCGGCGTGACGGTGAGAGCATTTGGCTGCGCACAGGAAAAGTCGAATCGCTCAATCGGGATTCGAGCTACGGGTTCGGTGTGAGAGTCATAGTCGACGGGGCTTGGGGGTTTGCGTGCAGCCCTGATGTCACTTTTGACGACGCCAAACGCATCGCCGAAGAGGCCGTCCGTGCCGCAAGGGCTAGCGCGAGCACAAAGCGTAAGGATATCTGCCTTGCTGAAGTCGAGCCTGTAGTCGGCTCATTCAATTCCTCCTGGGAAACTGACCCGTTTGATGTCCCTTTAGACGATAAAATCGGCGCACTGAAAGAAATTGACAGCGCGTTGAGATGCCACGAAAAGATCAAACTGACCGATTGCTCTATGAGATTTTGGAAGTTCGATCAGGTCTTTGCATCCAGCGAGGGCGCATACATCGAACAAAAGAAAATCGAAAGCGGAGCAGCGGCGAGCGCGACGGCTATCGAAGGTGGTGAGGTCCAACGCAGGTCGATCCCAACGGAAGATTATGCCACGGGTGGCTATGAGTTTGTTGAATCGCTGCGTTTGGTCGACTATGCCGAACAAACCGCCCGTGAGGCTGTCGGGTTGCTCAGCGCTCCCGTGTGCCCATCCGGCGACCACACCCTTATTTTGGAAGGCAGCATGTTGGCTTTGCAGGTGCATGAATCCTGCGGCCACCCCATCGAACTCGATAGGGTATTCGGAATGGAATCTTCGTTTGCAGGGACGAGTTTTTTGACGACCGACAAGCTCGACACGTTCAGATATGGCTCTGACATCGTAAACATCACCGCCGATGCCACGCTCCCCGGCGGATTGGGTAGTTTTGCATTCGATGACGAAGGTGTGCCCGCCAGTCGGACAGATATCGTAAAGGACGGTATCTTTTCGGGATATTTGACCTCCCGCGAAACCGCCGGGGAGATGGGTTGGCCGAGCGGAGGGACGATGAGAGCGGACGGATGGAATCGAATCCCTCTTATTCGTATGACCAATATCAACCTTTTGCCAGGGGATTGGACGTTCGATGAATTGATCGCCGATACCAAAGACGGCATCTATGCGGCCAACGTCAAGAGTTGGAGCATCGACGACAAACGCCTCAATTTCCAATTCGGCACGGAGATCGCCTGGGAGATCAAAGACGGTTGTCTTGGCAAAATATTGCGTAATCCGATCTATTCCGGCATGACACCTGAGTTTTGGGGAAGCTGCGATGCTATTTGCGGCGACGACTTCTGGCACATTTGGGGTACCCCAAACTGCGGCAAAGGAGAACCCGGCCAGACTGCCCACGTTGGCCACGGCGTGGCGCCGGCGCGCTTCCGAAAGGTCAGGACGGAGGGTGCACAATGACACCGGATAAACTGTTAGCAATCGCGCTGGATCATTCGCCGGCGGATCAAACCGAGGCCAGCCTGTATATCGGAAAATCCGCGCTCACACGTTTTGCGAACTCGGCGATCCACCAAAATATGATCTTTGAGAATAACGTTATGAGCGTCAGGGCGGTTTTTGGCAAAAAGATCGCGTCGGGTTCAGCAAACAACCTCGATGAATCCGGTGTTATTGAACTGGTGGACAGGGTAGTTGAAATGGCGCGTCTTCAAGGCGAAAACCCGGATTTCATTTCGCTGCCCAAACCAATGTATGATGTGGCAAATGTCGAATCCCACTGCGATTCCACCGCCGCCAGCACTCCTGAACAGCGTGCAAAAACGGTTTTGGCCCTTATCGGTGAATCGGACAAGATAAGCGGCAGCGCGGCTGGGTCGTTTACGGTGAGATCCGGGGACTATTATGTCAAAAACACCTTGGGGGTCGACTCATCCGAGCGCAGTTCCTATGCGAATTTATTGACTGTTGTGACAGGTCCGAATGGCGGGTTCGGATACGCAGCGTCGACAACAAACGATGTGACGAATATTGACGGCCGCCGGATCGGCGCACAAGCCTCCAAACTGGCCCACGACAGCGCGAACCCAATCGCGCTCGAACCAGGGGACTACGAGTGCATCCTGATGCCGTATGCGGTCGCGGATATGATTAACATGCTCGTGTGGATGGGTTTTCGCGCATTTGATTATCAGGAGGGCCGCAGTTGGGTCTGCGGCAAACTCGGGCAGAAAGTTGTGAGTGACTCCATCAGCCTGTGGGATGATGGGCTTGATCCGCGCACCATCGTATCCCCCATAGACACGGAGGGGGTAGCCAAGCGCCGTGTCGATCTCATTAAAGATGGGGTCGCAAACGCCCTTTTGTACGATTCCTATACGGCGCACAGAGAAAACAAGCAATCGACCGGACACGCTCCGCGGGGTCTCGCGGAGAATCTTATTGTCGCGCCCGGCAGTTCGAGTGTTGATGAGATGATCGCGTCGACGAAGCTCGGCGTGCTGGTCACCAGGTTTCATTATACTAATGTGGCCCATCAAATGAGCGCGAGTTTCACCGGAATGACCCGCGACGGAATGTTTTTGATAGAAAACGGTAAAATCACTGTTCCTGTTAAGAATATGCGATTTACCCAAAGCATCACAAAAGCGCTGTCGGGGGTCCAGGCGCTCGGCAGCGACTTGAAACTCGAGGAAGGCGTCCTGGCTCCGGCAATCAAGCTCGGCAGTTTCAGTTTTACCAGCGCAACGCAATATTGATTTACCAGGAAATAATGGACTTGGCTATCGCCTGCCACATAAGGCAAGGGAAACAGTATTATGCAGCCATTTTCTTCTGAAAACAACATAACCGTTCGCCTGCGTTATCCGAATACGATCGGCAAACTCTCCGAAGTCACGGGCGCGATTGCGGAGGCGGGAGGCCGGATAGGCTCTATTACGATAGTGAGAACGGAGAAAACTCACATCATCCGCGACTTCAGCCTCAATGCGGCTAGTAAAGCCCACGCCAGCAAGCTGAAATCGACAATTCAAGGCGTGCCGAACGTCGAGATGATCGATACCTGGGAGTCCAACTACAAACTGCGCGAAGGCGGCAAACTGGAGATTGTATCCACAGCCCGCCTGAAAGATTATGTCGATCTCTCGATGGCCTGCAACACCGAACTGTCCCGCATCAGCTCGGCAATCCACAAAGATCAATCTGCTGCACGCGTTAACACGATACGCAATAACATTGTTGGAATCGTGACAAACGGGACTTCGGTGCTCGGATTGGGAAATATCGGCTCTGCCGCGGCACTCCCTTTATTGGAGGGCAAAGCAGTTCTATTCAAAGAGTTGAGCCGGGTGAACGCATTCCCCATCTGTCTCGATGTGAAGGATACTGCCTCTATGATAGAGATGGTGAGGGCTATAAGCTGTACATTCGGAGCGATCAGCCTGGAAGCTATAGCCGCTCCGGCCTGTTTTGAGATCGAGCGTGAACTGACCGACGCCATCGACATCCCGATATTGCACGACAATCAGCACAGCACTGCGGCGGTGATGGCCGCCGCACTGATAAACGCGCTGAAGATCACAGGCGCGGCAGCCAATAATCTTCGCGCTGTGGTGTGTGGTGCGGGAGCCGTTGGGACCGCGTGTGCAAGGATGCTGCTGCATCTGGACATTGGGGATATTGTCGTCTGCGATAGAAAGGGCGCCATACACGCTGGTCGAAATGATTTGCCCCCCCATAAGCGATGGCTCGCCGACAATACCAACTCGGAGAAAAGAGCCGGCGATTTGTCGAGTGTTTTAGAAGGTTCAAACATATTCATCGGTGCAGCGGGAGCCAATATCCTGCGGCCCTCGGATGTTCGGGTGATGGAAAAAGACTCTATCGTCTTTGTGCTGTCCAACCCTGTTTCCGAGATCGACCCGGAGGAGTTGGAGGACTTTGCCGCCATAGTCGCGACCGGCAGATCGGAATATCCCAACCAGATCAATAATGCCCTGTGCTTCCCGGGGCTGTTCAGAGGATTGCTGGAGTCCCGCGCACAGCGAGTGACGAGAGAGATGCTGAGAGCGGCTGCGAAAGCTATAGCAGATGTGATTCCCGAATCCGAGCTGCGGCCGGACTATATAATCCCCGGCGTTTTCAATGATCTGGTCGCTTCGGCGGTCAGCAACGCGGTCGTCGCCGCAGCCAATAGCCCCAGATTCCCGAGAACGCCGGTATATTTTGAATATTGATAGACTTTATGCGTTAAAGAATATATCTGGTCAGATCCTCGTCTTTGACGATATCGGCCAGTTTCTCGCTCACATAAGCGGCATCCACTTTGATTGTTTTTTCGACGTTATCCGGCGCATCGAACGAGACCTCTTCGAGCAGCCGTTCCATAATGGTATGAAGCCTCCGCGCTCCGATATTCTCCATAGATGTGTTCACTTCACTCGCGATTCTGGCGATCTCCCGAATGCCGTCCTCAGTGAACTGAATCTCCACGTCTTCGGTCGCCAACAGAGCCGTATACTGTTTGATGAGCGCGTTTTTTGGCTCAGATAATATACGAACGAAGTCCGCCTCGGTCAGACTCTCCAACTCAACTCTAATCGGCAACCTGCCCTGCAGTTCCGGGATCAAATCTGACGGCTTGGCTATATGAAACGCCCCCGCCGCAATGAACAGGACGTGGTTTGTGGAGACAGGCCCAAACTTGGTGGTTATGGTTGAGCCTTCGATTATCGGCAAGATATCCCGCTGCACTCCTTCGCGAGAAACCTGCGGCCCACCCTCTTTTTCGCGCCCGGCGATTTTATCCAGCTCATCGACGAAAATAATGCCGGTCTGCTCAGCCCGCTCGATTCCTTCGCGGCTGATGGCCTCTTGGTCGATCAGACTGTGGGCTTCTTCTTCCGCGAGGATCTCTTTAGCTTCAGCGACTGTTACCTGCTTGCGTTTGCGCCGTTTAGGGAACAAATTGCCCAGCATGCCAGACATATCCATTCCCATTTCCTCCAGCCCTTGTTGTCCGAACACCTGAAAGTGCGGCATCGAGGTTTCCTCAATGTCCACAAATATCTCGCGGTCGTCCAGTTCTCCCGCAAGTAGCTGAGTTCGGAGGCGGTCGCGTATACGTTCTTTACGCTCGACTTGATCCCGCGAATATTCATCCGATTCAGGCTCTTCTTCGTAATCCGCGTCAATCTGCGGCGAGGGAGCAGGGTTGCCGGTTCCAGGAAAGATATGCCCCATAGCGCTTTGCAATGAATCCATCCATTGCTTGGGCACATTAGCCTGTCCGACGCGGCGAGCAGGTGGTTCGAGAATATCCAGCACCCGCTCGAGAGCCCTCTGACGAGCGATGGGTTTGATTTCCTCGATTTTCTCTTTTTCGACCATCGCTACCGCACGCTGCACCAAGTCGCGAACCATAGAGTCGACGTCACGGCCAACATAACCAACTTCCGTGAACTTGGTGGCCTCGACTTTGGTGAATGGTGCGTTTGCGAGGTTGGCCAGCTGACGGGCAATCTCAGTCTTTCCGACCCCGGTTGGCCCGATCATCAAAATATTCTTCGGAATGACTTCATCGCGCAGATCATCAGACAACATCCGCCGCCGGTGCCTGTTTCGAAGCGCCACCGCCACGGCCTTTTTTGCTTTCGCCTGCCCCACAATATACTTATCCAACTCCTCAACGATCTGCCTGGGAGTAAGCTCTTTTGTTTCCTTCAATTTACACCTCGTTATAGTCCAATCCAGCAGCACATTTATAATTCATCAACCGTGATATGATGATTGGTATACACGCAAATATCGGCCGCTATATTCAAAGCCTGCTCCACTATCTGCCTGGGCGACATGTCCGTGTTTCTGATCAGCGCTCGGGCCGCAGCCGCCGCATATGCCCCTCCGGAGCCTATCGCCGCTATTCCCTCGTCGGGTTCGATCACCTCGCCGCTGCCGGACACCACCAACAAATATTCCGCATTGCCGACAATCATAAGCGCTTCCAACCTGCGCAGAATGCGATCCGTACGCCATTCTTTGGCGAACTCGATGACCGCCCTTTTGAGATTTCCGTGCGCTTCCTTTACTTTGCCCTCAAACTTATCGGACAAAGCCTGCGCATCCGCCACTGATCCCGCAAATCCCATCAAAATCTTGTCGTCATAGATTCGCCGAATCTTGCGGGCCGTGCCCTTCATGATCGTATTTTCCAGCGTAACTTGCCCGTCCCCAGCGATCGCGACCTTATCGTCTATTTTAACCGCGCAAATAGTCGTAGCGTGCATTTCCATTGAATCATCTCCAGTTGCTCTTCGATCCTATCTCTGCATAACATCCGCATCCGCCGACGCCCTTGGGTGGGTGCGATCGTAGACCTCTTTTAACCTTTCCCTCGAGACGTGCGTATAAATCTCGGTTGTTGACACGCTTTCGTGCCCTAAAAGCTCCTGCACGCTCCTCAAATCCGCGCCGTGATCCATAAGATGAGTAGCGAATGAGTGGCGCAGCGTGTGCGGGCTGATCTTAAGCGTGCTGCATACATGTTCGACATGTTTATCAAGTATCCTGCGCACGGAAGTCGCCACCAGGCGTGTTCCTCTGTGGCCCAGAAACAATGCCTCAGGAGGCTGCGGGTTCTTCGCAGCCAAATGGGGCCTTCCCATTGACAGATACGCATCGATAGCGGCTCTGGCGTGCGATCCGATCAGCGCCACGCGTTGTTTATCGCGCTTACCTGTGACCACCACCTCATCGGCTCCACTTTCGACATCCGCTACCCGCAGGCTGAGCAGTTCGCTGACACGTAACCCCGTAGCGTACAGGGTTTCGAGAATTGCGCAATCCCTCAAACCAACCGGGCTTTGTCGATCCGGCGCTTCCATCAAGCGCATTATAATATCCTCCGGCACAACTTTCGGCAATCTGGTCGGCTGACCAGGCCCTCGAAAGCCCTCCGTGGGGTCGGTATCAACGATCCCACGTTTCATAAGATAGCCGAAAAACGCCCTCAAGGACGCCAATGCTCGCGCCACCGAACTTTTCGCCCGCCCATCCTTTTGAAGATGCACGAGATAGCGGCGGAGCAATACGCGATCAATCTCCCCGTCGGCCTGCCGCGCGAATTCAAGGAATCGGTTGATGTCCGATGAATAGCCACGCAGTGTATGCTCACTCGCGCGGCGTGACAGCCGCAGGTGGTCTAAAAATGAGTCTAAGTGTTTATCCATCTCCACCGGATTGTAGCATGATCGATCCCTTGTGTGGAATACCTAATTAGCAGCCCAGCTTTGCCCGATAATCAATCGAGGGCATCGCGTGGTTTTAGCCACGACACTGACTGGAATCAAGATAAGCGCTGTCAAATGGAGCAGAACATGGCAAACCCGACCGAGAGCAAACTCAAAGTCATCAAAATTATGGACCCACTGATGTGCGTCAGGTGCGGCAACGCGTATATAGCTGATGTCGTGACCCACGACGGCAAACGAAAAAAGATGTTTTACTGCTCCCGGCTGGATTGCGACAACTGGATGAGCCATCCAAACTCGCATGATACCAATGACGATCTAGATATGGCTGCTTAGGTTACAGTTTGACAAGCCTCGCCCGCGCGTAGGTTCGCAGCCAAAGCGCAACCACTACAAAAGGGGTCAGCAAAATCTTCGGGCTTGTCGCGTTGTGTTTAATGAAGTATAGCAGCATGCTTCGATGGTGCTGTTTTATCATCGGGATCGGATTTTTATCGCTCGCGGCGCCGATTCTATGTGAGATTTCCACCTCCGGATAGTATACCACCCGCCATCCCGCATCGTGCGCGCGCTTGCACCAGTCGACATCCTCGCAATACATAAAGAACCGCTCATCAAGCAGCCCGATCTCCTCGAACGCCTCACGCCTGCACATAAGCGCCGCGCCGGAAAGCCAGTCAACGTCCATTATCCGGTCGTGCGACACATCGGTCATCAGATAACCCTTGACGAACCGATTGTCAGGAAACAACCGACCCAGCGCGGTATGCCGGAATATCCCCGCAAACATCGGCGGAAATCGCCTGGCGGAAAACTGCAGAGAGCCATCGGGATTCAAAATTCGCGGGCCGACCATCCCAATGTTTTTCTCGCTGTCCATATAATCGACCATCATACGCAGCAGATTCGGGTTCAGCACCCGGCAATCCGGATTCAACAGCAGCACATATCGACCGGAGCATTGCTCTATAACTTGATTGTGCGCAGCCCCAAAGCCACGATTCTCGCTGTTTTCGATCAGAGTGACGCTGTCGGCGAACTCACAGCCCACCATCTCGGCGCTGCCGTCCGACGAGGCATTGTCCACCACATATACTTCCAAATGGACCGAATCGCGCTGCTCAAGAATCGATGCCAGGCATTCTCGCAGTTCATCACGGGTGTTCCAGTTCACAATGCTAACGGTCACATCGACCAAGCTCTTAACCTCTCAAAAGCATACTGGTTCGTATGCAAGCAATGGTAAAATAATACACGATTGGACAAATCCGCCCTTTGAAATGTTTCTCATAAAACTTTAGCAGGCTTTGGTGAGACTCGCGAACCATCTCTTTGCGCCGAACCTGTTTTGTGCTGGACGCGCCGTGGTGGACCACAACCGCATCGGGCACAAAGTATATGTTCCATCCCGCCTGCTTCGCCCGATACAACAAGTCTACCTCATTAAAGAATATCGGGAACGATTCATCCATAGTTCCGATCTCTTTGAGCGCCGCGGAGTTCAGTATAAGGGCCGAACCCATCGGTTGGTCGACTTCAATCGTTTTGTCATAGCCAAACCATCTCATCCTGTAACTGCCGAACATCCTACTCTTCGGGAACAGACGAGACAGCCCCAAATATTCCCACGCAATCGCACCCGGATACGGAAACGAGCGCAAAGATCGGTCGATTGAACCGTCCGGCCGTATTAACTTCGCCCCCGCCGCTGCTGCACTCGGGTGCGCTTCCATAAACTCTGTCAGCGATTCAACTGCGCCATCCGTCACTTCGGTGTCAGGGTTGAGCAACAAAACATACTCGCCTTGCGCGACCGCCAGAGCCTGGTTATTGCCTCTTGCATAGCCCGCATTGTCGGGGTTGCGAATCAATTTGACTTGCGGAAATTGCTGGCGGAAATCGGCCTCGTCGAAGTCTTTGGAGTTGTTATCGACGACTATTATCTCGTATTCACCGGCAAAAGGAAACGCCGTTATAGAGCGCAGGCATGCGCCCAACAGTGCAGTGGTGTTCCAATTAACCAGCGCAACCGATAATCGCACCCAGCACCTCTCTCAAGTCAGATATAATCAAATCAGGGCTCGCGCCGTCGAACATATTCTCCGGCTGGTGCGGTCTGCGAAACCCAATCGTTTTGGTCCCCGCAGCCTTGCCGCTCAACACATCCATAGTGTGATCTCCGACCATCACCGAGTTTGCCGGACGCGCATTCAGGCGAGACAGCGCAATCAAAACCGGCTCTGGATGGGGTTTGTGCAGGCTGGAATCCTCCCGGCAAATCATCACATCCGTGGTGATTTGAGCGATTCTCAACGAGACCTCGCTTGCCGCTCGACAGTTGCGGGTGACGATTCCGGTCGGCACGCCCATTTCGTTCAGGCGCGATATCATCTCTCTGGCGAAGGGTATTTCTCTTGTCTCATGCGCGTGTCGCAGCTCGATTTCCTCAAGAATAGTCATAGCCTCTGCACGATATTGCAGCGCACGATCAGAGCCATCGCCGAGAGATTGCACCCCAGCGTTGACTATGCCCAGGATGTCCAATTTTTGCATATCATCTTGGGCAAGCCCAACTTCGGCGGCCATGCGAATCATCTCGCGCCGCATAAGCGCGAAGTCAATATTGGTCTCGACGAGCGTGCCGTCAAGATCAAACAGCGCCGAATCTATTTCACAAACCAACGGCTTCATCGAACTGATTATATGTGCACGAATAGAGATGGTCAAGCGCAGGAGTTGTCACAGAGGTATGCTGCGGGGGCTCTGATTCTGCAAAATGCAAACCATGGGAAACCGCGTCCCCGCAGCATAACATATCTTTATGGTGGCATATGCCCGCTAGATGTATGATTTATACACATCATCATTTTCGCGGACGTGGTCAACTACCCGGACGCCGACATTCTCGCCTTCGGCCGCTTCCAAAATTTGCTGATTCTGAAGCTCCATCGAATCGACGTTTTGTTCGACATCCGTAGTGTGACCGTGGATGTGGATGCGATCACCTTTGCGCAGCGAACCGCGCTTTATCTCGATCGCAGCCACTCCAAGTTTGCTGTAATAATGGGTTACTTTGCCGATTTTTTCTTCCATTTCGGTCACTCCGACGAACATGATAAGATCGCATACTACCCATATCATCTTACCCGCCGAATGGAAGTCGCAAACTGAACAGTCTATCAGACCAGCGAGACAGGTTTGCCGGTTTTTGCCGACTCATAAGCGGCCAGCGCCACCGCAAGGGCCCTCGCTCCATCCTCGCCCGTCACTTCCGGCGCCATATCCTCGCCGATACAGCGAGCAAACGAAGCCACCAGGTTCAAATCGGAGTTCTCCCCCCAATAGTCATATGTATAAGACATGTTCTTGTCGTAGAACCCATCGATCTGTTGAGCGAACATGTTCATAGCCGCGATGCCGTCGGTACCGACCACATCGAGCTTGACGTTGCCCCAGGTTGCGTAGCTCTTTGGCCGTGACCAGCTTGCGTCCACTGTCGCGTAAAGGCCATTGGCGAACTCGACTGTCAGAATCCCCGTGTCGTCGAAATCTTTTTTATGCATCCGATTGTCGATCTCTGCGTAGACTCGCACAGGCTCCGAACCGGACATACAGCGCATAAGATCGACTACATGCACCGTGTGGTCAATCACCGCACCACCGCCCGACAGAGACTTGTCCACAAACCAACCCCAAGGACACTTCCCCTGGTTGGTCGCCTTAATGGCAAGCAGCTTGCCAAGGTCCCCGTTGTCCACCGATTGCTTCAATTGCAAAAACGCGGGGTGGAAACGGCACGGAAACGCGGTCAGCAGTTTAACATTTGCTCGCTTGCATACCTCAATCATTGCTTCGGCATCTTCGTTGCTGACAGAAAGAGGCTTTTCGCACATAACGTGCTTGTTGTGCTGTGCGGCAACGACTACGTGGCGGCGATGGTGTATATTTTCACTGCAGACGATGATCCCCTGGACATCGGTTGCCAGCAGATCCTCATACTCAGCAAAAGACTCAACTCCAAGATCGCTGCCCACTTTTTTTGCTCGGTCTTTGTCATCATCGGCGACTCCGATGAATTCGACACAATCCAATTCTTTGAGAGCCGCCGCATAACTAAATGCGTGCATGTGGGCGAAGCTCATCATTCCTATTTTAACAGGCGTCATATCCCGGCATTCCTCCTTTTCGTCAGTCCTAAGCAAGCGTAATCGGCTCTCCGGTGGAGATCGACTTCAGTGCAGCTTCACAGATCCGTATCGCCTCAACTCCATCTTCACCGGTAACATCCGGGGTTTTGCCGTCTTCCAGACAATTGCTGAAGTGCTCCAATTCGCAATAATATGGCGTCCTGGTTGCGACGAAATCGGGGACATATGTCGTGGCGTTAGTTCCGTCGCTTGATCTATGCTTTATGATAAGCGGCATAGACTTTGTGCTGGAATATTCCAACAAGCCCTCGGTGCCGGCGATCTCCACCTCCGTGCGGAACCCGTCCGGCCGCGCCCAGTTGCCTTCTATATGTGCGATCACGCCGTTATCGAACCTCAGCGTAACCAGCGTATGATCCATCCCGGAAACCTGCGAGGCATATAGTCCCTTTGCATACACTCTCCGAACCTTGCCGTAACACCATCGCAGCCAGTCGATATCGTGGATAATCAGATCAAGGACCGCCCCACCGCTCATCTGCAAGTTTGCAAACCAATTATCAGAATCGCCAAATGCGACGTTCCCTCTGGTCGCTCGAACCATCACCGTTTCGCCAATCGCTCCGCTGTCGACAAGAGCCTTAAGGCGTCGATACTCCGGGAACCAACGCACCACATGCCCAACAAACAACGTCACGCCGGCTTCCTCGCATATTCTCTGAGCCTCCATCGCCTGACTGATCGTTCGAGCCAGCGGTTTTTCGCAGGCAATGTGCTTTCCCGCTGCAGCAGCGGTCTTGATGTTATCGAGATGAGTCGGGGTCGGGGTGCAAATATCGACCACATCGAATTCTATTTCTTTAAGGGCGTCTTCCAGCTTCGCAAAAGCGCGCGTCGATAGAGAGTCCGCCAATTCCTGCGCAGCCTCAATCCGCAGGTCACATATGGCGACCACCTCCGAATTGGGCATCGAGGCATATATATTGGCATGCGTCCTACCCATCGTGCCTGCGCCTACCACAGCCACTCGTTGCATAAACGTACCTCCTCGTAAAAATTTATCACTCCCGCATAAAACAGAACCAGGCCTAGATCAAAATCATCCCAGGAACCTGGAGGATATCGCGCAGCCGCGCGAGATATTGGGCAGCGGGTGCGCCATCCAATATTCGATGATCGAATGACAGACACAGATTCATCATCGGCCTGATCACCACCTCGCCGTTTACCGCGACCGGCTTATCGACTATCCGGCATACAGCCAGAATCGTGCTCTGACCCGGTGTGATGATGGGAGTGAAGCTGTCCACTCCATACACACCTAAATTCGTAACCGTGAAGGTTCCTCCCGAAAGATCTTCCGCGGTCGCCTTACCGGTCCTGGCGCGTTCGGCCAGCGCCTTGATCTCCTTGGAAATATCTACCACGGATTTGCTTTGGGTGTTTTTAACCACCGGAACAAGCAAGCCGCCGTCAATCGCCGTGGCTATGCCAATATTAACCGTGTCTGCGATGACGATCTTGTCGCCTTGCAACGAAGCGTTCGCCAACGGGACATCCGACA
>JAAYKG010000122.1 GCA_012522555.1 Armatimonadota bacterium
CTGACAAACTCCAACCAGAGCGTCTCCGGTTCGTTGTATGTCGGAGCCCTCAAATTCGAACTTGTCGGCAGAGCTTTCCCGGAGTTGACATCTGCTGCGAAGAATGAGGAAGGATCAGCCGTCGAGTTGGCCTGGTCAGCGCCGACCCATGGAACTGTTGATCACTACATCATCGAGCGCAGTGATGGCGATAACCAGAACTTCGCAGTCCTCGACGCCAATGTAGCGGCATCTGAGACTACATACAGCGACGGTAGCGGTGAATGCGACGTACTATATTACTATCGCATCAAGGCTGTTGACTCAAATAATGTTACTTCATTGCCATCCAATGAAAAGGCGTCTGTTAAGTGTGCCACCGCACCGCCGAACAAAGCTATTAACCCTGATCCGTATGATTGGGAAGCCATTGTGCAAACTGATCTGGCCAATCGTCAGGTAGCCGACAAGGTCTCCTGGACAGCAGGCTCCGGCGCTGTGGATCAGGATATCTACTTCGGCACCGATGAAAATGCCGTGGCTGATGCCGATAAGCAGTCCCCTGAGTATAAGGGCACTATCAGCAGCACCGTCAATTCTTATAAGCCAGCCGCACTTGCCGCTGATACCCAGTACTACTGGAGAATAGACTCAGTCAACCTGAGCGGCACAACAAAGGGTGATGTCTGGACGTTTAAGACCGGCGTTTCTTTGAAGCTGGTTGCTGTACGCAAGACCGATCGTGGCTTCATCACCTGGCCCGACGGGCGGGCGTGGAACGAGATAAGCTGGCACGAGGCCGGAGAGACGGTCGACTTTGCTGTCGAAGAGAACACCGGCGTCACGTGGGTTGGCTGGTCGCTGAACGCGAGTGGGACCCCGATCTTCGAGCAAAGCAGAGAGCTTGATGGTTACGTGGTTCCGAGCGCCCACACCACACTCTACGCTGTCTTCCAGAACCCGACTTACACCTTGACGGTAGTCGCGGATCCTGTTGCAGGTGGATCAGTTACAAAATCCAACAAGACCTGGCCGGCCGCTTCTGATTTTGAGGAAGGCGACGTCGCCGAAATCAAAGTTACCCCGGCTGCTGGTTACCAGTTCGCGGGCGTGGAGAGCAACAAGAATGGGACATTCAATGACCCGCTCGCGACCACTTCCAACTACACGATGACCGCCGACAACACGACGGTTACCGCATACTTCGCTAAGGCTGTGGCCAACATCGTTGCGACCGGATCGCGATCTATTACTGCAGACAGCGCTGAGGGAGCAGGCCAGGACTGGTGGACGAGCCAGGTCAACATCGGCGCATACACAACTGTTCCCCAGCAGAGATGGTCTCGAGTCCTGCTGCAGTTCAAAGACTGGGCTGGGTTCCAATCGTTCCCGGCGCAGAGCCTGCTGCATGGTATGGGCAAGATCAATCCCAAGCAGACGACTCTGAGCAGCTACTCCTCATCAGTTACGATTCAAGTAAGAGCGTTTGAGGTTCTCAAGCCGTGGGTCTACACTACTGACGACAACGGCGCTTGGTGGCTGACCACCGACGGCGTCACCCCTTGGGCCAACCCCGGAGGAGACTTCGGCGAGCAGCTCGGCCAGGTCACGAACTGGGTGAGCACTGAGGAAGCCTTTAGACCTCACTTCCTGCCATCCGGCAAGGACTACCGCTATCTGATGAGAAACGGTATCCTACTTAAGAGCGATCAGGAAGGCTTGATCAACTACCGCAAGGGTATGACCAAAGACACTTCGGTCAATCTCTTCTACAACCCGCCGAGCGGTGCTGGCAATGTGATCAGAGACTGGGCCTATCTAGGCTCTTATGCTCACGGAGTGGAAGCGGATCACGAGGTGAGAATCGATAAGGACTTCGTTGTTGGAACCTACGATCTGGTCCCGGTCAACGAGACCCAGTTGGCCGCTAAGACTGGCGCCACCCTTGCCGGTAAGACTTGGGCATTTACAACCCTGGATACCGACATCGGTGACATCAACGGTGCGAATTTCTATGGCTCCGCTCAAGATAATTCCGCCAGCTACTTCGCGGTCTACGTGAACAACCCTGGCGCTAACATCTATCCGGCGTATATGGCGCTTGGCTCTGATGACATGGCTCGAGTGTGGACAAACGGCAACATGCGCGGCAGCAAGCTGATTGCGACCGCCGTGGGAATTGACCAGTCATTCATCGGCCCGTTCACGCTGCTGTCCGGTTGGAACAAGGTCCTTGTGAAGGTTGAGAACGGAACCGGCGGTCACGGCATATATGCCCGATTGGCCAACGCCGACCGAACAGCCATCCAAGGCCTGACCTATTCGACCAAGGACGATGTTGCTCCGAGCAACCCGACCAGCGCGACTGAGGCTGGCGGCGCTCTGAACGGCGTTGCCCAGAGCGCTGTAAAGGCTCCGAAGTTCTCGCTGCTTGGCGCTACCGACGACAAGTCTGGTCTTAGAGGTTATAAGATCTACTTCGGAACCGACGCCAATGGCGTTCCGAACGTGTGGCATGAGATCGGGACTCCTTATCAGGCTCCTGAGAAGGGCCCTGGAACCTACTATCTGCGCGTAGCCGCTGTTGACTACGCTCTGAATGCCGCTGCGGTCACCACTCTGTTCACCTTCATCGTCGAAGAAGAGCAGAAGGCCGGACCTTACGGCATCTCCAACAAGGCTACCCTGGATGCAGCTACTGCGGCCGCTGCCGCAACGACCAACTTCACCGTTTGGGGCTCTGTTAGCGTGATCGATGCTAACACGTTCACCGTTGACGATGGCTCTGGTGTGGTTGTGAAGGTCGTCAAGACCTCCCACGGCCTCAACTCCGGAGACTACGCGTCCGCAACCGGCGC
>JAAYKG010000123.1 GCA_012522555.1 Armatimonadota bacterium
CAATCGCTTCTGCCGCGCCGATTTTCTCGTAGTCCCCGGGCCTGATCTTGATAATCAGCTTGGCGATCTTTGAAGCGACGCTGTATGTGTCTTCCTCTACGAGTATAATCGGGATCGCGGTCCTGTCCAGCAACTGCATTATAGTCTGCTGCGGAGGGGTGCCGCCTGTGAGTATCATACCCGCAATGCACGGATTCTGATCGCTTCCCAACAAACAAGAACTCATCGCAGTCAGAATCAAATCCTCACGAGTCCCCGGAGTAATCAACAGCGTTCCGCGCGTAAAGTAACTCAACGCCTGGTGTGGGGGCATCGCCCCGATCACCATTTTTTCAACATTGTTATGCAGCCCCCTGCTTCCGCTGATTAGCCTGCCGTCGATATCTTCGAGGAGCTGCCCGATGGTGGGGCTGGACAACACCGATCTATACGGCATTACCCCGAGCAAATCGACCCCTTTGCGCTCCAGACCCAGCCTCACATATCTCTCGACTTTCTCGTATTTCTCCTCTTCGACTTTGTTGACAATTGCCCCAACCACCTCGACTCCCAAAGCATCGAAAGTAGCCTTATTCAGCATAATCTCATCTATCGGCCTGCCGATACCTCCGGAGGCGATCAAAACCACTTTGCTATTTAGAAGCGCCGCCACATCTCCATTGGACAGATCGAAAACCGACCCCACTCCCGCGTGACCAGTCCCCTCGATAACCACTATGTTTTTGCCGACTCTCACTCGATCGAATGCAGCGGTGATCTTATCTATAAGTTCATCGCGGTTGGGGCTGTCGATGTAGTTTTCTGTGAAATGCCTGGGAATGGCTATCGGGGACATATCCCCAATCTCGCATTCAGGCTCATAAACTGTTTTTATGAGAAGGGCATCTTCATCTATTTTTACGCCATCAATCTCGACGTAGCGCTGCCCGACCGGCTTTGTATAGCCGACTTTATCCAGTTTGCGCGTAAATGCGGCCATTAAACCAAGGCACGTTATGGTCTTGCCATCGTTTTGCCGAGTGGCGCCGATATATACTCTCATGGAATCCTCCATGAGCATGGTACGGTGTGAGCGGCGTGTAGGTCAATCTGTGGCGCGGCAGGCCAGTCTGTTTTCTGCCGTGATATACCCATTTGATCGGGTGTTATGCCAGCGTCTCCAAGAAACCTTTGACTTCTCTAAACAAATAATCGTAGGCCGAATCCATCCACGACTCGACTATATCCACATTCTTAAACGCCGTCGGGTGCTGGATATCGAGTTCCACATAGATTTTGGTCAGGTCGCTGAACAGCGGCTCGATCTTGAGTTCCAGCACCCCGTCCTGGTGCAGTACAATCCTCAGACCAACCCCCTGCCTGCCTGGGCCGAGCAGTTCCAGGTTATTGTGTATGCTCCCCAGCGCGGATTTTTCTATGAGCGTGGCGGCGTTGTAACCTTCCTCCAGCGGAAGGCTGGCGGCCAGTTTTATCCCGAAAATGTTAAACTGCGGGACGCGAAGGCTTCTTTGCGCTATTTGGAACAGCTCCATCGCCCGCTCTTTTGAGTTGGGGAAAAACTCAACTGTATCGTTGACCTGCAGTCGCCCGGTCTGTATAAAAAAATCGCTGGTCGGGTTAGCCATCCTGGCGCCGTCCGGCAGATGCTGCAGGGTCTGGAATGGGTAACGCTCTGTTATGTCGGCGTATATCCTGTTGACCTGCGGAGGAGTCAGCGGAATCGGCTGATATACCAGCCCGGCGGTCATTCTTTGGCAAGTGAGCAGTTCTACGTTCACAGTTTTCTCCATTTATCTTGGTAGTGCATTTTACCCTGCATACCCGGCATAGTCAAGAATGAAAGCGAGCTAAAACACAGCCACAAGCACAAGCCCTATAAGCATAACCGTAATCGCGGCGAACTTAATCATAGAGCGCGGCTCGCGCAAAACCGTAACACCCAGCATCGCGCCAATCGGGATACTGAGCTGTCGAAAGGCTACCACATAGCTGACATTTTTGGCCAGCGTCATAGCGAGAAGTACAATCGTATACGCGAGGCATATCCCGAACCCCGCCACTGCGACGTTTGCGAATCGGAGAGGCTCTGGTTTTTCGGCTTCCTTGCTGCTGCGTCCGGTAATCAAAAGGATCAACCCCAACCAGATAAATGTCGATACTCCCTCGAAAAACGCATAGCTCAGCGTAAGTGCGACCTTATTTGCATCCACGCTTTCTTTCAGCGCACGCAAAGCGGAGTCGTCGGCGATCGAGTAGCCCGTGGTCCCAATTGCAGCCATTAGCGCAAATATAGTGGAAGCGTGCAGATAATCTCGCAGTTTCCAGTCGGAAAACCTGCGAATCGGCAGCAGCAAACCTCCTGCCGCGATCAATGCCATCCCCACTACGGAAAACGTCGATAGCTGGCCTGCCTTGCCCATAAGCGCACTGACAAAAGCCACCATCAAAACAGGCGCCGACCGGGCGAGTGGATACGCCACAGAAAGATGGCCGGATTTATACGCTCCGGCCAGCCCCATAAAATAAATGGCTTGAAATAACCCGGTGATGGCTAAGATCACCCATACCTTTGACGGATATTTAGCCACCATATTCAGATTGGCCGCCACCACCGGGCTTAATAGCACTACCCCAGTCGTATTTGCGGCCAGAAAAAACCGCGCCGACGGATCGTGCCGTTTGCCGATGAGGTTCCATGTCGCATGCACAAACGCCGACAGGACTAAAAGCCCGATTGCAGCAGTGGTCAACTATCGCAACCCCACATTTTATCGTATAGCTTTTCGACTCGACCTTTGAGCTTTGACAAAGCTTCGGCTGCACGTTTGTCACCCGCCGCATAATTCAACATCAGTCTGCCTTCTTCAAGGCACAACTCATCATGGAACGGAAAGATCTCGCGGAGAAGGAACTGGGCATAGCACACCAGCCTGAACGGCCCAAACGCCCGCACTCGCTCGTTGGGTAGAGCTTCCACCGCAACTGAATTGAGGCCGCGAATGGCTTCTATCAGATCATTCAGATCGGCAGACTTAGCAAAGACGATTGTATGATACCAGCCAAACAAATCCGCCTGCTCGCAGCCGTGTGAGTCGGTCGCCCCCACAATCGGTATCGTTTTGCCTTTAGCGCGCTCCTCGTGATAGCGCGCTACCTGCAGCATGTTTGATTCCGCCTGCCAGACGTGGAACCCGCCGATCAACTCCAGCGCATCATAAGGCTGATGTTCAAACAACAAGTCGGTGATTTGCTCCGGAACATCGAATTTATACCCGTAGACCCAATACGGATGCGGGAAAATCGCCAATCCCCCAGCCTCACGGATCTTTTCAAAACTCCACACACAAGAAGCGTATATGCGCCGAGCCGGTCCCTCCGGAACAAACGTCAAAGTCTTCTCCAACTCTGCAACCTGCTCCTCATATTGCGGGGTCTTGAAAAGATCGTTGACGCTGAACGAACCGCCAAAATTGACGATATGCACCGGGTTTGACGGTGGATGGACCTCTTCTCCGGGATACAATCGCAAATCGATATCGACATCGGAGAATGCCGCCATCGCCTCCAGTGACGGAGCATATCTATGGTGATCCGTGATTGCCGCGAAATCCAGCCCGATCTTCCTGCACGACGCCGCCACAAACGCCGGAGATTCCTTGCCATCGGAATAATTGGTGTGCATATGGGTATCGCCTTTGTATGGGCGCAATTCAAACAAATCCTGGTTCAGCGCATACAAAACAAACTCACCGACGACTTTACCATCCCCTTGCTCCAGCAGCAGAGTATATTCCTGTTCAGCATCGAAATCCAACGTCACGGTGATAGCGTTGTCCTTTGGGGTCACCGGCGTCCTCTGAAAATCGGTCTGCCTGGTCGTTCCGGGAACCCCGAGCATTGGTATCAGGCCGATTTGATAGGAGATATCATCGTGAAATTTACGGTGGTCGAAAAGAGGCTTGATAGTGATAGTAGTCTTCTTTTTCGCCCGCACGATTCGTGGCGAGCAATCGTAGTATCTGTGAGCGATACGCATAGCTTTTCACCTCAGCAGACAGTGTACTAGATCAGCACAGGGTATACAAGGGATATTCTCACCTTAATCCGCTCCTCAAGTAGATGCGGCAGGCTATTCCCACTCACCCCAGGCCCGCTAAACCGAGCAGGCTGTAGAAACATGAAAGATTGTGTGAAAAAAATAGATTTCGCCCTCACCCTAACCCTCTCCCCCAGGAGAGGGGATAGTATGCTAAACTTCTCTCCCCCAGGAGAGGGGATACGTATGCTAAACTTCTCGCCCCCAGGAGAGGGAAACCATCTACTCGCTCTCCTTTGAGGGAGAGGAGGCATCGGCTATTCCCGCTGAGGTGATGCGGTTGTTTGAGGGGATGAAAAAGTGGTGCCGGAGGTCGGAGTCGAACCGACATGAGGTTGCCCTCGGTGGTTTTTGAGACCACTGCGTCTGCCATTCCGCCACTCCGGCGTAGTCAAATTATAATGCGTTGAGCAGGAAGTGTCAACGAGCAGCGAGAATTATTCCTAATAGCGCCTTCATATTGGAAAGGAGCATTACCGATGAACGACGACACTTCTCAAAACCCGCCGCCGGTGGCAAATACACCAGCGGCTCCGCCACCACAGCAAGGAGCCAGAAACAGAAGCTGGGTATGGATCGTGCCGGTTTCTTTCGTGGCAGGATGCTTGCCGTGGCTGATTTTGCTTGTGCTTCTGATAGGGGCCATTTGCACTTCGTCGCGAGGAGTTGTTTCGGAGAGAGGCAAGCATATAGCGCTTATACGAGTCAGCGGAACGATAACCTCCGGCCGCGGAGGGGCTGGAGTTTTCAGCGGATCGACAACCGGATCCGATGATTTGATCGAGCAACTCGAAAGAGCGCGAAAGAACAAAGACGTCAAAGCCATCCTTCTACGCATCGACAGCCCCGGCGGAAGCCCGGCGGCCTCCGAGGAAATATATAACGAGCTTATGCGGATTCGACAAGCAAAAAAGCCGGTATATACTTCGATGGCGGATATGGCTGCGTCGGGCGGATACTACATTGCGTCTGCTTCGGATAAGATTTACGCCGACGAATCCACGCTGACCGGCAGCATCGGGGTCATCTGGAGTTTTGCAGACATGAGCGAGCTGTATAAAAAGATCGGCTTTAACCCACAGGTGGTAAAATCCGGCAAATTCAAGGATATCGGCTCATCAAATCGGCCGCTAACCCCTGAAGAAAAGGCCTTACTTGAAGGAATCGTGATGGACACATACGATCAGTTCGTCAGAGCCGTGGCGCGGGGCCGCAACCTACCGGAAGCTGATGTGCGCAAGATCGCAGATGGGCGAGTGTTCACCGGCAGCCAGGCAAAAAAGGTCAAGCTGGTGGACGAAATGGGAGGCATCCGAGAGACGATACTTGCGGCAGGAAAGGCCGGCGGGATCACAGGAGAGCCTAAAGTTGTGGAGTATAAACCGAAACTGTCGTGGCTGGATGTGTTCACCAGTGAAAGTGAAGCCGCCGCGAAGCTGGCCATAACAAAGCGTCTCGTCGACCAACTGACTGGCAGCGGCATGGGCTTGAGATAGGCGATAGATTCTATGACTCAAAACAAACCAAAATTCATCGCAATAGACGGCAACAGCCTGCTTTATCGCGCATTTTTCGCTATGAGGTATCTATCGACGTCCGACGGAGTTCCGACAAACGCGATCTACGGCCTTACGACGATGTTGCTGAAAGTGTTGGACGAATCTCCCGATTATGTCGTGGTTGCGTTTGACACCCCAAAGCCGACATTCCGCCACGAGCGCTACGAGCTATATAAAGCTCATCGTAAAGCCGCCCCGGATGCGCTGATCGAACAAGCGCCGATAGCAAGGGAGCTGATCCGGGCGTTCAATATCCCAGTGATCGAGGTGGAGGGATACGAAGCCGACGACATCATCGGCGCGCTGGTCAAACGGGCGCGAGAGCACGGCCTAAGCTCAGAGATTCTGACAGGCGACCTCGACGCTCTTCAGCTTGTCAACGAAGATGTCAGCGTTCTAACAACCGTCAAAGGCGTGTCGGATATCGTTGTCTATGATACAAAGGCTGTCGTGGATCGATTCGGCATCAAACCAGATCAAGTGACGGATTTCAAAGGGTTAAAGGGAGACGCATCCGACAACATCCCTGGCGTTCCAGGCATAGGGGACAAGACAGCCCAAAGCCTGCTGGAGAAATATCACACCGTCGAGGGAGTGTTGGAGCACGTCTCCGATCTGCCCACCGGCAAGGTGCGCAAGTCCCTCGAAGAACATGCCGAAACGGCCCGATTGTCGAAACATCTGGCCACTATAGTAACCGATGTGCCGTTTGAATTTGATCTGGAGAGTTATCGCAAAAAGCAGCCGGATTTCGATGCGCTGCGCGATTTGTTCGTGCGCCTGGAGTTCAAGACGATGCTTAAGCGGCTGCCGGAGGTCGAGCAAGCCGCTGGGAAAGTTGCCCTGGAGGAAAAGCCTTCTCTCGGAGAGTGCCGCCGGATCGGTTCGGCGGCCGAACTCGATGAACTAATCGGGATGTTGAGCAAATCAGGGAGCTTCGCGCTGCAGTGCCACACTGCTGACGATAAATCCGTCCGCGCGAGAATTATCGGTATGAGCTTCTCCACCGGGGCTGACCATTCGGCGTATGTTCAAGTCAACGACCCTGCTGAAGAAGCGCTGGTTTTGACTATGACCGACGCGTATCAGGCTGATCTAGCCTCCCTTGCGCCGATTTTGAGCAAGGATAAGCTGGCGAAGTTTGTTCACGACGCCAAGCGCAACATCGCGGCTCTGCAATTGCGAAAAGTCGACTTGAACGGTGTCGTTTTTGATGCGATGCTCGGCGCGTATCTGCTGGATTCGTCGCGCAGTTCTTATGATATCGGCGATATCGCTTTCGAGCAGCTCTCCGTCGAGCTGGCCGGAGTGACGAGCAAAGGTGAATATGCCGATGAGGTGGAGCAGTTTTGCAATGAGGCTGAAGTCATCTACCGTGTAAAGCCGTTGATCGAGGAACGCCTTCGCGCCGACGGGGAATATGATTTATATTCCGAGGTGGAGATGCCGCTGGCGGGGATCCTGGCTGAGATGGAGTTGACGGGGGTCACGGTCGATCGGCGGCAGTTGGAAGAGCTTTCGTTGAGCCTGAATGCCGATATTCGCGAACTGGAACAGCAGATATATCAACTTGCTGGAGAGCCGTTCAACGTGGGGTCGCCAAAGCAGATTCAGACGATACTCTTCGAAAAGCTCGGGCTGACCGCGGGCAAGAAAACCAAGACCGGCTATTCGACCTCGGCGGCTGCGTTGGAGGCGCTTGCGCCTGATCATCCGATTGTGGAGAATATTCTCAAATGGCGTGAGTTGACTAAGATAAAGTCTACATACGCCGATGCGCTGCCCAAGCTGATAAATCCGACCACAGGCAAAGTGCATACCTCCCTCAATCAAGCAGTGACTGCGACTGGACGGCTGTCGTCCAGCGATCCTAATCTGCAAAATATCCCTATCCGAACCGAGCTTGGCCGGCATATCCGCAAGGCATTCGTGGCATCGCCGGGCTGCGCGCTAATATCGGCGGATTATTCTCAAATCGAGCTGCGAATCCTTGCGCATGTTACAGGAGATGAAGGTTTGGTGTCGGCGTTTGAGCATGATCTGGACATCCACACGCGCACCGCGAGCACGATTTTTAACTGCCCTGAATCAGAGGTAACCCCGGATATGCGCCGCAGCGCCAAGACCGTTAATTTCGCGGTCATCTACGGCATGAGCGACTTTGCACTTAGCCAGACGTTGGGAATACCGATTGAGGACGCTCGTAAGTATATCGACACCTATTTCTCTCGATTTCCCGGGGTGAAAGACTATACGAACGCGACGATAGAGCAAGCCCGGGAGCGTGGATTCGTCTCCACTCCTCTCGGCCGCAGGCGATATGTGCCGGATATTCATAATTCCAATCACAACATTCGATCGTTTGCCGAGCGCGCAGCGGTAAACATGCCGATCCAGGGCATGGCTGCGGATATAATGAAAATCGCTATGATTCGGGTTGCACAGGCTCTGCGGCCCCGCGCTGCGAAGATGATTTTGCAGGTGCACGACGAGTTGCTCTTCGAAGTCCCGCACGATGAACTCGACGAAGTGGTCGATCAAGTGCGTTATGAGATGGAGAACGCGTATCGCATTCGCGTGCCGCTGAAAGTTGATGTGAAGGTCGGGGATAACTGGGCGGAGATGCAGACGGTCGATCCCAGAGGATAACCCGAAGGATAGCCGGATGGTGATGGCTAACCCCTAATAGATGAAAGCTTTGGGAGGCACAGCTAAATATCCCGGCACTGCAATCGCCGTCGGGGTTTATGTGGATGCGGCCAGCGGCATCAACGGGGTATCGTCCACATTACTTATGGAGGGGATATCGGCGTTGCGTCGAGGGTCGAAACCGGCCGACTACCCTGAAGCAATCCTGGCTTGCGATAATCTTAATACTGGAGCAGGCATAAGAATCCCCGGAATCAATATTATCGGTATCGCCTCCCAATCAGAAGCCGTTCCTGCGGAATATACAATCGATGTGCCATGTGTGATCGGAGTCGATGGCTTGTCAGGCTCGATTCAAGAAGGCGAGTTGGTGATAGTTGATGGCTACAAAGGGCTGGTTTATATCGACCCCGACCCATCGACTTTGATCCACTATCAACAGGCCGAGGAGCAAAGACAGCTTCGAAAAAAGATTTTCATCTCCTCGGAGCATATTCCATCACGCACGCAATCCGGCGTGACGGTCTATATCTATGCGCATGTTTCCAACGAACCCCAACTCGCGGGAGCGCTGTCTTCCGGCGCGGATGGGCTTTTAGTGGATTTGCGAAATGTGCGAGATGCGAACTATCTTCCTAATACGGCTCTGCGCGAGGCCGCGGGAAAACCAGTGACTTTCGTGGTGGAATACGGATGCGAAGAGATCCTGCGCGCCACCATGACCTACTGCACCCCTGGCCAGGTTACTCTGGCGTCAGAAAACCCCGATCTGCTGGCTTCCCAATTGGAGCACGCGATGGATCGAATCGTTCTTGAGGCGCTTCAGTTAAATATCGACCCGCCGCAGGTGAATCTCGGTGGAGCGTATACGGCAGCGAATTACAACCCTGTGTTGGGCCAGGCGGCGGTTATAGACTGTCGCCAATCCGATTGCGCGACGAGCGCTGAAGAATCGACGGTGGTGATAATCGGCAGTTCACTGGATCACATTGCGGCGGCTGTTAAATTGGGTGCAAGGCGGATAGCCGTGGATCAAAGCTTCATCACAGAAGCAAAACACACTGTTTTGACCATTCACTAGTGATTTTCGTTATCGGGCAGATGAAACGACAACACCGCCAGTTCCTGCATAAAATCGACATTGCGAACCATCACGTCAGGCGGCAGGCGCAGCGCCGTCGGGGCGAAGTTCAAAATAGTGCGAATCCCCGCTTGTATTAACTGCTCTGCCACATCTTGCGCGGAGGCAGCGGGCACTGTAATTATCGCGATCTTGGCGTGCAAGTCGTTGTTGGCATTTGTCAAGTCGGCAATATCCTGCACAGTCAAGTTCCATAATCGCCGGCCGATCTTCTGCCGATTGTTGTCGAACGCCGCGACTATTTGGAAATTGCCGACACGCAGCGCGGGATACCCCATAAGAGCGCTTCCAAGATTGCCTGTGCCTACTAAAAGAACAGGTTGAATCTTTTCGATGTTGAGAATTCGGGCGATGCGGGATTGAAGTTCATCGGTTATGTAACCGATTCCCGGCCTGCCGAACTCGCCAAAGTAGGACAGATCTTTGCGAAACTGAGCAGCGTTTATCCCGGTTCTTTCCTCTATGTCTGCCGAGGAGATTGTCTCGGGATGGCTTCGTTTGAGGTCGGAGAGGGCGGCGAAATAGGTCGCGAGACGTTCGAGAGCAGGCGTCGGCGCTTTGCTTCTATACCCTCTCCTTTCAGACACAGCTACGCTCCCCAGAAGCTGAAGTATGGGATTTTGAACGTGATCCCGATCAGGCTCCAGATGCAGCCGATAGTCATCTCCCCGAGGATCAGCCCAAAGAAAAACGGAACCGCAGTCTTATACAACCGCAGCCCGCCAAACTTCAGTGTGAGAACCTTCAACAGCCACGCCACCATAATAGGCAGCCAAACAAGGTTCATCGACCAGCTTCCGGAGATCGCATAGCCTATCGGGTGGAATGGGAAACTGAATATCTGAGTCCGGAGATATCCGAGCAATACGCAGAACAAGAAACCGCCGACCATCGCGGTATTCGCGCCCCAGTTGGGTTTTTCGAGCATGCTTGGGTGTTTCCACCAACTATCCAACGTCCCGAACGCCTCTCGCGCGAACCCATACCCCTGGTAGAACTTCGCCCCTGTTCCGAATTGATAACCCAGGTGCAAAAACGCCCAGAATGCCGTAATCGTGCCGACCAGCGCGGCGATCATAATGCCTTTCATAAAGGTGCGTTGGCTCGATCTCGTCTCCTGAGCCATCTTCATACCCTCTATACCGACCGGCATCGGGTGGCCGCGATAGGCACGATTAAACCAGTAGAAATAAGTAAGCCCGACCATATCACCACGGGATAGATTCCCAAGCCCGCCGCTCGTTGTTATCATATAATCCGGCCCGGAGAAGTGCAGATCGTGGACCGGCGGCCCCAGTTCGGCGCGCATTCGAGCTATCGCAGTAGCCAATATGAAGTAGATTAAGAACGCGATAATACACAAAAACGGCGAAAGGCCGATCCACCGCATAAATAAACACAGCGCCAGAAAGCCTATCGCGGCCCCCGCAGCGGCCGAGCGGTATGACATAGGCTCGTCGGAATCGTCAAGCTCAGATTTAGCGCCGATAATTCGCAGCCACACCTGCTTGAGATATGCCTTACCGCTCCACGTCAGCATCAGGATAATCCCCACGTACCCGCCGAATGCCTGGTGTCTGATGAACGGGAAGTTCGGCACGGCGTCCCGAGCCATCGCCCTCGTAACGACCATCTGTACCTTCCACATCAAATAGAAGAACCAGCACGAGAAGCTCAAATCAGCCGGCAGCAGATACCCCAGCCCAACCACAAACGGATACATCGACCAGGGCATCCAGTCGATACCGTTCCAGGGTTTTGATGTCATAAGCGGTCGTAGATCGTGGCCGACAATGGTGAGGTTGATCCCGGGGATCGCAGGATAATATACTGCAAGACCGTTGATTAAATCGATCGTAAAAGCGATTCCAAACCCTATCCACATCAGCTTGTTGCGCCAAAGGTTCGTTTTGGGATCGGTCATCGCGACCGGGAGCTGGACTATAGGAAAAGTAAGTCGCTCGCGGTCGGTCCATTGCTTTCTCACCAAGGTGTTGATGCACATCATCACATAAAACAACACCATCGTAAATGCCGACCACAGCGCCACCGGCCGCACCCAGGCTTTCCAGTGCCCATTTGCATAAAGGCTGGACTGCCCCTCATAAAACCCCTTAAGAACCGTCAGGTCCGTTACACTCAGCATCTTCGGCAGATACGGCACGAATGTATTCATCCAGTTATTATCCGGCGTCGCAAACCGCCACGGATAGCCCAAAAACATAACCAGACAAGGGACCATATCGTGGCCGGCCAGCGAAGCCGCAACCGCAACCATAGTATAAATCAACAGCAGTTCGCCGGATGTAAACGCGAGCCTTTTGCTGATGCGGGCCAGCGCGGTGTTGATTGCGATCAAAATAGCGAGAATAAAGACGCAGTTGGCAAACAGGGAGATAATTGTGGGGTAGGGACCTTTATAGACCTTTTCCGTGATAATAACCCAATAGTTATCGAACGGAATAATCAGCAGCGCGACAATAAACGCACGAAGCCGAATCGAACCAGGCTTCTTTGCGCTGTCTTGTGTCGTACGCCGATCTTCCGAAGTGGCATTTATCTCAGTGTGGCTCAAAACTGATCCTCGCGAGGCTCTGCAGTTACGCGCCTAATTATCCCACCACAAGCCCATTTAAGTCAACAGCACTTCAATTCAACATAAAATCAATCCCAAGCTGAGGTCATATCTGCCTGACAGACTCATGTGTATTGATAGTTCGGTAGTTTGCTGATCCTCTATTATTTTCTTTTACATATACTGATTCGTGCGGAGATCGGGGTAGTTCACTTACTATTGACAAAGTTATACTATTGAGGTATAGTGTTAGCAACGTACGCGCGACCAGGCTGGTCTCGGAAGGGGGACTGTTTCCTTATGGAAATCGGTGATACAGTCTTACACCCGCGTTACGGCGTCGGCGTAATCGACCATATCGAGAAACGCGACCAGGATGGCGAGATCCGAGAATTCTTCGTGATCCCCAAGCCTTCAATCGCATCCACAATCCTGGTTCCGGTTGATTCCGCTAGCGAGCTGGGGCTAAGACCAATCTCTTCCGCTGACAAACTCAACAAAGCCATCCAAATCCTCTCCGGCGAAAACGATGAGGGGTTGCTTAGCTGCGCTTTGCGCAACGTAAGCTGGAACGACCCTCTCGCACTTGCCCGTGCAATTCGCACAAAGGCTACTGAGCCAAAGCCACGTTATCCTAAAGTGAGCGAACTTCAACAGCTTAAGCGAGCTAAGAAGTTGCTTGCCGAGGAAATGTCCGTCGTGCTTGGGATTTCTGAGGACAAAGTGACGGCACTTATCGATTGCAAGGATGCAAACCCCGATACAGCGGCGGCAGGTGGTAATGCCTAATCTATCTGCCAAAGGGTTGTTGTAACTCTTGAACGCGTGCTTCGGTTTGCGTAACAAGCCGGAGCACGCAAAACCATGCAATCAATACTGCTCACTCCACTGAGACTATCTCATAATTTATTGCTGCGCTAGGCGCCAAAACCACCACTTTGTCCCCCGTTTTTTTGCCCATCAGCGCCTCTCCGACACGTGATTCGTGGGATATCTTGCCTGCGGCCGGGTTGGATTCGGCGGGGCCGACAATGAAATACACGTCTTGGACGCCTTCGTCGAGATCCTTAACGGTGACTCTGGAACCAACTCCAATCGACCCATCAGTCGATACCTCATCAACCACGCTGGCGTGGGAGATAATCGCTTTAAGCTCGGCAATGCGAGACTCCAGTATTGCCTGGCCTCGCTTGGCGTCATCATAGTCGAAGTTTTCGCTGAGGTCGCCAAGCTGCCTGGCCTGCCGTATTCTTTCGATGATCGCCGGCCGCTTATTGGTCAGCAAATCAGTTAGTTCATTTTGAACGTTCTCAAAGCCATTCGGGGTCAAAACAAATTCCATATCGGACATTGTGCAAAACAACTCCATTGACAATATTGATGGATATCAAGCGCGCATTATATCAGATATATTGCACTAATGGAAGACCTTATTTAGGGGTACATGTCTAATTTGCTGGAAATTAACATATCAAGCGCTTGGGTAGGGAGCCGCCGTTCTCTGTTTTCTTCGCGTGTATCGTCAGTATTACATAAATAAATAACAGTCTCCGTCATATCTTGCTAGAGTTACAAAACATAATGTGCGATTTGCTGTTGTTTGCAAAAATAGTCCTTGACAATATAGCATTGGTGGGTTAGACTGCGGGTGAGTTATTAATCTGGCAAGCAAAGTGGTAGAGATACCCTTAAAATATTTTCAAACCCAAATTGACTCGAGGATGGAAAGAGGGGAGAGGAAAGTGACCGAAGACTCTGTTTTCGGTCACTTTCTCATATTTGGCCTTAAGCCTGGCTGATAGTGCGGGTTGCGGGATCGAACATTTGCCTTCTGCCTGTATCTTGCGCCCGAACCCCCATCACCACAGCAATTGCATGCTCATATCCGTTCATGACTGTGGCGATAGGTTGTTTTCCTGACCGCACCGATTCCACCCAGTTGCACATGTGATCCGGCCTGGGTTCGCCCTTAATATCGATCTCCTCGCTCAGTTTTATGTCTTTGCCGCCGCCTGCACCACTGGCTTTCCAGGACGAACAGTCCAAAGTGCCTTTGGTGCCGTATATCTTGAACTCAGTGCCGGGGGCGTCGTTGCCGAATCCGGTGGTATAGTTCAGGATAAAGCCCTCTGGATATTCAAACAACGCCTCAAACGTATCGGCATTTTGCCGTTCGTCTTTCCAGATCAACGTATCTCCCATCGCCACGCAGCTTTTCGGAAAAGATGTACCCATAACAAGGTTCACCGCATCGACCATATGACTCATCCACTGACACGGTATGCCGGTTGAATACGGCAGGTATATCCTCCACTGTCGAAATACGCGGCTGTCGAAAGGCCTGTTGGTTCTACCCATCTGGAACTGCCGCCAGTCCACATCCTGCATTTTAACCATAGAATGGTCGCGAATCCACCTGGCTCCATAGTAGTTCCACGATACATTCACTCGCGCGATTTTTCCAAGCGCCCCGCTCTTTATAAATTCGGCTGCTGCCTGAAAGTTGCCCTCGCTGCGACGCTGAGTTCCCACTTGCACTATAATATTGGGATTGGCTTCCGCTGCCGCAATCAGCGCGTTGGCGTCCTCGAGGGTATTGGCTGTCGGCTTCTCGCAATAGCAGTGCTTGCCGGCCAAAATCGCCTTGCGCAGCATCTCTGCGTGTTGGAAATCGGCGGTCCCGATCATCACCGCGTCGATATCTTTCGCCGCCAGCATTTCTTCGTAGGTCCTGTAGACCTTCGGCTGAAAACCATACCAATCCGCGATTTTCTTTACGGCCTTATCGCGATTGACGGTCCAAATGTCGTTGACCGCGACCAACTCGCAATTGTGGCTGTCTTTTAAGCGATTAAACTCCTTCATCAAGGTATCCATGCGTTCGCCGGCGCCTATGACCCCTACCCTGAGCCGCTCATTGGCTCCCTGCGCACGCGACGGAGCAAGGATTCCCGCGCTGCCGAGCGCCAAGCCCGCAGCTCCAACAGCAGTTGCGGACAAGAACTCCCGCCTGGTGATCTCTCTCATGTTCATGGCATCCCCCAAAATTGTGAGCTCAACATTGGCTTGAGTATACTGCAAGCCCGCAGCTAAGGCAAGATTTTGCACTACTGCCAGTATCTTAGAGCCTACGCACAAATAAATAATGTGTGATATGTCGGTGTTAAGGCTGCGGTCTTTCGTGTTGCACCTGGGAGAGGATTTAGATGAGGGGGCAGCTTTGTTTTTCCCGGTTAGTACTCGTATAAGTGCGGCGCCTGAGCTGCACATCTGATATACTAGGGTCATCATGAAAGCACAGAATATAATTGCGGCAAAGCGCGACGGGCAGGAGCTGGCCGATTCGGATATTCGACAGTTTGTGGCGGGTTATACATCCGGGGAGATCGCGGATTATCAGATGTCGGCGTTTCTGATGGCGGCTTATATTCGCGGCCTGAGCTTCGATGAAACTACCAGCCTCACGCTGGCGATGATCGAAAGCGGGAAGGTGTTGGACCTTTCATCTATCGCAGCGACCAAAGTCGACAAACACAGCACCGGCGGGATCGGAGACAAAACCACCCTTGCGCTCGTGCCGATGCTCGCGGCTTGCGGCTTTACTGTGCCAAAAATGTCCGGAAGAGGGCTTGGATTTACAGGCGGCACGGTCGATAAGCTGGAGTCAATCCCCGGCTTCAACACAACTTTATCGCTGGAAAGGTTTGTCAAACAACTAGCGGAGATCGGAGCAGCCATCGCCGGGCAATCCTCCGAGATAACTCCGGCGGACAAAATGATTTACGCGCTCAGAGATGTGACTGCAACGGTCGATAGCATTCCGTTGATCGCGGCCAGCATTATGAGCAAAAAGATCGCGTGTTCAGGCGAGGTCATTTTGCTTGATGTCAAAGTCGGCAGCGGGGCATTTATGAAGACGATAGAGCGGGCGCGTGAGCTGTCGAATACTATGGTCGCAATCGGAACGAATCTGAATCGCAGAGTCGGCGCTCTGATAACTGATATGAGCCAGCCATTGGGTCGGGCAATCGGTAATGCGCTGGAGATGAGTGAGGCTATTGAGACCCTGCGCGGCCGCGGGCCGGCTGATTTTACTGGGTTGTGCGTGGAACTATGCGCCGTGCTGATCAACCTGGCGGAGCCTGATTGCAATATGACACAAGCGATAGACAGAGCGCGGGAATCGCTGGATTCAGGCGTCGCATCGGCTAAATTTGCCGAGATAGTCGAGGCGCAGGGCGGAGATATACGGGTGCTGGACGATCCGTCACTGCTCCCGCAAGCCAATATTGTCCACTCCGTATGCAGCCGCTCTGCGGGGGTAGTCTCGCGAATCGACGCGGCCGGGATAGGGGAGGCAGCCTCCGCCCTGGGGGCCGGCCGACAGCGTAAAGAAAATGGAATCGATCCTGCCGTCGGCGTGCTTATCGAGAAAAAGATCGGCGACACAGTGAAATCAGGAGACGTTCTGGCAATTATCCACGGCAACGACCCCACTGCCGTCGATTGCGCCGACAAAATCATTCGACGATGCTACACCGTAGGCGCCGAAGCGAATATCCCACCACTGATAGTCGAGCGTATATAAGACAAAAAAAGACCCCGGCCGGTCTCTAGCCAGGGTCAGAGGAAGGAGGTGAAAGGAGAAGAAGATGAATAAGTTCGATCTTCACTCTATACTACGCTTATTTTAAGAGGCTTGTTCCTGATATTTTCCATATTTTTTAATCAAACTTGCTTGCCATCTCCCTCCCAAGGAGCTTGCAGGCTCATCGAAAAGTCCTTCTCACCCGATCAAAACCCCATTATGTTGCCGCCTCTTTCCTCTCGCGGAACATCGAACGGCTTTTCCATGTCATAATTGGCAACCAAAGCTTTGAGCTGCGCATCGGCGCCATCAGCGGCCTTGTCTATGTTTCCTTGGATCGAGGAATCCTTTTTCATCTTTTGAAGAGCGTTCAAAAGCTTAGACATATCACCCGGATCCATTATGTTGACAGAGTTGAAACCGGCTGCGATTTGGCCGATAGCTTTTGTTTCGAGATACAGCACGTTCCTATATGCCCCTGAAAACTCACGGCATTCAGCCGGAGCGGGTTTGTTGTCGAAGAACTTGAGGGTTTGCAGCCAGTTTTTATACTGCCTGTTCAGCTCCTTTTTTGAGTCGGCCAACGGGTCCTGCGCCTCCTTGCCCTCCGGATCCATCGCCAGGTTTATCATGCTCATCAACCCGCCGCCGACCGAACCCAGCATCAAAGCAGCCCCAGTATCGTTGAGCAGCATCTGACGGTGTTCTTCAACCTTCTGGACATAAGCGAGATAATCGACCACACTTTGCGGCGGTTTGGGTTTTGAGACATCGGCTGGAGTCTTCTCGGTGGGCGGCTCGCTGGGCGGTGCGGCCATTATTCCGCTCTCCGGCGGGGCTGCGGGGGGCGCGGCCATAATATTTGTAACCTCGCGCTGCACCCCAGGGGGAGCGGCTATCGGGTTTCGGTTCCCGGCTGCCAACATGACAACAAGAGCGATCAAGCCAAGCGCCGCCAACCCAATGATCACATATAGCAAAGGGCTGCGTTTTTTATTGTCGGGGCTGTGCACGAACTCGTTTATCAATCCGCATTTTGGACATTGTTTTGTCCCTGACGGCAGATCAAGCCCACATCTGGCGCACTTCATGGCGATCCTCCTTACACGCTATACCAAATTGACGAAGAATCTCCCGGCGTGCATCGGAAGAAATCGGCCCCGTGCTCCCAGCTCGAGGCCGATTGGAAGCTCTATATATTATACAGCTTTATTTGGCCGCCAGTTCCGGCCAATGTTTCAAAACCAGCTCAACGCTCTTCTTGACACCTTCCACCTGGTCGCCGGCTCCCTCGAACTCAATCGAAACAGCCCCGGTATATCCTGCCCTTTTCAGCAGCCCGAGCAGGAATTTGTAGTTCATATCAGTAGCCTCGCCGTCCGGCTCAAAGCCGCGAGCTTTAGCATGGACATGATATGAATATACCGCCAGCTTCGCGCTCTCGCTGTTGCGAGTCTCAGAAGGCCAGTTGCCGAAGTCCAGGCACGCGCCTACCCACTCCGGATCCGTGCCCTTGATGACCCGCAGGATCCTGTCGGCCGTGCGGCTGACGCCGCCATGATTTTCGATAGTGATCTTGACATTGAGCTCTTTCGCTGTCGGCAGAATCTGATTGAACGCATCGATGCAGCGCTCCACCCCAATAGTGTCGTCGTCTGCATCATTTCCCGTGCTGCCAAGATTGATTCTAACAACCGGCGCACCCAAATACGCCGCAGCTTTCAACTGTTTGATGTCCTCGGCGATCTGATTTTTGCGTGCGGCATCGTCGCGGGTCGCCACATTGCCCTCGATAATAAAGCCGGTGATTTTCATGTCCGCGTCTTTGCATGCCTTCTTTATCGAGTCCAGATATGGTTTTTCGTAGGATTTCATCCAGATCGAGTTGTAGCAGATGCCGGGGATTCCCATGTCTTTGAGAAATTTCGGCGCGGTCAGGTAATCCAGATTGCCTGACCCGAACAGGTCGCGCAGGCTGTAGGTGTCGCAAGATAGAATAGGCATCTTCTTTGTCCCTTCAGCGTAAACAGCCGAGCATAATATACTCAGCGCCAAAATGATGACGATAGCGATTCTCATAATGACTCCCTTCAATAGCCCGATTTGGGCTTCGAAAAATTAGATTTGTCTCGCACGATAGACCCCGGTGCGGGCGGTTATATAAAGCGTCCTGCCGTCCGCATCCCCCCACGCGAGATTCGCAGGCACCTCCGGCACGGGAATGGTGTAGAGATGCTTGCCGGTTGGGTCGAACACCCATATCCCCTCCGGGCCTGACGAGTAGAGATTGCCGTCTTTTCCAATCTTCATTCCGTCGGGAACCCCGGTTTTAGGAAACGTAAAGATAACCTTGCCGCCGGAGATCGAACCATTCTTAGCAACATCAAATAACCGGATATGTCGTCGATTGGACGAGTCGGCAATATACAATCTACTTTCGTCCGCCGAAAAACACAAGCCGTTTGGCATGTCGAAATCCTTGGTGAGCAGTTCCAGTTTGCCGTTGGGCGTGATTCTGAAAACACCTTTGAAATCGAGCTGCCTATCCTCTTCCTTAACCCCGTAAGATGGATCGGTGAAGTAGATACTGCCATCGGATCGGACTATGATATCGTTCGGGCTATTCAGCCGCTTACCTTCATAAGACTCAGCAAGCACAGTGATCTTGCCGTCTTTTTCTGTGCGAGTGACGCGATGGTGGCCGTAGTCGCAGGCGATCAATCGGCCCTGCTTATCGAAAACCAGACCGTTGCTTGGGCCGGCGGGATCTCGAAAGACCTTACACTTTGGGTCTTTGTCCGGAGTAGTTATCTCCCATATCTTATTATCGTTGCAATCGCTGAAAAGCAGCGCACCCCACGGGCTCCACATCGGCCCTTCGACGAACTTATAAACGCCGGGCAATTTTTCGACTTTCCACTCCACCGCCTGCGCCGATCCGGTCACCGCGCAAATCACCATCGCCGTCATTCCCAGCAAAATACATTCTCTCATATCTTCCCTCCGTGCGTCACGCCTCCACGATTCTGCGCAGTGTCGGCAGATATTTCATCTTTCTTCCCGTCATCAACGCCTGATAGCCTAGCATAGTACACACCGAATGCCGGTAACCGACCTCAAACGGTGCGTTGGTCTGCTCGCGGCTCTTTATGCATCTCAGCCAGTTGCCAATATGACTTTCGTTGGGATTGCCGGATATTTTTATCTCCTCTTTGATAATATCAGGCCCTCGGCCGCCCGCACCCGTCGCGCTCCAGGTCGATTCGCGAAAGACGCCGTTGGTTCCGTATATACTCAATCCGGCATCTGCCGAGTTTCCTAACCCGGTCAGATAGCGCATTGCAAAGCCCTGCTTGAAATCGAAGATCGCGTATAAAGTATCCTCGTGCTCGCGGCCATCTTTCCAAATGTAATTCCCGCCGCTTGCCACAGCGCTCGCCGGAAAATCCGCGCCCGTAAGCCACAACCCTACATCAAAATAATGCGCGCCCAGCACCGCGATCGGCCCGTTTGTATAGTCACGATACAACTGCCACTCACCATAATGATGCGGGTCGAACGGCCGATCCGGCAAATGCATCAGAAAACGCTTCCAATCCACATCTTCAGGCTTAATCGCGCTGACATTATGACGCCACCTCGGCCCGCAGTCGTTCCATCCGACCTCAACGCGGCTGATCGTTCCAAGCACACCTGAATGTATCAATTCAGCGGCCGCTTTCCAATTGCCCTCGCTTCGACGCTGTGTGCCAACCTGGATGATCGACTTGGCGGCTTTATGGGCATCCATCGCGGCATTCGCGCCATCGAGATCCTTCGCAAGAGGCTTTTCTATGAAGACATCCTTGCCCGCCTTGATTGCGTCCGTGAGAATTCCGGCGTGTGAAAAATCGGGGGTCGCGATGATAACGGCGTCAACATCTCCCAGCGCGAGCAAATCTTCGTAGTTCGTAAAAACCCGCGGCTCGACACCGTATCGTTCCTTCACTTTTTTGGCCATATCCTCGCGTCGGATACGCCAGGTGTCGCAGATCGCGGTAACCTCAGCGTTATGCGCCTTGTCAACCCCCTGCAGTTCGCCGAACAACTGACCTCCGCGAACTCCAACACCTATCATACCAATCGAGATCTTGCCGTTGGCTCCGTGAACTCGCGAAGTAAGGCCGGCGGAAGCGATTGCTATCCCTGCCGCCGCGCCTTTAATAAAATCTCTTCTGCTGATACCTGTTTCGCTCACAATGCCCACTATATCTTGTAAAGTGAGGCAGGTATGTCGGTCCACTGCCTGGTCTCCATAGCGTCGTTGGCTTTGATCGCCGGGATGCACGTTTCCATACCGACTCTACCCGAGCACATCGGCTCGTGGCCATCTCGCAGGGTCTGGAAGAAGTCTTCCATCTCAAGTGTGTAGGCGTCCTTTTTGAGGTTTTCCAGCTCGGGTATGGCGCTGCCTTCGGCTGCGGCCTTCTCGAGACGCGGCGATTTGCTGGCGTCCAACACAATCCCCGACTTGCCGCCGGCGGCTTGCTTGGTGGCCATGCTCTCCCAAATCTCCTCGTCGGTTTTGGGTTCTCTATAGAACGTACACGGCCCCTCGGAAAGGATCATCGTGCCTTTAGTCCCCATAACCTGCTCCGTCGCACCGTCAAACTGGTTGGTCGTAAGCGACTGGAAGGTATATTTGACTCCGTTGGGGTATTCAAAAACCACCTGGACGTTATCGAATATGTCCCTGCCGTCTTTCCAGAAATCCAGCCCGCCGATGCCGACTACAGCAGATGGAACATCGCCGACCATCCAGTTGACCACGTCGATCTGGTGGCTGCCTAGCTCCGCCATCAAGCCCTGCGACGATTTGCGGTAGAGCCGCCAGTTGGTCAGCTCTTCGGTGGAGTCCTGCGGCACCGGTCGGCGCCAGCTCGCATTACGGTTCCATTGAGATCGCACGTGGGTGATCTCGCCGAGCAAGCCATCTTGTATCATCTTATAGGCGTGTCGATATCGCGGGTTGTATCTGCGCTGATGGCCGATCTGCAGCTTTCTGCCGGTTTGGCGGGCGACCCGCGCCATGTGCCTGGCCCCATCCACAGAGTAAGCCATCATCTTCTCACATAATACATGCTTGCCCGCACGCAGAGAATCAACAGTCATCGACTCATGCAGCCCGATAGGCGCGGCTATTATCACAGCTTGAAGATCCTTACGATCCAGCATCTCTTGATAATCGGCGTAACCCTTGGCGCCTTTCGCGATGTCCATCCCCTGCTGCAGATGCTTTGGTTGAATGTCACAAACCGCAACAAAGTTCACGCCAGCGATTTTTACCGCCTTTTTGAGCAGCATGCTGCCCTCAGCGCCGACACCTATCAAAGCGGCGTTGATCGTATCATTCGGGCCGATCATCTCAGCGTGAGCATGGGTAAAAACCCCGACACTGCCGAGACCTACCGCCGCCGCCGTTGCCACCGAACCTTTCAAAAAATCTCTTCTACTCAGACCATCTTTTTGATCACTCATTCTTCTCTCCATAGGTTATAACTTCGTTTATGTCGGCATCGGAGTCCACAAACACCGCCCGGATATTGGGCAAGCGGCGCGCAAGCTCCGGCCCGCGTAAATATATAGCAGTCGAAAGCGCGTCAGACCTCATCGCGTCATCGGTAATCACACTAACCGATGCCGCAGTCCCATAAGCCTGTGCGCCCGTTTTTGGATCGACTATATGCTCAAAGCACTCGTCGACGTCCGGGTCGCGTTGTGCCGGCCCCCCCGACGTCGACATCGCCTGATCGGTCAGTTCGATCTCGCAAACACGCTCATCGAGTTTCGCCGGATGCCTGATGCCTGCCGACCAGCGGCCTATAGACTGGATCGTGCTCCGCCCCCCGCTTACAAGCGCGAACGAGATTCCATACTCTTTAAGAATGTCCACAGCCCGGCGAACCGCATACCCTTTGCCGATCGCCCCCAGATTGATCTTCATCGTCGGGGCATTGAATCGCACCTCGTGGGTCTGCTCGTTCAATTGCACCCAACCCATGCTAAACTTAGCCAAAGCCTCCTCAATCGCCTGCGCACTCGGCGCAATTTGGGTCTTTTCCGCTTCTCGCCACAGGTCTATCAGACCTCCCGCAGTCACATCAAAAGCCCCATCCGTCTCGCGCCAAATACTCTGAGCCGTGCTCAATATCTCGAAAAGCTCCGGCGACACGACCACAGGCCTGTGAGCCGCCGCCTCATTGACCAGCGACACCTCAGATGCCGGATTGAAACAGTTTAGCTCGACTCCCAATCGCTGGACCTCATCCAAAGCGAAGTTAGCCGTATCTACCAGGGTCTGCTTATCATCGCCATCTAAAACAATCTCGAATTCACAGGCCATTGCCCGTCGCACGACTCTGATCATACTATGGATTGAGCCTGAACGTCGCCCACCTGGAACCGTTTAAGACCAACTTTTGGAATCCGGCGTTATCCCAAGCGACCTTATCGTGGCCAAGACTTGTGACAAACACCCTGCCCCTGCCGTAGTATTGCACCCACGCAACGGGTTCGCTGTCTTTATCGCGACGCGCCAACACGATCATTTTCGCGTCCGGATTATAGTTGTGGCAATAGCTTTCATCTTTGATCTCAAATGCAGACATGCCCTTTACTATCGGGTGGCTCTTGCCGGTCATGTTGACCTTAAACAACTCGTTACCGTGCGTAGTAAACCTGCCGCCGACCATTTTCCAGTATGCGTCGGAATCCAAAAAAGTATCCGTGGCGCTGTGGATTCCCACAAACCCCTTCCCGTTGGACACAAAGTCTATCAGCCCTTTTTCTTGCTGTGGGGTGGGAGTCAATCGGGTGGAGTACATTATGACAAGGTCATAGTTCTTAATGTTTTCGGGTTTGAACTGATCGAGGTCTCTCGATACTGTGACCGTGAACTCACCGGTGGCTTGCAGAAGGTTTTGCACGATAGGATAGAGTTCGGGGTTGTCGTGAAACGGGCCGCCCACAAGAAACAACACTTTGGAGGCTGCAGGAGGTGGCGCACCAGCAAATACGGGGCATGTTAAAAACAGTGTTAACAGCAGTAATATGATCCTCACGGGTGCCCTCCAGTTCTGATTGTATTTCCTCGCAGCGCGTCTGATGAACTATCGAAAGTCTACCACAGCAGCCCGCCATTCTCAAGCACAACCGACCGTTGTGGAGCCAACGCACAAATAAATGTCACCTGAAGTGTTAGCGTTCACCCTCACCTCTAGGACCGTGGAACCCAGGGGTGAGGGGGTAAGCCAGCTAAACCGGGCGGGCTGTTGAAATACAAAAGATTGTGAGAGAAAGTAGGTTTCGCCCTCACCCCGGGAGAAGGTTTAGTGTATTTCCGGCATGCACTAGCTTTATAGGAGCTAAATGAGTTACAATAGAGCTATCTTTGGCGGACAACGCCGATTACGGGTTTATCGGCTACTGAATCCAAATCCGCCCTCTTCCTATTGTGAGACCCTCTGACAGGCCCTTAGGAAGCAGGATTCGTGTACTATGAAATTGCCTGCGCTCCGAATAAGAGGCATCACAATCAATCCACCGATCATACAGGGAGGCATGGGCGTTCGCGTGTCCGGCGCTCGTTTGGCCTCTGCAGTTGCTAACGAAGGCTGCGCCGGGATTATCGCCAGCGTGGGGCTGGGAGATTTCGTCGAGCTTGCCGGCAAGAAAGCGACCGAAGTCAATCGAGAAGCGCTGCGCCAAGAGATCCGCAGGGCCAGAAGCCTCAGCAATGGAGTGATCGGCGTAAACGTTATGGTCGCACTGACCGACTATGATGAGCTAGTGCGAATCGCGGCCCAGGAAGGCGCTGATTTTATTATCTCCGGCGCGGGGCTTCCGTTGGACCTACCCAAGCTGGTCGAGGACGACAGAATTGCGCTTATACCTATCGTCTCATCGGCGAGAGCTCTGAAAATCATTTGCTCGAAGTGGCGCAAATATGGGCGCATGCCCGATGCGGTGGTCGTCGAGGGGCCGCGTGCGGGAGGGCATCTGGGCTTCAAACGGGAAGATTTGGAACAAAACAGCCCGGTCAACCTGGAACAGTTGGTCACAGAGACCTTGGAGTTAGTCAACACTTTCGATCCCGTCATTCCGGTGATTGCCGCCGGCGGCATATTCAGCGGCGCCGATATCGCGCGGTATCTGGAGCTTGGCGCATCGGGAGTGCAGATGGCGACGCGATTTGTATGCACCGACGAGTGCGACGTCCACGATCGGTTCAAGGCGGCCTACCTTGATGCCAAAGAGGACAGCATGCAGATTATAGCCAGCCCGGTCGGAATGCCGGCGAGGTGTGTGGGCGGAGATTTTGTCGATAGAATCGCTCAGGGGGAGACTACTCCATTCGTGTGTCGGTATCAATGCCTCAAAACCTGCGACCCCACAACCGCACCATATTGCATAGCCCGAGTCCTGTCGGATGCGGCTAACGGCCTTATGGAAAATGCCTTCGCTTTCGGCGGATCCAATGCACCAAAATGCACAGAGATCGTCTCAGTGCATGCGCTGATCGAGCAGTTGGTTGAAGAAGCGTCTGCTTGCTACCGCGGCTCCGAAAAAGTTGAAGTTGCCTGATTCGGAGCCATAGATCGCTTCAGATTCGATGGCCGGATGTGGCTTCTCGAACAAAGATCACCGTCAACAAAAAACAAACCGAAAGCGTGATTGCGCTTATCCAAAACTGGGCATAATGGGCGGCTATTGTGAGGCCGAATATTGTAATGGGTTTTATGCTGTAAAGATATCCGCCCAACAACACTCCCAACAAGACCCCGACCCCCTGCCCTGTGCCGACCGCGCCTATAACCGATCCGCGCACCTCCGGGCGAGACAGGTCTGATACCAAAGCCAGCCACGACGGCATACCTATCGCAAAACCAATGCCTATCAACGCTGCAAGCACCCCAAATTGCCACGCTATGTGAATAAACGGCACAAACCACATCGCGGCAGCGCTCAGCGCTATCCCAGTATGCACCGTGTGGGCTTTTCCGAGCGCCCCCGATATCTTGCCCGCAAAAATGGCTGCAATTACCGCAATCCCCGCCACCGGCAGAACCAACAACCCATACTGCGTCTCTGTCATCAACAACACCTGCATCGCGAAGAGTTTGACAATTGGGATCAGCGTGCCGAACGAGAAAAACGCGACAAATGCAATCGCGATGTAATCAGGAAACGTCTTTATCCCCAACCATATCTCACCAAATAACGATCGACGCAGTGTCGTGTCGCCGGGTTGTGACGATTCTTCCATGTGTGGGCGGACCGGGACCAAAAACAACGCCAATACTGCAGCTGCCGCCAAAAATATACTTGCCACATAGAACGAGGTCAGCTTTGAACCCGTAACATCGTTGGCATATCCGCCGATCAACGGAGCAAACGCTAGAGCAAACAAATATGTAACTGTAAACAAACCCATTGCCCCGGTTCTTGCACCCGAGCGAACCGTGCCGCCCATCGCAAGCACCGTAACCGTCCACGCTCCCGCCGACGCAAACCCATCCGCTACTCTGATCGCGAAAATCACACCGAGGACGTGTGTGATAGTCCATAAAAATGCAGAAATCGCCCCTACTGTTGACGCAACGACATACACTAGGCGCATTCCGACTGCGTCGGCTATCGCGCCCATTGGGGTCTTGGCGATTGTCTCAGCAACCAGCCAGGCTGCGTAGATTCCTCCGATCTGCGCGGTCCAGCCGGATGCCTCTACGTATGGAGGAATCGCAGATTGATTGAGCACCCCGTATCCAAAATGCGCCGTGATAGCAACAAGTGCGACCCCTGCGAGTTCGTGGTATCTGTGGTATTGTTGTGCTATTGCGCGGCGTATACCCGGCTGTGCGGGCATATCAGGTCTTCCGATACTGTTCAGGCTCGACATATTGCGATGCCCATATATCGTCGGTCAGCTCCACCATCTTCCTGCCGTAGTCGACCATCCCGGCATGGTGGACAGGGTCGTGGATAGCTTCTCCGGCCTCTTCGTTTATAGGTCGAGCCTTGCAAGCGGCGGTCACTGTGGCAAACATATCGAAGTGATCGCGGATAGGGCACGGCGCCAGCCAGTTACCGGTCTCCTCGGCGGGTCGATTATAGCCGTATTCGCGCTGCCAATTGCGTATACTCTCGAAGAACGGCGATGAGATCGCCGCTCGCAAGTCGCCGCCTGCCTCGTATATTTCGTTTATGTTGCCCGCCGCATATGGCGTGAACACGCAGGGCATAATATCTCCGTCCCAGTTTATATGGAAATACCCACCGTGCCTGCCTGCGGCTATGCAACCCTGGCTGCAGGTAGCACTGTTCCAGAAGTCTATCAAAAATACCCTGCGATCCCTTACCAGCCTCCACATCCGCCGGGCCATCTCCACCCGCGACTCCGGAGGCACCACCAGTTCCAAATTCTGATCTCTTCCCATCGGCATATATTGGAAAATCCAGCCAAACAACCCGCCTTGTTCGACGAAATAGAAGTCTACAAACTCATCACTCGTTATAATATCCCAATTTTTACGCGTGGCTGTTGCCGATATTGCAAACGGCACTCCATGTTTCCGCAGAGCCTCGAACGCTCGAAGTATTTTCCCGTGAGTCCCCTTGCCTCGTCGGACGTCGGTCTCCGCCTCGAAGCCCTCGACTGAAATTGCCGGCGTTATGTTGCCTGCGTCGGCGATTTCGGCCGCAAGTTCATCATCTATGAGCGTGGCGTTGGTGTATACCATCAACACGTCGTGCGGGTGACGTCGGGCGAGTTTCATCAAATTCCAATCCCCATCCCGCCACATAAACGGCTCGCCGCCGGATATTACCGTCCAATGCGAACCCCACAGCTCTCGCTTTTCTCTAAGGATGCGATCGAACACCTCAAACGGCAGCTCTCTGCCTTTGAGCGCAGCATCAGCGGCATAGCACGAAGCGCATCTGAGATTGCATCTTCCGGTGGGGCTTACCACCACAAAAGACGGTGGCGCTGTTCCAGTCTCTCGCTCCAGCCGCATCGCGTCTTCGTTGAGGAACACATTCCCAAGCAGGGCATCGATCATGCGCAGCATAACCGATTTTGCGACGATGCCCCTGTCGATTATCCTGTCCAGCCCATTAAACAGCCCGATTATGACATCCATGCGATCGAGTTTGGCTTGCGAGGGACATTCTCCAGGCCGACAAGTGAAACTTTCGTGCAGGAGGTGCAATCGTATTCTATCGAACACAAATCGGCGCGCCGCTCGATTCTCAAGCAAAGAACATATTACGTGGCTTGTATGCCTGCTGACGAGTAATTTTCTTATATTCATGTACTTCCCAACGAAGAGTAGGTGACGATTTGTCGTTGGAGTTGTATTACCCATACGATTCGCTTCCAAACGCACACAGATACATCCCAGTTCGGCAAAGGCTGGGTATAACATATAACACATAGGCCAAAGGACGGCTGATACATGAGTCAAAAACAAGACACGGTTGAGGTGCGCCGCCTGATCGTATTCGGTGTGCTGTTCGCGACCGCCATTTATATAGTCATACGATTTTTCACAGCCATAGCCGGCATTGTGCTGCTTTTCAGCGTGGTGGCTCTGTTCACCCTGATCCTCAGCCCTGTAATCAGTTGGCTGGAACGTCACAAAATACCCCGCTATGGCGGCACTATATTATTGGTGTTGACTGTTATGGGCTTGTTGTCTCTGGCCGGCTGGCATATTTATCCAGTCCTCAGGGATCAATCCGCGGCATTATTCGATAGCCTGCCGCGATATGTCGAGAATGTGCAGAAATGGTTGGCGGACCATCTCGGTTTTTTGGGTTTTGCGCACAAATCTGACAACGGATCACAAGCCATTGGGGCTTTGGGAGAGCACGCAAGCGCGTCGTTGGCGAGGATCGGCTCATATACCATAACCGCAATTGACGTGATCGCCAGCCTCGGCATTATGTTTATCAGCACAATCTACACCCTGGCCAATCCACGCCCAATAGTGGAGCATTTTCTTCAGCTTTTAGGGCCTGGCAGAGCTGAGAAGGCAGCGGACATCCTGCAGCGATTGGCTGTGCAGTTACGCAGATGGGGATACTCCGTGTTGGCCGGCATGCTTGCGGTCGGCATTTTGACCTGGGTAGCGCTGGGATTGATATTGCATCTACCTTTCGCGCTTCCCTTTGCCGTGCTCGCCGCACTGTTGGAGATCGTGCCGATAATCGGGCCTGTACTCTCAGGAATACCTCCGGCCATCGTAGCTCTCGGAATACACCCTGGTTTATTTTTATGGGTAGTTATCGCTTTTATCATCATTCAGCATTTCGAAAACCATGTTATCGTGCCTCTGATAATAGGGCATGGGGTGAATCTTCATCCGGTAAGCGTAATTTTCTCCGTCACGGTGCTGGGCGCTTTGTTTGGAATAATCGGCATATTCATCTCCGTGCCCACTGCTATCACCGTAAAGATATTAATCGATGAGCTATATATCAAACCGCGTGAGAACCACGTAGTTGATGTTCAGAGGAGGATGGGGCCTATAATCGGCGAACAAAATACGCCAGAGGAAGATAATTGAGGAGACTGTTCGCTGCCCAGGTTTGCAACCCGGGCAGCGAATGAGATATCTACTTTTTCTTTTTAGCTGGCTTCTCTGCGGTCTTGGCTTTTACGTCAGCCGGAGACGTGCCAAGAATCTTCTCCGTAAGAGCCGTCACGGCCTTGCCGGCCGCCAGGCTCCTAAGCTCATCTTCTTCCGCAGCCTGATTGCCATCCCCAGCGGTCGCGGCAACCAGGAACTCTTGAACCATTCTACCGCTGTCAGCCTGTATCAGATCCGCCTTAAGAGTAAGCTCTACGGTTTTTTTCGCCTTGTCATAGGTATAGCCTTCAATCGAGCCGATTATATAGCAATTAGCCGCAAGCAGCTGGGCAAGTTTCGCTGACTTTTGTTTCTCAGCGAAATACGGCGCCTTCGTGTCCGGCTCCCGCATATAATTGTCATTCACCGCCCGCTTTATCGGCATAAGCCTTGCATCGTAAAGATACGCCGAATAGCCTTTGCTGTTGGCCAGCGCTGTTCGCAGATAGCCTGCGATATTATCGCCAAACTGGTCAGGCACGCCCTGCGCAGACTCAATATCCTTGTCAAACGGGAAGATGACGAGGGATTGCTTTACAACGACAGGCGCATCATTCTTTTTGGTCTTGATTAGTCCGAAAAGAGCCGCCTGCGAGCTAGCCGTCAGTATCAGAACGAGCATAACGCAAAAAGCGATACATGCCGGTGTTTGTCTCTTCCCTGTTTTAATCATGCCGACAAAGTCCTCCATAACACTAGTTAATATACGTGGCCCGACAACCGCCGAGCCACGCCGTAAGTCATCAGTCCGGTGCGGGCGGAGGCATTTCTACGACCTCCCCAGGGGACATCGCCCCAACCGCCGAACTCTTCGCTTGACCGGAGAAAACCCCATTGAACGTTGTGTTCGGGTCAATCTCCAGGGTGCACTCCACATACGCCCTGACCCAATAGCCAGACCAGGCTTTGAGCACTCGCTCTCCTCCGATGTCGGCGACCTTCACATATTGCCTCGTGACAGGATCGTAGCGCCACGCGTAGTCCATTATCCAGCCAGCGGCTTTAGCCTCGGCTATCGACTTGGTTACACCGAGATAGGTCACACGCATATCCTTCCACGGAATGCCGACGTCCTCTCGCGGGTATGCCTCGTATTTGATATAGACCTTTGTCGCAGACGACGGCAGAGGCTTCGTGAGTTGAATGCTGCTGTCTCCACGTCGATAAGGCTGCGTCGACAGGCCCGGCTGATAATAGTTTTCACCCATCATAGCCTGATCGAGATACACCCCAAGCACCCTGCCGATCACGCTTGCCTGAATCGGAATGACCCTATACTGGTCTATATCCTTGGTCGCTACCCTGCCTGGTGCAACCGGCGCGGGCGGAGGCCCGCCAGGAGCCGGAGTTCCAGGCTGCGACGCCCTCTTCCAGTTGAAGAAGATGTTGCCAATCTGGTTCCAGCCCGCTTTCAACGCTATCGAACTCGACTTGAGCTTCGGCAGCTTGGTATCGACATCGAGTTCAGGCGATCCGGACAATCCGGTCTTTAGCGGATAGGATTGTGCCGCAACCTTGATCAAGCGATACTGCGAATGCATATATCTCGGGTCGCCTCCAACCAATACCCGCTGGACAAACGGGTTATCCAGAGTGATCCAGCCCTCATCCACGCTGCTCTGCGAGCCGACGTAGCTAACCCAGACCGTTTCGGTTCCAACCGGCAGCGAACTCGTCAGCGCAATCTGCCCGGCCCCTGCAACAAACGGCACAGCAGCCACTCCATGCACGTAGTAGTTTGCGCCCGTCTTGGCCGCATTCGTATACACGCCAAGTATATGCGAAGCGTAGACCGAAATCGGAACCACGTTGAGCGAGCTTGGCGTCGCAGTCATCGTGTAGACCGTCCCCAACGACTCCGCAGCAGGATACCCTGAACCAGGTTGTGATGAGTTGCCGAGTTTGGGCTTGATCCAAACCGCATCACCAGACTGCATCGGCGGGAACACCCCGCCCATGTCATAGTAGTAATACTGGCTCGCAGTCGGCACCCACCGAACGATCTGCATTGCAGATGCTCGATCCCAGCCGAAGATTGCGCCAGGGTTGGTCGAGCCGATCATCATCGGCGGTGTGATCATATCCGTCACCGGAGCCGATGTCTCGGGCTTGACCGGATCAGCCACAGCCACCGTTCTACTCGGCCCGCTGACAGTGATTCTAACCTGATCGTTGTGGCCATCGAAATCCGCGTCGGTCTCGACGCCATCGAACAGCGAGTCTCCCGGCCATGTCGCGTTCAGTATCCACTGGCCGCTGGCGGTAAGCGTCAAGCTCTTGCCGGTGACCAGCGCCGGATCGACATAGCCGCTATATTTGACCTCAATGTCTCCAAGCCAGTTCTGCGGATTAGTCGAGCTGTCTGTGCGAATATTCTGCAGGCTCGCGTTAAGCGAAACCGCGGTGCCATCCGGCTTGGTGACTTGAATCGTTATGTTATCGATATCGCCAGGCTGCTCATTGGCATCGGTGTACGGGAAGTACATCGTTCCATTGATCAGAATCTCCTGGCCGACGATCGCCCGATCGGTAATCGGCTCGCCATTTCGGCCCACTATCGCCAGATCGAAGTATGGCAGCATCAAGATCGGGCCAGGCTTTATGGTCAACACGCCCCCTGCGAGCACAGCCTCGGAAGTCCCGTCGGTTGCGCGCACTTTATATGTATGGTTGCCTGGGCCTAATTTCTTTCCGGTTACTTTCGCCTGGAACTCGATTCCCTCCGGCAAAGTATAGTCCGGATTCGTCACGCCTGTAGTCATCGGCACTATAAGCTGGTTAGGCTTGCCTTCGTCTATTATCAGAGTCAGGGCAACCTGCCTCGCGCCTGTGCCTGCTATGAATACAGGCTCGTCATTGTCTTCATCCATATACCAAGCTCGATACAGGAACGTATCGGAAGTCTTGCCTGTCGCCGGCCCAAGTTGGCCATTGGGCAGCAGTCTGCGAACTTCGTAGTCAAGCAGCACCGGCGGCGTATTGGTATCGCGCCTCGTCACGGTGGGACCGGCCACTGGATCAGCATTCTGGATGCCGTCATTGGCGATAAACGTCGTATCATAGGTTCCCGAAGGCATGACCGGCACGCCGCCGTCGCCTGTCGCAGTGGCATCCACCGTGCCGGTATATAGAACACCGGTCGCGTAGTTCGGCACCGCCACACGGGTCGTCATCGAAACCGTGATCATAACGTTCGGGTCGGTCCTATGTTTCAGTATGACCTTGACATATCCTCCTGGTCCAGGAGGAACGCCGTCTCGATCGGTGTATGTGACACCGAATGTGAACGCCGCGGCTCCCGAGGTATGGTCGACGTTACCGTTGGTCAAAGTCGGTTTATAGTTGACCTGAACCTTCTCCGGACTTGCCGCAGTTCCACTGCCATAGTACTTAGTCACCTCATAGCCGTCTGAGGCCTCGAAGTGATACGGGTGCGTCCCCTCAGGAACATCAGTCAGCGTAACCCCAAACGGTATTCCCGTGGTATAGCTTGTGCCTAGACCAATCGGCACGAGCTGGGATGTGCGGCCGGTGTCGCTAAAGACCACCTGCACATATCCCTGCACGCCGTCGTGATAGGTCGGCGGATCGCCATCGGCGTCCTTATACGAAACTTTGAACGTCAACGGCTCGCCCGCAACAAACACGCCGTGTATCGGCGGCTTGGCGGTATTTGGCTCCGGCGCAAAGTATTGGACATATACCGGCGGCCAAGGAACATACTTGACCACGAGGTTAGTGCCCTGTGCAATCGGCGCTCCCCACAGCGGCACTGACGCCACTCCGGGAGCCCATCCGCTAACATCGACCAGATTGCTCGTCATGTTTGTGTCGGCGACGGTGAACACGCCGACTACATATGCCATGCTGCCCGGATCAGGAATCGGGACATCATCAGTTCCATTAGCAACTGTCGCCCTTGTCACGGTAGATGGCCTATATTTAATAAACACGTCGTCAGTGCCCACCGGCAAACTATCGACAAGCGTGATCTTATTATCTGCTCCGAGAGTCGCTGAAGCCACAGCATATGCGGCGCCTGAGAGCCTCGGGTCCTTGCCGACGTAGACAGCAGTGACGGTTCCGATCGCAGAAGGAGTCTCCGGAGTGACCTTTCGCAGCGAATCCGCTACGGAGCCTCTCATTATTATCTCGCCGGTATCCGGCAGCTTCGGCAGATTCCTCGACAAC
>JAAYKG010000124.1 GCA_012522555.1 Armatimonadota bacterium
CCGCAAATACTGCAAAACCCTTCTTCATTTCGCTTTCCTCCTTGTACTATACTGCACAATCAATGCCTGAGCCTGCGAATAAAAACCCTACCGCAATATACCCCTGCCTGCCGAAATCGTCAATCGCCGGGCTGCCTGGCAAACTCGCCCTGGGCGTTGGGGACCCCCGGATTTCCAAGCAGCGTCAACGCCGAATCGACGGACATGTCATAGTTGGGTTGATAGATAATCCGGGACGGAATGCCGTAACAAAGCACAATGCACTTAATATGTGAATACTCGAGTTTGGAGAGGTAGTTGGCCCAGAGAGGGGAGGCGATGCGGGCGCGATACCATACGTCTGTAATTGCTTCGGTGTAGGGTGTCTGCAGAAGGCCAACTACGTTCTCTGGCGGGATGCTGCGTTGTTCGGCGTAATACTGGGCGGTAATCCTCGAAGCCACGTTAAAATCAGGTTGCTCCAAGGGCGTATCTTCGTTTGCATTATATACTACGAGAATCTCATTTGGTGCAAGCGCCTGTACCGGCACCATGACCCCATACACAAGCGCCGCAACCGCAACCACGGTCCAGATTTGCTTCATCGTTTTATTTTCCTCCAAATGTGACCAACGATGTAAGCACAAGGGACGAAGAGTGCGGTGAACGGTGACGGTTCCGGGACAGTCGTAACGCGGAGGAAAATGGTGTCACCCACCGGCATGTTATTGCTCAAGTTGATAGTGGGAGCTCCTATTGCATGGTCAGGCCTCATCTGAGACCATAGGATCTGTTCCAAGCCGTTACTGTGTAGATGGATTAATTCCAGCCTCATACACGAGGGATTATATAGAGTTTCGTAAGCAACATCTATGCGAAAAATCGGCAATAAAACCTCAACTTCTGGTTGGCCGAACAAATCCACGTGTGTTCCCGTCGAAACGTCTGTCGTGTTGGAAATAGAGATCAGGCGCTCAGACCAAGGCACGTTCGGAGTAGTGACGACAAATGGTCCGTAAGCTCCCGGCTCCGTCGTGAAGTCCCAATCAACACCGACTTCATACCCGGTCGTCGGGTCAATCCACCATAACGCGACTCCACCCAACTTCACATACCACCATTCCTCTAGCGTGACAGCTTGGGTGACCTGTGATACTGCGAGCAAACCGATAACTACAAGTGCAATTGCTAGTCTTTTCATGGCTTCATCTCCTCTTTACAAATAGTTGTGCATAAACGATACCATTATGCCTGTGCTTCAACCGGCGCGGAAGCGGTAACGATAGAATCATCGTTTTGTGGTTGCGATATATTCACAATCGGCACAGCCGCATTGTCTACAACTACAGCGCGAGTAGCCGTCGATCTCCCAACAATACCGCCGCTCTGATATGCGATAGCTTCGATAACATAGTTTCCGTCCGGGTAGACTCTGCTGCCGCCCGTCATCTCAAGAGTGTCCCAGGCGCACATATATGGGGCCTGGATATCTGTGCTTATTTTGACACGTGATTGGTTGTTGGCCGCCCAGAACTCTACTTTCTCTATGGCGCTGTTTGCGTATGGTGCAGCTATCGCGTAAAGCGAAACCGGGCCTGCAATATGCCTGCAGTCTGCTGGCGACGGAGTCACAAGAGAAACGGATGGATTTCTGGCATATGGCGCCATTAAAGGGTCACCAAGAACAGTCAGATGGGTGGCGAGGTATGGGAGGGACAGGTATGCACTCTCTGCCCACGTATATCCCGCGGCATACCGACTGAATGTAATTCCTGCGGAAGAAAAATTAAAGCTCCCATTGTGGTTAAGAAGACTGATCGTACCGGACGCTCCCTCGGCTATGTATGCCGGCGAGACGACGCGCGCAAGGCCAGGATTATCGCAGTAGAATGTTATGCCTGATTGCTGAGCATTGTAGATCGTAGTATCGGCGATGTGCGGTGATCTACTTTCATAGATGTAGAGGTCTGGAAACAACTCATCGTCAACGGGGAAGCGCAGTTCGATGCAGGACTTGTGATCAGCCGGCCAGTTGACGTCGGACAAGTCCATAGTGCATACCCCACGGCTGAATGTTGCCCTGCATTCACTGTTATCCGAGCGTCTGATCACAGCTCCGTTTACATCGCACAACACCGCTTGGTGCGTGCTGTACTGATCGTATGAAAAACTCAATGAACTGGCATACATATGCACAACCTTGATATGCCCAGCCAGAACCCTATCAGGCTCTGCAGCTGTGTTATCAGTAACACTGGCCATCGCCCACCAGCTATACTTCGGTATTCTGTAGCTCTGTCCGTCATTGGTGTTGTAAATGGCAATTCCACCATTATGCCAGTGGTGCA
>JAAYKG010000125.1 GCA_012522555.1 Armatimonadota bacterium
GAGTTTATGTTCGACGACGAACGTGCTATGGTGCGCATAGATATGAGCGAGTTTATGGAAAAACACTCGGTGGCTAGATTGATCGGCGCTCCTCCCGGTTATGTCGGATACGAGGAAGGCGGTTATCTGACGGAGCATGTTCATCGTCGGCCATACAGCGTCGTGCTCTTTGACGAAATAGAAAAAGCGCATCCGGATGTCTTCAATGTGCTTTTGCAGATACTAGAAGACGGCCGATTGACGGACGGGCAGGGGCGCACAGTCGATTTTCGAAATGTTGTGATAATCATGACCAGCAACATCGGTTCGGAGATGATCCGCGAGCACAACATTATGGGGTTCCGACAAAGCGCCGAACATCGCCTCGCCCAGGAGGAACTCGCGAAAATGGTGATTGACGCGCTGCGCCAGCAGTTCCGGCCGGAATTTCTCAATAGAATTGACGAAATAGTGGTCTTCAACTCTCTGTCTGAGACTGATATCGAGAGAATTGTCGACATCCAGGTTGCGTATCTCAAGCGGCGGCTTGCTGAAAAGCGCTTCGGCCTTGACTTGACTGAGCGTGCAAAGAAATCGCTGGCTCATAAAGGTTTCGATCCTGTTTATGGTGCAAGGCCGCTTAAACGCACCATCCAGCGCGAGATTCAAGATAAGTTGGCGATGCAACTACTCGAAGGCAGGTTCAAAGAGGGCGACAGTATATTAGTTGATGCGGACGATGATGGCGCTATCACATTTGAATATGCCCAACTCGGCGCACAAAGCATATAAAAACAAGATCAAAGGACGGCGGCCATGCTGCCGTCCTGCAACAAATTTACAGCCGCTGGCCAAACTGCGCAATCTGATAAACCCCAATGCGTGAAAGATGACTAAAAAACTGCATGAATGTGCAAAAACGACGAGAATGGCACAAAATATGCATGTATCTTGCAGTGTGGATGGATGCAAAGCCATCACATCTCGTATATGTTTGCGAAACACTGAATTGGGGAGGATTTGAACATGAAAAGAACGTTAATAGCGATTCTGGCCATCATCGCTTTGGCGATAAGTGTTGCGGCTCAAGCGGAAACGATAACCCTTCTTACTCCATCAAGTGGCGACGCTACTTATTCCTGGAACAGCAAGTATGGGCCTTATGGCTACGACTCGGGCGGCGTCACTTTGGGCATTGGGTTGGCGATGGACCCACCTTATGGCAACGACTATACGGTCTCCATCTTTGAGGTCCCTATTGCCCAGCTATATGGTAAAGATGTCACATCTGCGGTTCTGGTCGTCGATGCCATCGGTTTTGGCACGAATTATTATTATGGATCAGCCAGTATCGGCTGGTTGGATACCGGAAGCGCTGTATTGACGGGTGATGTAGTGGCTGATGGCCTTGGGCCTGCTGCTACTGCTCGTCCGGGCGGCATGACGATTTATGATAGTGGCGCGTCGTTTGTTGACGGGTTGAAAGAATACGACGTTAAGTCCTATGTGCTGGCTGATGTTGCTGCTGGTCGGAGCTTTTCCACTTTCGTTATGTCCGGCAGCCGGGATACCTACGGTAACATCTATGCGGCGGAGAGCGAGAGAGGGCCGAGAATCATCGTCGAAGCCGTTCCCGAGCCGACCGGCCTCACCGCCCTTGCTGCGGGCCTGGCGCCGCTGATGTTCATCCTTAGACGCCGCAAATAAATTGATTTTCAGGACAATAAAATAGCGCGATCACCGGGCCTGCTGCACAACTATGTGGCGGGCCTTTTCTACAGCCGCGGCCTCTTTGCCGAAAAATCATATCTCCCGGATTGCACTCGGAATACACAGCAGTTTTGGTGGGTTCCGATGTATTCGACGCATCTCGCTTGCTGAACCGGAAGTCCGCTTTCGGTGACTTGCGAGAGATCCGACGCCGGAAAATGTATCTCAGCGCTCATATTTGCAGGTATTGCGCACCGCAGGCGATATTCGCCCTCATCCCGCTTGATCGAGACTTCTATCGGCCCACGAATCGTCGGCACAACCGCGTCCACGTTGTTAAGCGAGCCTATCCTCGGTTTGATTCGAGCCGACGCATACCCCGGCGCGATAGGTTCGACCCCAACCAACAGCCTGGGTATGATGTTGGCGGGTGCCGCCCCCCAAGCGTGGTTCCAATCCAGATTTGGTTTATATTTCGCATCCCACGCTTCGAGGGTAATTGTCGTTCCGATGTTATACAACATATGCGGCCAGCTTCGATCACCAGGCGCGGTCATAAGCTCCAGCGCGGCGATATCCTCATCAGCACGATACAACGCTTCGAGCAAAAATTGCGCCCCATACACACTGCACGCCATCCCGCGGCCTTTGATAAAGCTGATAATTGAGCTTCTGCGGGCTTCGTCCACCAGCCCAAACGCCAACGCAAACATATTCGCGTGTAATGAGGCGTGCTTGCTGCCCTCACCATCGACATAAACCCCTCTGAATTTGTCGTAGAGCTTTTGATGGAAAGAGGCGTAGACGCGTTGTGCGCAGCGACGAAATCTTCGCGCATCAGAATCCCGGCCAATAGCCCCCGCGATTCTCTCCATCAGTGTCAACGCGCGATAGTGAAACGCATTCACAACAGTGTTGATGTCTCTGAAATCATAGCCATCTATTTCAGTCGGATGCGGCCAATCGACTATATCACGCAGATTCCCCCCGGAAAAATGAACCGACTGCAACACATCTTTGGTCAACAAACCTGTGCGCGTGCTGATCAGCCCGTCCTCACGGGCCAGTGCAAGCAAAGTCTTGGCGGCAAGGTCGTCGTAACATCTCAGCAGCGATTGTCGATCCCCCGTATAAACATAATCCTCCCACGCCATCAACACGGAGAACAAAATCCACTCCGTAGGCCAGGTTGGGCGCTTTATCAGGTGCTCGTGCGTATAACGCGCCATCGCATACTCCCGGTCCACGCAATAATGACCAAGCTGGTTTATAAACGCATCCGCTTCATAGGGCAGCCGCTCCCTCTGGCCGTCTATATAGATTCCCAGCGCACTTGTCGCCTTTATGGAGTATTTGCACAACTCCCAAATATCATTCAACGCCACATCCGAACAACTGAAAGATGCTGATTGGTCGTCGAAACGATACCAGACCGCACGCTGCCGGATATCCTTTGCTGTGATCTCGCAGGGGGAATTTGCGATCTCACAATAGCGAAACGGGGTCACTTCGCCAATGTGTTTTGGCATCCGCATACCCCGTTCATAAGTCGGCAATTCGAGCACATATTTGTGTTTGCCGGGTTTTAATTGCAGTGTGCAATGATGAGCCACAATCGATCCGCCCGGCTTGCTATCCACTGCATTACCGGCTGCTCGCTTCTCACCGAGGCCGATAGATATCTGCCGCGAGTCGCTGCTTCTCAGAGACAACTCAATCGTCCCAAACGCTGCTTTTCCGAAGTCGATGAAGCAGCGCCCATCGCCCTTTGCGATGATGTCTCTGGGGGCGATTTGATGCATTTGCAAAGGGTGCCGGTTCACCCGCACGTTGCCCACGGGTGAATCGACCCACTCATCCGGATAAACCGCCGCACCCGGATCGGCTTTTCCGACATAGAACTTCTGCGGCTTGCTCCACCGGCTGGGCCTATCATCACCATCCCACGTGCGCACCGACCACCAATAAGCCGATTTGGAATCTTCCAATGCGCATCCGCACCGAATATTGATGGAGTCCGCAGACCTGATTTTTCCTGAATCCCACACGTCGGCTCGTTGTGCGAACGCGCTGGAGGCTACCACGATCCGATATGCGCTCTGAACCGCACCTCTGCGACTATCGCTCACAATCCATCCGAACACCGGACGCGGATTGGTGATGACGGTCGTCTGCGGATCACACAACAGTTCGCACGTAAGCCCCTCAGGGGCAGCTAAATATCCTGAAATTGCAGCCTCAATAAATATGCTTAAAGCTCCCGAATCTTAATGTTTTTATACCAGACCTTATCGCCGTGAGCCTGGAAGCCGATGTGGCCGACTCGCGCCCAGTCTTTCAGTGCCCGGCTGTATTTGTTGTCGGTGCCGTCGGGATTTTTACCGGCAGTCGGCCACCTGTCCAGATTCGCCACCACGATTCGCTTGCCGTTCATTGTGATAGTAATTATGCTGCCCTTGCAAGTGATCTCCGCCGTATTCCACTCTAAGGCCGGTTTCATCGCGTTGACGCTTGGAGCCAGCGCATCATACAGCGCGCCGCTGTCGTGCTTATCCAAAGTCGTTTTGTGAGCGGTATCATATACCTGCATCTCAAATCCGGTCTGTACAGGATCGTTAATATCGGCCCAGCGGAAGAAAATGCCGCTGTTAGCCCCTTTGTCCACCATAAAATCCGCTTTGAATTGATAATCGCCGAAAGTCTTTTTGGTGTAGAGATATCCTCCGCCCTTTGCGGTAAAGTGCAGTGCGCCATTCTCGATCAGCCAGTCACCCGGAGTAGGGTTCGTATTCGCCCAGCCATTGAACGTCTTGCCGTCGAAGAGCAATTGCCAGCCGGAAGACTTTTCATAGGATGTCAGGGTATTGTCAGGGCTGATCGTGCATACGCCGTCTTTAGTGCAGGTGACGGCTGCAAAAGTCGGGATCGCAATCATTGCGATCATAATCACTAACGTAAGTAATCTTAGTGTTTTCAAGATGGTCCTCCTGGCCTCGCGTATTCTGCGAATCGAGTGAGCTACAATATCGGCTCGCTTTGCGCGTGGTATAATACCAATAGACGGCCGCCCGTCCAATCTATGCCTTCTACACAAGTTTTGCATTTTCCTTATAGGTTGGACATTTTATTTGATCGGGCCGATGATTTTTCGAGGTGACCGATTGTGGCATATCCTATCAATCGTATGAGACGGCTCCGGCGAAGTGAAACGCTGCGAAGAATGACCCGAGAGGTTTCGGTATCGGTTGACGATCTCATCTACCCGCTGTTTGTGACCAGTGGGCTTGATGTCAAACTCCAGGTCCCTTCGATGCCGGGTGTCTTTCATTTTTCGATTGATGCCCTTATAAAAGAAGCCGAAGAGCTTGTCGAATTCGGCATTCCTGCGGTGTTGTTGTTTGGGCTGCCGCCGAACAAAGACGAAGCAGGCTCTGGCGCCTATGCGGATGACGGGATCGTGCAAAGAGCAGTGCGGGCACTCAAAAAAAACGTCCCCGATCTCGTCGTCATCACTGATGTCTGCCTTTGCGAATACACATCACACGGCCACTGCGGGATTGTCCGTGGAGACGAAGTGCTCAACGACGAGACCCTCGAACTGATAGCGCGAACCGCCCTGTCTCACGCACAGGCAGGCGCCGACATCGTCGCACCATCCGACATGATGGACGGCAGGGTGCTGGCCATTCGCGACATTCTCGACGATAATAGTTATGTTGATACCGCGATTATGGCCTACTCGGCCAAGTTCGCCTCGGCGTTTTATGGCCCTTTCAGAGAGGCAGCCGAGTGTGCGCCTCAGTTCGGCGACCGATCGACCTATCAGATGGATCCACCAAATCGGCGAGAAGCTCTCCGCGAAATTGAGTTGGACATTGAAGAAGGCGCGGACATCGTGATGGTCAAACCTGCACTGTCTTATCTCGATATTATCAGCGACGCCAAAGCATCATTCGATCTGCCGGTGGCTGCCTACAGCGTTTCGGGGGAATACAGCATGGTCAAGGCGGCGGCTGAACGCGGTTTTATCGACGAACGCCGAATTGTAAATGAGATGTTGGTATCGATCAAGCGCGCAGGCGCGGATATGATTATCACCTACAGCGCCAGAGACTTCGCGGGTTGGCAATCGGAATCCTGATGCCTACATCAAAGCATTTGCGCGACGAGGATTATTGTGTTTGACATTACACATTGGCCTGATTGGCTCCAGACATTAAGAATATTCCTGACCTTTGCGCTGGTTATTGGGTTCGGCATACACGCATATCGCGCCCACGCACGCGAGTATGCCAGAGCAACCTCATCCAGACGTTGGATATATTGGCTGTATGCGATGGCGTTTTTGGGGATGGGGGTGGCCAACTTTTCGTATTTGCTGGTTTACCGGATACTTAGAAGCTACTCTCAAGCGACCTTATATTTGGGCCTCTTAAGCCTGCTTCTAATGCTGTCTTACGTCGTAGCGTCGCTGTCCGCTGTCAATCCGAAGAAGTAGACCGATTAACCGACCCGCCGAGCTCCACGATATCGCGGCGCATAGTAACTGGAATTGATCGAATCCACAGTCACCCCTCTGCCTCTGCTCGCGGCATGCACGAAGTTCCCGCCACCGATATAGATTCCCACATGCGATATCCCCCGCCTGGATGTCTGGAAGAAAACGAGGTCGCCGGGCTGCAGGTCACTCTTGGCGACAGCGGCGCCTTTTCCGGCTTGTGCGGCTGAGGAGTGCGGCAGGGATACTCCGTACTTGGCATAAACGTATCTAGTGAACCCGGAGCAGTCGAAGCCGCCTCGGCTGGTCCCACCGCGTCTATAGCTTGTTCCACGGCACGCCAGAGCTGTTTGGATAAGTGAGCTATCGCACGATGTCTCGGCCTTTGGGGGAGCGGCTGCTGCTGTAGTGGAGCTATTTTGAGAGTTCCCTGGCCCTGTTGCAAGCAGTGGACGATATACAAACCCACATACGCCATTAGGCAGCGCTACTTTCGCCCAGTTTCCGTTCCTGGACAACATTTTCAGTGTAATCCCAGAGGGTAAAACACATACTTTGCGAGATGTAGTGCTTGGGCCTGTTCTCAGGCACGCGCTGCTCGCATTGGTATGAACAACGGTCGATGTTGGCCTGGTTACCTTAGCAGCCCGGTTGGGCTTTTGGGGAGCCTTGCCGGGTATGGTCAAACTCTTGCCGATGGTCAAAATAGAAGTCTCTCGTAAACCATTGGCCTTGGTAAGTTTTGCAACGGTGGTGTTGTTTTTTGCTGCTATAGAGGAAAGGGTGTCTCCCTTTTTAATTTTATAACTGCTCGCCGAAGCCGGGATTGAAACAAAAACAAAAGCTAGAACTGTAAAAAAGCACGCCGCAGCGTTTAATCGTCGCGTCATGAATAAAACCACATTTCTCAGGATGGGCGGCTCGGGACCCAAAAAATCCCTAGTCACCGCCGGTCATTTTAACGGGTACTCGACGCCGTGTCAACCCGCCAAGTGGGGAATATTGCCCCAGTGCCGTGATGTTTCACACGCAAAATCTCAAAAATAGCAGGATTCACGGGCGTTTCGCCCTGTGTATCATCGGCAGCCGCACGTAATATCATAAGCGGTAATTTGGCGATTTATGAAAATCTTGACGTGCCTCGCTGAGTCGTGTTACAGTCAGGCCGTTATAAAAGGCGGCTTCATCTATGAGGAGGGCTTCATGTTTCGTGATCTCGTTCGAGCCAATCGAAGTTATCGCAGGTTTGCACAATCTGAAGTGATTTTCGAGAACGCTCTTAGGTCACTGGTCGATCTCGCTCGCCAAACCGCGTCTGCGGCGAACCTGCAGCCTCTCAAATATATATTGAGCTGTACCCCAAAGCAAAACGAAAGGGTCTTTTCCACCCTCAGTTGGGCAGGTTATCTGGCCGATTGGGAGTGCCCGCGGGACGGGGAGAGGCCGGCGGCTTATATTGTGATGCTCGGCGACACCCGTTTGAACAAGAATCCCGGCTGCGATTCGGGGATAGCTGCACAAACGATATTATTGGGAGCTGTTGAACAGGGGCTTGGCGGCTGCATATTTGGCTCGATTGACCGAGATAAGCTGCGTGATTCTCTATCAATCGAAGACTATCTCGACATCTTGCTTGTCATAGCGCTTGGCAAGCCAGTTGAAAAGGTGGTTTTGGAAGAGGTGAGCGCTGGAGGAGATATTAGATACTATCGCGACGGCGACGCAGTTCATCATGTGCCGAAAAGAGCTTTGGAAGATATTATTGTGGAAACGAAATGAGCTTCCGGCAAAGATGGCCGGTTTTGGATCGCCCTGATATTTAGACAAACACCTTAACGTTGCCTTAACAACACGGACAACGGCTGGCCTTGCAACGGGTTGGTGAATCTGATATACTAGGTAAGAAGTTGGATGGCGATTTAGAGAGTGGGTCTCACGCCCACTCTTTTCAGTTTGGGACTTAGACCTGGAGAGAAAGCCTAGATATGAACGCAGACTTTCTTGATGCACTGCGACAAATAGAAAAAGAAAAAGAAATACCTTTTGACGTATTGCTTGCGACCATAGAATCGGCGCTGGAGACCGCGTATAAGAAAAACTACGCTACGGCTAGTGACGTCCGAGTTCGTGTGAGTGGTTCCAAAGGGGGATTCCACGTTTACTGTGCTAAGGACGTGGTTGAGTTTGTAGAAAACGACCACGTGGAAATGTCGCTGCAGAACGCTCGCGCGATCAATCCCGATGCCAAACTGGGAGATGTAATAGAAACTGAGGTAACCCCCGCGAACTTCGGCCGCATAGCCGCCCAAACCGCCAAGCAGGTCGTGGTGCAGAGGATACGCGAGGCCGAGAGAGAGCGCGTCTTTGAGGAGTTTGGAGACAGAGTCGGTGAGGTGCTCACCGGTGTCGTCCAACGCCGCGAACAGAGAAATGTGTTCGTGAATCTCGGCAAAATCGAAGCGCTGCTGCCGCCTGCGGAACAGGTTCCAACGGAGCCATATCGTTTCAACGATCGCATAAAAGTCTATGTTCTTGAAGTGAGGCGCACCCCTAAAGGGCCGCAGGTTATCGTCTCCAGAACCCACCCGAGCCTTATCAGGCGGCTATTTGAGCTTGAGGTGCCGGAAATTGCTGAAGACATCGTTCAGATCAAATCGGTTGCTCGAGAGCCTGGCGCTCGCACAAAAGTCGCGGTCCTGTCTACTGACGATAAGGTGGACCCGGTTGGCGCGTGTGTTGGACATAGAGGAAGCCGCGTTCAGTCGATTGTCAACGAACTGTATGATGAGAAGATCGACATCGTGCGCTGGCATGATGATATAGAAAAGTTTATAGGTGAGGCTTTGTCGCCTGCCAAATCGATTTCGGTGACTTGTGATGAACAGACCAAAACGGCGCTTGTGATGATGCCGGATAGTCAATTGTCACTGGCGATTGGCAAGTCGGGCCAAAATGTTCGGCTGGCGGCGCGGCTCACAGGCTGGTGAATAGATATTCGCAGCGAAGCCCCGTCTGATGAACCCGGAGAGCCTAAAGCCGTGGCGGAGCCTGAGCTTGTTTCAGCTCCTGACGAGGACACTGTCCTGCATCTGCCGGGAACCGATCCTGCGAGCGGGTTGATAACCGCCGAAGATGAAGATACGGTTTTGCATTTGCCGGAGACACTTCGCGAAAAAGAAGAAGATATCTCCGAGTAAAGAGATGGCAAAGACACCGATTCGAACCTGCATAGGATGCAGGGAGATGTCTGACAAAAAGACGTTACTGAGAATCGTGCGCACCTCGCACGGAGAAGTGCGGGTAGACAAAACCGGTAAAGCGGCTGGCCGGGGTGCGTATTTGTGCGGCGATCAAAATTGCGTTAAAGCTGCAATTAAACATAGAAAATTGAGTCGCGCTCTTCGGTGTATGATACCCCAGAGCGTCGTCGATGAGATTGAAAATATGTGCGGCGCAAATTGCGAAAATTGTTGATGATGTTCTGGAGCCGTAGATGGCGTTCAGGTTGTTGGTGGCGGACGATGCTGAGAAGTGATTCGATGCCAAGTAGGGATTGGGCTATGAAAATATAAAGTATGCAGGTATTGTTGAGCGTGTGACGGCGCTTTGATCAATAGTCTATACTTTCAGCCCCGGGTTTCTCTGCTTGCATATCCTCGATCGGCAGTCATCCACCCCTTACCCCTGATCGCTTAAAATCTCCGGCAACACAACTTCTATATATTAAGCCGTTGTGCTGTGATTGAACTGCTATGAATGTTCCGAGGGGAGTCTAAAATATGAGCGAGATCAAAGTATTCCAACTCGCAAAAAATCTGGGAATCACGACAAATGACCTGATAGCCGTCTTGAAGGATCTCGACGTGCCGGTTACGGGCGGGTCAGATGATCTCGATTCCGCCACCGCCGATACGGTGCGCGAGATGTTGGCGCAGGATAAATCTCTCATCGACCAGGCTAAGACGGTAGAAATACCTCAATCGTTGTCTGTACGAGAGTTTGCCGAGGCGATGGGTTTAGCCCCGGCCGATATCCAGAAACGACTTGTCGAGATGGGTATTCTCGCCAGTGTCAATCAACAAATCGGTTCGGATGTGGCCGCGAAGGTCGCTGAAAAATGGGGTTACACCGTCAAAGTTACAGCGCAGAAGCAGCGCGAAGTCAAACCCGCCAAGCTGCAAGCCAAACCGAAGAGCAAGAGCGCTGCAAAGCTGGTTCCCAGGCCGCCGGTAATCACCGTAATGGGCCATGTCGACCACGGAAAGACTACCCTGCTCGACGCTATTCGCCGTACCAACGTCACCCAGCAGGAGTTCGGCGGAATTACGCAGCATATCGGCGCGTATCAGGTCGATTGGAAAGGCAAAAAGATTACATTTCTGGACACCCCAGGCCACGAGGCGTTTACTGCTATGCGCGCCCGCGGCGCCAGCGTCACCGATATCGCTGTGCTTGTGGTTGCAGCGGATGACTCGGTTATGCCGCAGACTATCGAAGCCATCGACCACGCTCGGGCGGCCGAGGTGCCGATCATTGTCGCGATCAATAAAATCGACAAAGACGGTGCAAATGTGGAGAGAACGCTGCAGCAGCTCGCTGAACAAAATCTTGTGGCGGAGGAGTGGGGCGGAGATACCATCACCGTCAAATTATCCGCTAAAAAAGGCGAGGGAATCGATGAACTGCTCGAGATGATCCTGCTGGTAGCTGAGATGGCGGATTTGCACGCCGAAGCATCTGCAAGCAAGGTTATGGGCAGCGTAATCGAGGCCAAAGTGGATAGGGGCAAGGGGCCGGTATCGACAGTTCTCATTCAAAAAGGAACACTCAAAATAGGGGCGCCGGTCGTCGCCGGAGAAGCCTACGGCAAAGTAAAGGCGATGTTTGACGACAAAGGGGAGCGCATAAACAAGGCTGGCCCGGCGACTCCTGTCGAGTTGGTTGGGCTTTCAAGCACCCCGCAGGCGGGGGATTTGCTGGAATCGGCCAAGGACGAGCGCAGCGCCAGGAGTATCGCCGAAAAGCGGGCGCAGGAAAGCCGCGACGAACGCATGGCTACGACCACCAAAATCACGCTTGAGGACCTCTATCAACAGATCCAAGAGGGCACAGTGCGCAAGCTTGGAGTTGTGTTGAAAGCTGATGTGCAGGGTTCTGAAGAGGTTGTCAGGCAATCTTTGGTGGGCATCGAACACGACGAAGTTAGAGTCGATATTATCCACTCGAGCGTTGGCAATATTAATGAATCCGATGTGCTGCTGGCGTCGGCATCTAACGCGATCGTGATTGGTTTTAATGTTAAAGTCGATGCGCAGACTCAGAAAGTGGCCGAAGCCAACCACGTTGAAGTGCGCACGTATAATGTCATTTATGAGTTGACCAAAGAAGTCCGCGCGGCGCTGTCGGGCCTGCTTGAGCCTACTATTGAGGAAGAGAAGCTTGGTGAGGCTGAAGTGCGCGCGACGTTCAGAATCCCGGGTGTTGGTGTAATTGCCGGTTGCATGGTCACATCCGGTCGGGTGGTGCGCAATGAGCTGGTCCGCATTTGGCGAGATGGCAAGCTGGTGCATGAGGGCAAGCTCGATACCCTTAAGCATTTGAAAGATGAAGCTCGCGAGATGGCGCAGGGGTTTGAGTGTGGCATTCACAGCTCGGGCTTCCAGGACTATCAGGAGGGCGATATCATCGAGTGCTATACCCTGAAGAAGATCGCGCGGGCGGTATAGCAAAGACGCTCAGGATAGCCTATGGCTTTTGCGGGAATCCTTAATATAACAATCGAGGTTTCGGCAAGCGAATCGCTGAAAGACAAGCGGCACGTGGTCAAAAGCATACTTGATACGACTCGTAACAAGTTTAACGTGTCGGCTGCCGAGGTCGCACACTTGGATTCGCGCAAAATTGCGGGATTAGCCTTTGCGAGCGTGGCCAATGATGGCGTGTTCGTAAACAAGGTGCTCAATAAAGTCTTGCACCACATTGAGGCTAATCCGCTGTGCGAGGTGGTCGACACCAGCATGGAAATGGTGTGAGATGACGACGACAAGACAAAACAAGATGCGCGAACTCCTCAAACAGGAAGTCAGCGATATAATAAGACGAGAAATCAAGGACCCCCGGCTCGGGTTCCTCACGGTGACCGATGCCGCGATAACGGCCGATATGCGTCACGCGAAGATATTTGTGACGATACTGGGCGACGAACAACAGCGCAAACAGAGTATGGATGTGCTTAAGCACGCCCAGCGCTTTATAAGAAACGAGTTTGGCAAACGGGTCCGAATGAAAACGCTGCCGGATATACAGTTTTTCTATGATGAGTCCGTTGACCGAGGCGTGCGCATCTTTGAGTTGTTGGAAGAGATAAAACGGGATGAACCAGAGCAGTCTTAAGGATGCTTGGGCAGAGTTGACCGCCTACTCGTCTTATGTGCTTGCCTGCCATATTAAACCGGATGGGGATTGCCTGGGAGCGGCGCTGGCTTTGGGACGTGCGCTGCGATCTTTGGGCAAGGACGTAACGGTTATATGCCAGGATCCGGTGCCTGAAAATTACCGGTTTCTCCCCGAATCCGATACCATTGTTCAGGGGAGCGTGCGTCGGGATTTTGACGTCGGAGTGCTGATTGATTCCGATCAACCGAGTCGCGTGGGCAATGTGGCCGAGATTATTGCGAGCTGCGCTACAACGGCGCGCATCGACCACCATCTCACGCAAGAAGACTTCGGCGATATTAAGATCGTGCAGACTGATATCAGCTCCACTTCTGAGCTGATTACCGAACTCTTCTATGCCAACGAGGTCAGCATTGATTCTTCCGTTGCCTGTATGCTTCTCACTGGAATCATCTTTGACACAGGCGCTTTCAAATACTCCAGCGCATCTTCTCGCACCTTTGAGATCGTGTCCCAACTAATGACTGCGGGCGCGCGTCCGGCGAATATCATCCGCTCCATCTTCGAGAGTAAGCCGCTGCGAGCCGCGAAGCTGTTGGGTCGTGCGCTTAGCTCTATGCGGGCGACCGAGGATGGCGTGATAGTCTGGGCGCAGATAACTGTCGCGGATTTCCGTGAGCTTGGCGTGGATGATAGCGACACTGAGGGCATTGTCAACACGGTGGCTGCGATTAGCGGCCCGAGAGTCGTTATGCTGCTGCGCGAGACCGAGCCTGGGACTGTGAGGGTTAGTTTGCGTTCGCGCGATCAGTTCGACGTGAACAAGATTGCGGTTGCGTTCGGCGGAGGCGGGCACGCGGTGGCTTCAGGCTGCACGATTCAGGCCGGGCTGGATAAGGCGCGGGAACTGTTGATCGCAGAGGTGCGGCGGTGGATGGCGTCCTGAATGTCCACAAGCCGGGCGGCCCGACCTCTCACGATGTGGTCAATAGCATCCGGCGCATTTTTTCGATCAAGCGGGTGGGGCACGCAGGAACTCTGGATCCGATGGCAAGCGGGGTTCTGGTGGTGTGTTTGGGCAAAGCGACCCGAATTGTCGAGTATCTCACCAGCACACAAAAAGAATACAAAGCCGTCTTGACCCTCGGGATCACAACCGACACCCAGGATTCCACCGGATCGTTGATTTCGCAGTGCGACGCATCCAACATCAGCGTAGGCGATGTCAGACGCGCTGCCTGCGAGTTTATAGGAGAAATAGAGCAGGTCCCGCCGATGATCTCAGCGATCAAGTATCAGGGCAAGCCGCTTTACAAACACGCGCGCGAGGGGCGGACAATCGAGCGTCAGGCCCGTTTGGTGACCATATACTTGATTGAAGTCGGCCAAAAGTGGATATGCGGCGAAGGAACGGCGACACGCGATATCGAACTCACAGTCGGGTGTTCCGCCGGGACATATATACGCACGCTGTGCGCCGACATCGGAGAGGCGCTTGACTGCGGGGGCGTGATGTCTAGTCTCCAGCGAACCCGGGTCGGGCAATTTGGCATCGATAATGCGGTATCCTTAGAAAAACTTCAGCAAGCCGGGATAGAAGGAAGATTATTGCAATATCTGACACCAATGTCTGAGGCACTTGCTGATATGCCGGGGATGGAGATCAGCGAGATCGAGGCGCAGCGCATTGAGCATGGCATGCCGATTGGAGTTGACACAAACATACCGACGGGTGAACCCATCAGGCTGACAAACAAGGGCAATTTGCTGGCTATCGGAATGGTCGCCGAATCTGAAACGGGAACGACCATCCAACCACGTAAAGTATTTCTATAGCGAACCTCATTCTAATAAAGACATCTGCCGATGAGTGTAATCTACGGTCTTGAAAACGTGCGCAGCGACTCTGCCGAGCGAGCTGTCGCGATTGGAGTGTTCGATGGGGTGCATTGGGGCCACCGAGCGGTTTTTGCTCGCCTCGCGGCGGAGGCAAAGGAGTTTGGCCTGCAAAGCCTCGTTGTGACATTCGAAGACCATCCATCTCAACTGCTCGCTCCGAGCCGCGCCCCGCGATACATCAGCACCCTCGATCAACGTATAGAGTTGATTGAAACCACAGGTGTCGATTCCGTCGTTGTCGCCGATTTTAGCCCTGCTTTGGCCCGAATGCCTCGTGAGGAGTTTCTCAAGGATCTGTTGAAGGGTCAACTCCGTACAAAACGCATTGTCGTGGGTGCGAATTTTCAGTTCGGTCGCAATCGCGAGGGGGATATTCGCTATCTTGCTGAGGCAGCTCCCGTGCTGGGGATAGGTGTGGTCGTGGTGCCTGCTGTTATCGTCGATAACGGCCCTGTTAGCAGCACGCGGATCCGCGCTCTTTTGCAGAGGGGGGATGTGGAAGAGGCCTCGAAGTTGTTGGGGCGCCGCTTTACTCTGCGTGGGAGCGTCGTAACTGGCCGGCAAATAGGCCGCACTATCGGCTTTCCCACCGCCAACATTCAAGGCGGGCCGCATCAACTGATCCCTGCCCGGGGCGTCTACGGGGTAGAGACTACGATAGACAACACTCTGTATACTGGGGTATGCAGCATTGGCGTCCGTCCCACATTCGGTGGGGAAGGCGTAACTGTCGAGGTCCATCTCTTGAACTTTCAGGGAAACATCTACGGCCGCCGCCTCGATGTGGTGTTTTGCCGCCGTCTGCGCGATGAGATGAAATTTTCCAGTCCCGAACGTCTTGTGGAGCAAATCAAGGAAGATCTGCGTCACGCAAGCAAGCCCTGCTGATAGCTCCACCCTCCGTAATTCCAGGGAGGTTTGATTGGCCGCAGTGGAGAACCCATAAGAAACTAGCCTGATGGAGATGAGGAATGCGTATTATGATTGCTCTCTTGGTCCTGTGCCTGATTGCGGCAGTGACCACCGCCGCCACCGCCGATCCTTCCGATCAAATCGCCACCGCCACGGTGACTGGTTTTGGTGCTAAAGGTGATGCCAAGACAGACGACACACAGGCCTTTCAAAAAGCCCTCGATTCTGCTGCCGACAAAGGCGGTATCGTGCTTGTTCCTGCCGGCACCTATCTGATCGCCGGCTCGCTGAATGTCCCGCAGGGTGTGACTCTTCGCGGCGTTTGGGAGGCTCCCCACCATGCAGATATAGGAAAAGGCACGATTATATATGCCACGGGAAACGCCGGCAAAGAAGACGCCGAGCCGCTGATATCGCTCAACCAGAGCAGCAGCGTTCGGGGAATTACATTTTTCTATCCCAATCAGGATATCGACAATGTTATAGCCTATCCGTGGACAATTCGGGGCAGCGGAATGCATTGCAGTGTCATTGACGTCACTTTGGTAAACAGCTACAAAGGCATCGACTTCGGCACTAACTGGAACGAGCTTCATTATGTGCGCAATGTCTTTGGGTGCCCGCTGAAAATAGGGATATACGTCAACAATACCACTGACATTGGCCGCATCGAAAACGTCCATTTTAACCCTCATTCCTGGCAGCGCGCCGATCATCCTAACGCTCCCAAGGGCAAAAAATGGGACACGCTGCTGGCTTATCTGCCGGAGAATCTGATTGGATTCCTCATCGGCAAGACCGACTGGGAATATATGAACAATTGCTTTGTAATATTCCCTAAGATCGGATATCACTTCATCAGAACCGCTAATGGGGATGGCAACGCTGTGCTGACGCAGTGCGGCGCCGATATCTGCCCGATTGCTATACAAGTCGACGCTTGCCAGAGCCATGCGGGGGTAGCATTTTCAAACTGTCAGATTATGGCGACTATAGTCACTGGCCCTGATAACCATGGTCCGGTCAAGTTTTCTAATTGCGGGTTTTGGCCGGTAGAAAAAATCACAGGCAGCCAGGCGATCATCGAAGGCCAGGGCACGGTTACGTTTTCTTCCTGCCACTTCTCGGGTTGGGGGACCAAAGACCCCAAATCTCCGGCGATTATGCTCAAAAGCGGCTCGATGATTGTAAACGGCTGCGAGTTTCTTGCTGGAGACAAAACACAGATCGAGCTTGGCGCTGGGACTCGCTCGGCCGCGATCGTGGGCTGCAAGTTCACTGGCGGAGAAAAGATCACCAACAATGCCCCCGCTGATGCCAAAATCCAGATAGGGCTGAATATAGAATAGAGTTGTTAAAGGACGAGATGAATAGATTTGTTTAGAGAAGCATTGATGCTGTTGATCGGGGTTTTTGCCCTTGCGATGAGCGCAGGGGCATACAAAAACCCACTGTTCTTTCAGAGCGATTCACCCGGTGCGGGGGTGGCAGACCCGGGCGTATTGCGCTGGATGGGCAAGTATTATCTATACTCGACCAAAGTCCCGGAGAATGCCGGAGTTCGTTGCTGGGAATCAGAGGATTTGGTGAACTGGAAGTTTATGGGCTTTTGTACGGGGGATGATCCTGCGTTCGCCCAGGGCCACGGGTGGAGCCCTAGCCCATCCTATTACAACGGTAAGTTCTATCTCTACGTGTGTGGTATCGACCAAAAGCATAAGGTCTTTGAGTCTGACAAGCCGACTGGGCCGTTTGTGTGCGTCAATAAAGACTTCATAGATGTAAACACCCTCGATGCTGCCCCTCTTCTCGATGATGACGGCCAACTGTATGTTTTTTATGCGGGATGGGAAGGCGTCGGTATCCAATATCGCACCGCCTCTTCTCCGACAAAAGCAGACGGCCCGAACCAGGCCCTGAAAGCCTGTCAGTTCAGCGCTGATAATAACGGTAATTTCTGGACGGAAGGCCCGGATTTGTGGAAACGCGATGGGGTGTATTATCTCGCATACTGCGGAAACGACTGGCTGAAAGACAGCTATCAAGTGCGGATTGCAAAGGGTAGAACGATTGCCGACCTGAAACCACAAAAATCCGACCAGTTGATAGCGCAAAAAACAGGCCCATGGGTTGCGGTTGGCTGCAATTGGATTATCCGCGGCCCAAACCTGAAATCGCTGTGGCATGTGTATCACTGTCGGCAATCCGGGGGACATGCTCGCCGGATGTGTCTGGACAGGTTATACTTCGACGATTCCGGTGACATGCGATGCGATGGGCCGACGTGGACGGTGCAGCATAATCCTGAGCCGCCGCTCTATTTTGAGAGCTTCTTGAGAACCGATATCGGCCACAACTGGATGGTCGAATCCGGCAAATGGCGGACCCACGGCGAAGATCGCCTGGTCGGCACGAGCGGCGAATTGGTCTGTAAAGTGCCGATCAAGCCAAATTTCGTTGCTGAGTTCAATGTGAAATCGTTGAAAAGCGATAGCTCGGGGCGATATGGGATAGCCCTTGTCGGCGAATCGGAAAGAGCATCTATTTTAATTGACCCAACAAAAAAGACCCTCGAGCTTATCGGCAAAACCAGTATAAAAGCCGCCCTGCCGTCGCACTTCGACCTCGGCGTATGGCATACGATTATTGTGCAGCAGCATAACGGCCGCCTGCAGGTCAGATTCGACGAGATGACCAAAATCGACACAAAACTGGACATTGACGCTGCTAGAATAAGCCTGATCGCCGGCGATTGCGAGGCTGCGTTCGGATGGTGCGGATTCTGTAACTATGAGGCGGGCGAGCAGGCTATGTAGCCGGGAAAGGGACTCTTTTGCTGAGTAGAGAGCGCGTAATCGAGACAATCAACCATCGCACCCCGGATCGAACTCCTGTTTACGGCTGGGTAAGCGCGAATCTGACCGACAAAATCGAGCCTGCTTTTGGCTCCGTTGCCCAGTTTGAGGACAGATATGAGTTCGATTACGCTCATTTGTTTGGTGGCCCGCCAACCTATGACACGAAAACCCTAGAACATCTGAACGCACGGCTTGGCAGGCTGCCTGAGCCGATAGAGATGCTCGATGTGCCGATGACTGATCCCGATGATCCTGGCGCATATCAGGGCATAATCGAGGGCATCAGGCATCACAAAGAATCTCGCGGGCGGTTTGTATATATGCAGACTCCTGGCTTTTTTGAGGCTATGAACGGGGTGTTCGGCATCGAAAACCATCTCGCCTATCTTCTGCTCTACCCACAACAGATTCATGAGCTATACTCGCGTCAGGCAATATGGAACGCGGCCTTCGCGATGAATTGCATCGATCTCGGTGTCGATATGATCCACATTTCTGATGATTGGGGAGCGCAGAACTCGCTTATGTTTAGCCCGCAGATTTGGTGGGAGATGCTCTACCCATACCACAAACACGTGGTCGATGCTGTGAAGTCTCGTGGATGTTATGTCAGCCTCCACAGCGACGGCAACATAATGTCTGTGCTGGATGGTGTAGAGAAGCTGGGTTTTGATGTGGTGCATCCGTTCCAAGAATCCGCAGGTATGGACTACTCCGCTTATCTGTCGAGATATCGACATAAGTTTACGATAATGGGCGGGTTGGACGTGCAGACCACGATAGGGTTCGGCAATTTCGATGCTTTGGCGTCCGAGATACGGCGTGTGCTGGGTCTGTTCAAAGAAGGCGGGCTATTATACTGCACGACCCATTACGTCCAGTCGCACTGCTCGATTGAAGAACTCACCTTCGCTTACGATTTGATATATGACACTATTCGGAAATAAGCTTATAGGCGGCTCATCGCCTACCGGCGATCGACCAGATTCACATCCTGCCGGAGTTTTATGATCTGGTTTGGCGGATAAAGCCCCTTCTTCAACGATACGCCGGGGTAGATCAGGCAGTTTTTTCCGACCAAAGTCGCAGGATTGGTTACGACATTGCTGCCGGTCTGACAATTGTCCCCGACCACAGCCCCGAACTTCACCAGCCCTGTGTCGTATTCTTTTCCGTCTATCGTGATTTTAATTGAAGGCCGCTTGCCGGTTTTTGGATCCTTGCAACTGGAAATCGGCACATTTGAGAGCACTGTTCCGGAGCCTAAATTGACCCCCCGGCCGAGTATGCTGTCTCCCACATAGGCGAAGTGAGGAGCCTGAGAAGTGTCCATCATTATGCAGTTTTTCAGTTCGGTCGAATGCCCCACAATGCAATTATTGCCTATCAGCACATGTCCGCGAATATATGCGCCGTGTCTGATCTGACAATTTTTACCGATTATCGCAGGCCCTTGCACAAATGCACCCGGCTCGACCACCGTTCCCTCGCCGATAACCACCGCATGTACATCATCGACATACGCCCCCGGCATAATCACCCCTTGCACTGTGCTATCGCCATCGACGCTGGTGATATACTCAAGCGCAAAACGCCCAACTCGACTCAACACTTCCCATACGTAATCGACGCCATCAAAAACTGCCTTGAACTCGAAGCCAGTCAAATCGAAGAAATCAGATGGTCTCAGCATAATCCGTCCTTGCAAAATACTGCGGCAACATACTGCCCGGTAGAATGATTATAAAGGCCTTGCTGTGGCCTGTCAAATAAAAATGTCGCCCACTCCGCTCGAGGTCTGGAATACTATCGCACAGGCCCGCTGAACATAACGATATTCTATATAAATCGTACAAAAACTGTATTGCGATACAGCAAACTGAAGTGGTATAATATCGGTTGTACGGTACTTCGAATTTGATCAAGTCCGCTTTATCGGAGGTTATTTCGTGGCTGAGAGAGGCAAGATTAGTAAGACCGGGCGTGCGTCAACCCAATTTGGTAAGGGTGGGGCGCAGGCTGTAGTCATAGAGAACGATAGCTCGAGAGGCAAGGTTTTCGTTGAGGTTAAGAAGCTTCTGGGAGAAGCTAAAATAGGTTTCCAGAACCTCAGTTCAGGGCACCCGATCATTATCAACAAAGGGCAGTTCGCTGAGGCTGCGGGGGTTATCAAGACCGCCCTCGTCGAAGGAGACGCCGCTCGATATACGATTGAGGCTGAAGAGCCGAACCAGGTCGTGTTTGTGGAGAATACCAACAAAGAACCGGCCAGGATGGTTGTCAAAGAGAGTCCGTTTGCCTGGTACGCCAGCAACTGATTGTCTGGCTGCAGTTTGTCTTCATAATGCGGAGGCCTGCCAAAGCGGCAGGCCTCGCGATCATCTACGACACGTAGCGCCGCGCGCCGACTATGTGCTTTGCATATTTTTGCAAAGCATCTATTCGCACACCGGTGCGCGGAGTGGAGGCGTGGATGAATGTCCCGTTGCCGAGATACATCCCCACGTGACTTACGTAGCCTTTCATTATATCGAAGAACACCAGATCCCCAGCCTTCAGTGAGTTACCCGCGATTTTTGTGCCTGTCTTATATTGCTGCCTGGCTGTTCTGGGAAGACTGATGCCGAGCTGCGAATAGACGTAACGCACAAAACCTGAGCAATCAAACGCCTTTGGGGTTGTTCCGCCCCAGCGATACGGCGTGCCCAAATATGTCTTAGACAAGTCGCATAGCTGCGCGGGAAGTCCCGGAGGCTCCGGAAGAGGGGCTGCAGGCTTGATGCCTGGCTGCGGGTTGGTTTCGAGAACGACTACGATTTCCTGGAGTGAGTTGTTTTGTGAAGTTGATTTTTGTTCATCTCCACTTGCAAGTGTGGATATTGCAAACAGCAAAAAAAGAAATGCTGCCGCGCACCACATACTGCGGTAATACAATGGGCAATTCCTCCCAGTTGGATTCCTCCCCACCGCGCCTGTGGAACTGCAAAGCTCCTCACCGTACGGAATTGTCGGTCGGCGCCCCTTCCTCTATTCTCCAGGCTCGATATAGCTGAGCCTGCTGCAAACACATGAGCTATAATAACACACAACATCCCCCACGTAAAGCTGTTGTGTGTGTGAAATGCGAAATAAGTCAAGTAAATATCATGCTTGGCAGCTATAAATCGCTGTTCAGCTCTTTGTAGTAGGCCACTCGTCGCCGTCGATGTATTTCTCAGCGGCCGTCGCAGCGATGGCCCCATCGGCGCACGCGGTGACTATCTGGCGCAGCAGCTTTTGTCGGGCGTCCCCAGCGGCAAATACGCCCGGAATGTTCGTGCGCATATTTTCGTCGGTGATGATATAGCCTGCGGGGTCGAGATGCACGCGGCCCGCGATCATTTTGGTGTTAGGTTCAAGACCCACCAGCACGAACACGCCATCAATCGGCAGGTTGATCTGTTGTTTTGTCTGCACATTCTCCAATATTACGTGATCAACCGAATCTTTGCCGCCGATTGATTTGACTACGCTGTTCCACTGCACAGTGATACTTGGGTTTTGAATCGTGCGTTCCTGCAGGATTCGCTGTGCTCGGAACTTATCACGTCGATGGACTATTGTGACCGACGATGCATAGCGGGTGAGGAAATTAGAGTCCTCAACGGCAGTATCTCCGCCGCCGACTACGACTAGTTTTTTGTCCTTATAAAAAGCCGCGTCACATACCGCGCAATAGGAGACCCCACGGCCGATAAACTCGATCTCCCCAGGCACCCCAAGCTTGCGCGGGTTGGCTCCCAGGCTAAGAATAATGGTCTTGGCTTCGATCCTTTCGCCGTCAGATGCCACCAGCGCTTTTTCTTTTGAGTCAAGTTCGAGACTGGCGATTTCAGTGGACTTCATCTCGGTACCGAATCGCTCCGCCTGCTCCTTCATCGACATGGAAAGATCAAAGCCGGAGGTGTTTTCTATGTGACCCGGATAATTTTCAACCTTATCACACATTGCCACTTGGCCACCAGGGTAGTTCCTCTCTATCAAAATGGTCTTCAGCCTTGCTCTGGAGGCATAAATTGCGGCAGTCAGACCAGCCGGCCCAGCGCCTAGTATTGCAACGTCATACATACGATTACCCTCACAATGATGATAATTTGATTGTACCAGATCATAATTCTCCCGGCAAGCTCAGGGCCACTTGCATA
>JAAYKG010000126.1 GCA_012522555.1 Armatimonadota bacterium
TCATTGAAATCCTGCTAATCACCTATCTTTTGTCTACCGCAGGGAGGACGGGAATACCGTTTTATCTTTGGTATATATTCTACGTCGTCACTGTGGCGACGAGGTATGGCTCGCTGCGTAGTATTCTGGCGCTTGGCGCTAGCGTAGTTTCTTTCGCTCTGATTGCCGGAGTGCCGCAGAATACTGCGTCAGATCTTGTGCCGGTGTTGGGTTTCATGGGGTTCTTGCTGGTGCTTGCGCTTATGTTCGGGCAGATAAGTGAAAAGCAGCTCAACTACCGCGCCAGTCTTGCTGTTGTAAATGAATTCAGAGCCGAACTTGCGGGTATGATCACACCCAAGGAAATTATCGACCATCTGTTGCTGAGCGTCGGTAAACTGTTGAATGTCGAGCAGACTTTCTTTCTGCCGGCCAGGCGCGGCTCGGATGGTTCGGAGGCTCCTGGACTTAGGTCTGCGGGGGCCAATTCTGCACTTATGGCGACATTTCGAGAGGGTGGGGGCGAGTGGAATGTTGAGCAGATCCTCGAACAAGAGCGCCCGCTGGTCTCGAATAGTCTATCCGTTTATCATCCTCTTCCAAAAGGTATCGCCTCAAGGCTCGGCCTGCGCAACCTCGCAGCCGCCCCGCTGATAGTAAGAGGCGCACCGGTTGGGGTTGTATATGCAGCGAACGGTCGAGAAAAGCGGTTGAACTTCGCCGATATGCGGCTTTTGAGCCTGATAGCTACTCAAGCGGCTCCTGTGGTTGAAAACGCGCTGCTTTGGGAGCGACTTACACAGGCGGCGACGTCCGAGGAGCGTCTTAGGATCGCCCGAGATCTGCACGACAATTTCTTGCAGACTCTGGCCGCAATCAAGCTTCATCTGGAGCGATGCAAAATCCTGGTCGAAAAGAACTCCGACAAAACAAAGGACGGCATCGACAAGATACACCAGATCGCCACTCGCGGGTTGGCGGAAGTGCGGTACTATCTGTCTGAACTCAGGCTTATGGGGCCGGAGCCGAGCCGTTTTCAGGAGGCTGTGAAACGTTGTGCCGACGAGGCTGCGGTTCGTGGAGCGCTGGAAGTGCAAGTTGATATAGACACTCAGAGTCGACGGATACCACCAGGGATAGCTGTGGCTGCGTTTCAGATACTGCGAGAATTATTGAATAATGTGGTTAATCACGCCGGTGCGGGAGTTGCCACGGTCTCAGTCAGAACCGACGACGATGGGCTGACAATAGAAGTGGGCGACGATGGGGTTGGTTTTGATGTCGAAAAAGTCCGAGCTGAGAAAGCAGCCGCCGGACATGTGGGCTTGATCGGGGTGGAGGAACGTGCGCACCAGACAAACGGCTCGTTTGAGCTGACAAGTGAACCACAACAGGGGACCAAAGCTATTGCGAGACTAGCATTTTGAGTCCCGCCACGATTGCCCGCTAAAGCCCCGTTTCAATCTCGTGCCAGCCCGTGTTATCTACGGTTACCCGCATTAGCTTTGTCTGCACCTGCACAAACAGCGTTCTGTCGAATTCTATTTCATTCAATGGTATGGCTATCTCGAGGGTGTTTTTCTGCGAGGCCCAGATCACATTGTCAGTTTTGACACCCGAAGGCAGCCGGATTGTCACTGAGAAGCGGTCGCTTTTATCTGGTGTTGCAATTCCACGAAAGTTGATGCAATAGGTGAGTCGTTTTGAAAGTGGCCTCACGCAGTCTAGCCGCATATAAAGATATTTGTCATCTCGGCACATGTATACTGCCCGCACGTCCCCACCTTTGCTCAGTTCGGGCATTACATAATCGCCAACCGTATCGATTACTGCGGGTGGAATGCCGAACCAGTCATCGTGAAATCCGTCGATAGTGATTTGCGAGGGGGGCACGGAGACTATTTGTCGGACGGGATTGTTGCCGAATATTTCATTGCTGCGAGCAAAGCTGACCAGAAAGTTCTTTTCTACATCCATCTGGGTAGCATAATCAGCAACTGCGGCTCGTTTGCGTGCTGCTATGTCGGGAGACAAGGGCAGGGAATACCATTTGGTATTGGTCTGTACGAGACCGTGGGGTGGGGCGAGCGGCTCGCGTGGACGGTCTCCTTTTGGAACAGGCCAATCTCCTCTGTGGACAATGTAGGTATGCATTTTGATCCCGGATTCGTGGTCATTGCTGTATATTTGTTCCAACGCGGCGGACACGAAGCAGTAGGTGGCATAGTGGTCAGGATGATTATCACACGGATGCGGCAGATATATATCTGTCGGCTTAAAGGTATTGATAGTCTTTACGATGTCCGAA
>JAAYKG010000127.1 GCA_012522555.1 Armatimonadota bacterium
GACGTTGGATTGCCAGGTTTCCTTCTGCACCCCGTGGGTCTCCACAACCGATGTCGGGTTGGTCGGAGGCTCACTGGTGTAGGTGTAAGGCCCGAGCTTGAGGGTTCCATTGGCGACGTTCTCGCCGTTGTAACCCTTAACGTGCAGGTAGTAGCTGCCGGAGTCAGCAGCCTTGAGAATAAGATCTCCGGAATCCCAAACCGCTTCGGAACCGGTGAATGTGTAAGTTGCGGTTTTTGTCCAAGCGTAGAGATATTTCGCCAGCGTCCCGCTCTTGAAACCGCCCACAGCAGTAAACGTGAACGTGTCCTGGGTCGATAGGCCCGTGGACTTATCGCAGGTCACGTTGGATGTACTCGGAGGAACCGACAGAGTCCACTTGGTAGCGGCCGCGGTCGGAGAACTATCCAGCGAGCCGTTGAACGCCTTGGCAGTTCGAGTGTAGGCCGTGTTCGGAACGAGGCCGGTCTCGTCGAGAGCAACAGCTTTCCCCGTCCCATTAGAAACAGGAGCCGAGGCGACGATAGCTTGAGCCGCGTTCAGAACCTTGAAGCCGAACTCGTTGTTAGACTTGTCTGTGATGTTCCAACGAATCGATGTAGTAGACAGAGCTGTCGGGGTCCCCATCGTTGGAGCGACCGGAGCCGCAGCATACATCGCGCAGTCGTCGAACCAGCCCGGAGTGAGAACCCGATAGTGGAACCCATAGGCGACCATGTTAAGGCCATAGGTCTGAGTATCGAGTGTCCTCTCAACTTTACCCACGCTGACGCCGTCGATGAGGTACTCCACCTCGTTGCCCGCGCCGGTATACGGCTTGAAGTCTATAGTGAACTTATGCCAACCAGGAGTCCTCTCCTTGCACGACGCCAAAGGCCAATACCAGGCAGTGCAGCCCGCGCCGCAGACTTTGTAGTAACCACCGCTATAAGATGCAAGCGAGCCGGGGCTGGGGCTGTATGTCCCAAGGTAATAGATTGCTCTAACTCCGCCGTTTGCATCTCGACACCTTACCTGCAAACCCTGCCTGCTGGAAAGCGCCTTCACATCGGTGGATGTCACAAACGATACGTTGTCCACATAGTAAGTATAAGTCGATGTGGCATTCAAATACATATACTGCCCGATCCAGATCTTGGCGGTCCCCGCCGGGATTGTGCCGGTTAGAGTATACGCATGCCACGCATTGTCCGTGGTGATTGCCTTCTTATTCTCAGTACCGATGATTCCGCCCGTGCTGTTGAGGAACCGGACGAACACATAAGGAGCAGTCCCCCAAGTGCCGGCATTAGGGCACTTCTCGCTGATCTTGAGCGTGTAAGTCTCCCCGACAGCAAAGCCGCTGGTGAACTCTTTATATGACCCACCGGTCCATCCGGCGTCGGTGATAGCAAGGCATTTTCCCGTTTGACCACCCGCAGCGGTTACCAGCGTGCCATAAGCATCCGGATAACTCACCCAGCCTTCGGTGCTGTCCTCGAAGTCGCCGATATAGCCAAGGCCCGTGCCGTCGAAGAACCAGCTCTCGAATTTGGCTGTGCCAAACGGTATGTCAAACTGATGGCC
>JAAYKG010000128.1 GCA_012522555.1 Armatimonadota bacterium
AATCATATTTATATATTATCGACATCCAGCGCGCTTGTCAAGAGTCTGTTTTGGCGGCTCAACGGAGGAGTTTAGAGATCTTGAAAAGAGGTTTCAGACGAGGATAATTAAAATCGAATTGATAAAATCAGGACGAAAACGAGCATTTGAGCAGCGAAAATCGTCACCCCACACAAGACTCGCGAAACAACCACTTTTCTGCGCAAGCCCAAACAATTAACAAGCCCATCAATCAGGCCGGATCGCACATCCATAATCCATTGTATAAATAGAACCCCGCCAATCAACAGCACGCACCCGAACGGACAAAGCCTGGCTCCCACAGCAGACCAATCGCTGCTTGAGAAGATCTGACGAATAACAGCGGCGATAAATGGCACTGCCAGCAACACCGCACTCAGTTGCCTGCACCGTAACAGCCGCTTTGTATTAAAAATCGACAGCGAAAGTTCCGTCATTAGCTCACCTTCTTTTCGCCGACGTTCGCAGTCACGTGTCCGCCGCTTTGGGCGAGTGCGTCGAGCGCATCCTCGAGGGTAGGTCTCTTCAGATACACACAGCTCATCTCATTGCCAAATTCAGACAGAAGATCCCCGATCACTCGCTCGCCGTTCGCCACACGAAATGATAGAAAACCATCCTCTTCCCGGATGACTACGGATAGATGCTCCTGAATTCGATTCAGAATGACCGGGTTTTCTATATCTCCGAGCACGATCATATCTTCCCCGGCCAGCCGTCTGAAATCATCCGGCCTGCCTAAAAACGCTATGCGGCCGCGAGACAATACCGCCATCCGACCGCAAATTTCAGCAACCTTACCGGATCTGGTCAATATAACAAACGAGCGTCCCATAACTCGCTTGAGGTCGAGAATATAGTCCCAGACAGACTCAAATGTCGCCGAATCCAGCATATCCATCAGCGAATCGATCACCAGCACCCCGGAATCAATCAGCAGCCCACGCGCGATCTCCATTTTTGCGAGCGCCCCGGACGGCAGTGATGACGCGAGTGTTGATCGATGCTCGGAGAGGTGTAGTCGGTGCAGCATGGACGGAATTTGTTTGGTGCGACGCTTTGCGGGGATACCGCTGGCGACGGCAACCATATCGAAGTTCTCATAGACAATAAGCTCAGGCGCATAGACAGGGCTGCTGAACGCAACCGCAACCGATTTCTCACCCCCTGAACTATCGATAACCATCGAGCCGGAGGTCGGTTTCTGCAGCCCCGCGAGGACACGCGCCAGCGTCGTCTTGCCGGAACCTGAACGCCCCAGAACACCGATCACCTCACTGGAGCTGATCTCCAGGCAGACATCCCACAGCGCCCAACTGTCGCCTATGCGTTTGGACACGTTTTGTAACTCTAGCATAGCCATATCATTCAGAGTATATCGTCGGCGCAACCGCTCGTCAATCTTAGGTCGCCGGCCAAACCATCTCAGATATCTTGTCACAGACGAATCGTCGACGCCCTAAACCTGTATTAGAAGGACCTGACGCCATGTAATGATAATTCACACCTAACGGTAATGCAGGAGAAATATATGGCCCCTGACGCTAAACATCTCATCATCGGAACGGCGGGTCACGTCGATCACGGCAAGACGACTCTGATCGAGGCGATGACCGGCACACTTACGGATCGCCTCAAAGAAGAGCAGGAGCGCGGGCTGACCATAGATCTCGGGTTCGCCTCCCTGAAACTGCCCAGCGGCAGAACCGTCGGCATTGTTGATGTGCCTGGTCACGAACGATTTCTGAAAAATATGTTAGCGGGCGCGAGTGGGGTCGATATAGCGCTGCTTGTGGTGGCGGCAGATGAAGGGGTGATGCCGCAGACCAGAGAGCACCTCGAAATACTTCATCTTCTCGAAAGCAGGCAGGGGATTGTCGCGCTGACGAAGGTGGATATGGTCGATGAAGATTGGCTGGAGATGGTCGAGGACGACCTGCGAGAATATCTTGCCGGTACTTTTCTTAGAGGAGCAAAAATCGTACGAGTCTCCGGCGTCACGGGCGCCGGGGTGGATGATCTGATAAAAGAAATCGATGTATTAGCACAGCAAGCCGTTCAGCGTCCTGTCGAAGGGCCGTTCCGACTGCCGATAGATCGAATCTTCACGATGACTGGCTTCGGGACGGTTGTTACGGGAACGCTTATCTCCGGTGCGCTTAAACTCGGGGATCAAGCTCGCATCCTGCCAAAGGGAATCAACACACGAATTCGCGGAATCCAGGTTCACGGAGTAAAACAAGATGAGGCGCAAGCGGGCAGCAGGGTCGCAGTCAACCTGGTCGGAGTGGAGGTCTCCGACATCGAGCGTGGGGATGTCCTTTTGTCGCCCGGCTACCTGCAGAACTCCACTTCGCTCGATGTGTATGTTACCGTGCCCGACGATATACCTAAGGCTCTGACAAACAGGATGAGGGTGCGTATACACATAGGCACGGCAGAGGTGCTGGGA
>JAAYKG010000129.1 GCA_012522555.1 Armatimonadota bacterium
ATGTGGTGGTTCCGCCAGGTCGAACAGTGCCGGACACATCCCAGCGAGTAGTGCCGGTAAACGGCGCGGTTCCGGATTCCGCGCCAAGCTTGAAGCCGTAGGCGTTCATCCAGCAGACGCCTCTGTTACGAAGAGTGATAGAAACGTTGTATGTATGCCCGGCCAACATAGTGGTCGGAATGGTGTCGGAGACGTATTCACCGGAATATTTGCCCCAGGTCGGCGTGTTGCCGAAGTAGGTGCAGATCCCGCTGTACATTGCCCACATAGAGACCGATCGGAAGAAGTCATCTTTGAGGTAGACTCCATCCCGGGTGCAATGGTCGTGGAATGCAAGCTCGATAAGAATTGCAGGCCTGTTGGGGATGCGAATCTCACCGGAGTTCCCAGCAGCGTCCTTAACTCCACGGTTAGCCCAGGACGCTTCGCCTGGGAATGTATTACGGATCGTGTTGATTACGCTGTCGTGAACGGCGTTGGCGAGGCTCAAGCTATTGTCGACGTGGGCAGGTTTCTCCATTTTCGAGTCACGGAACGTTTCAGTTCCCGTGCCGCCGCCCGCGTTTGTGTGATAGGAAATATATATGTCTGAGCCGACATAATCGGCATATAGCGGCCTGGCGCGGATATCGTCATTGCCTCGTGCAACAGCAGTTTCGGCGCCGCAGTTTTTGGTGTATGTTCCCCATACCGAGCAAGGAACTCCTATATGCATCAACCACGAAGTGGCGCACATCTTCCACCAGGGCATGCCGGTGGACGGGTGACAGCAATCCGATGTGTCCATTTGCCGTGGAGTTGTGAAAATAGCTCCATCCACAACCAAATATTCCTTCAAAAACTGGAGTGTCCTGGGGCTATTAAGGTCCTCAAGCACATCTTCGGCTGACCAGCACGGGTCGTGCCTCATCCAGGCCCAAACACTGCCGTTCCAGACTCGACCATGCGATGGCCCAATGCAAATCTTCTTGCCGGATAGCCCCACCGCATTACCCGCAACAAGAGGCCGAGCGGGTTCGCCGACTATCGGAGCCGCTGGAAGATAGGAGGATAGAGTTTTCCCGTTGCAAGTCAATACAATAGAGGTGATCGATGAAAAATCCCCAAGGGTGGATCGAAATTGGTCGAATATTTCTCCCAAGCCGACCTCGTCAAGATTCACAAGTATCTCAGATGACAAATCGACTTCAACCGAATCTGCAGAGATGTTGAGCTTATTGATCTTCACCCCTGCAGGAATCCGCGAGGTGATTCCAACCCGGTGCTCTTCAACAAACGGCCCGGCGACTAAAGCGCGAACCGCCGTCTCCTCAGGAGAGACGTTTTGTGCTGTGACTCGATTTACCACCACCAAATCACCCTGCGAATAAAAACGTACGGCTACCGATCCGGCGTACGCCGATGTTACTAAAATGGCAAGCAAAAAAATAACAACGAACAAGAAGATAGAACTACTCGGCGACTTCCTCATTTCACCCTCTCTTTCAAATCTGCATCACAGAGGAATGCGTGCAGAAACAGCAGGCACACCCAAAATGCGCCTGAGGCTGACACCACTTATTCAATGTGCCCTATATTCAGTATGCCTTATATTCCAGATAAGTCAATGATTAGCCGGTATCGAGCCAGGGGCTAGCACTGGAACACAGTCCCATCTCTTGGAGGATAGGGGTGCCTGATATTGCCCTGGACCAAGCCAGGTCATAAAAAAGGGCCGATCGAAAAAGATCGGCCCTGATATCAAGCTCGACTGATAAATTATCAGTTCTGCTTCTTAACCGCCATAGCATTCAACTCAGGCGCAACGCCGCTCACGTCGAGCGAGCCTGTGGCTGACACATAGTCGCCGGCGCTGAATCCGTGAGCCTCGAAGACGACCTTAACAGGCATCCCCGAACCATCATCGACCGTGAAGCTATCGTCCTCCACAGTTCCAGTCACTTTACCCCAAACCGTGAACAACATATTGCTCGATGCGATGCCGATGATCGAGTCCCAGGCCGCCTTGTTGCTTATGCCGTAAGACGCGATGTGATTGAACACATTGAACGTCGCGCTCGGGCCTGCAGCCAGCGAAGTGTTGCCCGCAGCGTCGGTTGCAATCCCGGCGGCAATCGAAATGCCGAGAACGCCAATGCCGCTGATGTCGGAAATAGTGACGGTTCGAGTCGTCAACTCGGTTCCGCTTGCTGCGACAGAGCCTGCATTCGCGGTGTTGGTCTTGTTTAGCGTGATGTCTTCATCCGCCAAAGTGACCTGATCCGCGCCGTCGATGGTGATTTCATAGGTCACCGGCCCGGCGGCGGTATCGGAGACGGAAGGAACTCCGATCGTTACACTCGGAGGAGTTATGTCGTAGATGGTGCTTGTGGCCCCACCTCCACTCGGCTCATCGCTCACATTACCAGCGTTGTCTTCTGCCACAACGTCGAAGTAATAAGTGTCCTCATCGCTCACTGCATAGTTGAACGAACCGTTCGCAGAAGCCGAGGTTTCATTGGTTGCAGCCCACGTTCCGGCGGCACCTTGCTTCGCCCACAGGGTGACGAGCTTGACTCCGCTTTCACTGTCGGAAACAGTGTAGTCAACCTGTATCGGAGAGGAGTTGGTAGCCGCAAGAGAGGTCACGCTGTCGATTGTCGGCGCGGTGTTGTCCATCGCGAACTCCTGCTCGGCAACTTCGCTGACATTTCCCGCTTCGTCGATTGCGCGAACATAAACCGTGTGCGTTCCAGCCAGTGACGCAAACTCAAACGGGCTGACAGCCGCTTCAAATGAGCCGTCGTCCAGCTTGATCTCGTAACTGAAATCGTTATCGTCACTCGAGCCACCAAACGATATTACCGCTGTGGATCCGCTGATATCGACTTCGGTTATAGAAGGAGTTGTCGGCGCGATGCTGTCGATTCTGAAGCCTGCTCCTGCCGACCAGTTGGACAGCATACCCGTTATAGCGGCAGCAGAAGTCCCTGTCGCCTCGTCGAACCGATAGTATGCCCACGGGCCGCTTGCACACACGGCGTCTCGATAAGCCGGAGCATTTGCAGCGGACTTGTTGAAGTGAGACGTAACCTCAGCAGCCGACAAACAACGGTCGTAGATCGCGACTTCATCCAGGCGGCCCTTATAATATGCGTCGGCCGCCCAGTTGCTCTTGCCGATATATCCATTGCTTCTCGCAACAACCTCGGGAAGCGTGACCGGCCCTTGAGCGATCTGAGTGCCGTCCTTATAGATTCGAGCGTATCCTTTGGTATCAATAGTAACCACAAAATACTGCCAAGTGTTGAGGCTGATCGCACCGGGCGCAACCAAATTGCCTCTGCTCGTCGAACCCTGGTAAATATCAAGGCTCAGGTCGTTGGTTGTGCTTTTGCGCGTGATTACGATATTGTCGCTCGATGGCCCGTTGCCCAGGTCAAGGAACCTGGCCCAACTGCGGGCCTCTGTCGGGTATGCCCACCACTCAAAGGTGAACCCGCCGCCGAAGCTATCGAATCCGCTCGGCAGGGCGACATAGCCGGAAGCCCCGTCCAGTTCCACACCTTTGTTGGAATCCCCGGACAGCGCTCCCAAGGAATTGAGAGTGCAGCCGCCATTATAGGTCGCCGCCAGGTTTGAATAAGCGCCGTCCATAACGCGCGTTCGATAGTAGAGCTGGCCTTCAGGCAGGGTCGGCGCGATGAAAGAGTTGGCCGCTGATGCAACCAAATCCGTTTCGGCCACGACGTTGTTGAAGCCGGAATCTGATGCTACCTGCACTGTGAAGCGGCTCTGCGCGTTATTGTCAGCGTCAGAATAATCCCATCCCAACTCCGGTGTCTTGGTGGTACACCAGCCATTGTCCGGGAAACTGTTGTTGGCGACCACAGGCGCGGTATTGAGCATTTTGTATGCTCTCTGATATCGCCCATACCGACGGTCGTCGTCGTTGTCGCACTGCTGAGATGCATTATTCAGCACATGCATCATATTGTAATACGTCTGCGGATAGTTGCCGGTGATGGTGAAATCTTTATACCAGCACGAATTAGTCGCATCCCAGGTCATCGCCTGGGATTCCGCTATGTTCCACTCTTCATTCTCAACACCCAGCCATACATTAGCAGACATGCCCTGATTGGCATTATGAACCCGCAGCCAGTCGACATATACGGTCTGCCCGTTCGCCGCGCCGCTTCCAACAGGATCAAACCGCACCTGGGTTACAGTTCCGGTCCAGGAAGCGGGAAGCTTGATCGTATACACGTGCCAGCGGCCATCCGGGACGACGCTCCAGTCTACATGTCGATCTCCGTGCCAGCCGCCTGCGCTGCCTTGCCAGAAAAACTGCGCGTCGGAGCCGCCATTCGTCATCATCCTGATGCTCATATATTTGCAATTGTCGGTGTTAATGGCAAGCCCGCCTGAGCTGTGGCAATGCGGGTCGGTGCCAGAAACGGCTATCTTGATTCGTCCATTGCTGCCCTCTTGCGTGAGGGTGCAATTGTTTATCGCAGTCCACCCCTGGGTGGTCGTTCCATCGAAATCCCAGCCATAGGAGTTACCGGTTCCCCAACTGTCGGCGCCGAAGATGGAGAATCTGACGGTCTCACCTTTCTTCTTGGCGCCGCTGTCCACTCCATCAGTCGCCCCAGGAGCCTTTCGAGAAACGTTGACCGCAGTCCGCATATTGGCGTTGTTCGCGGCCTTATCCCCAAACCAGGATGTGCCATTCCTTAACATCTGAAAATCTTCATTTGAACTTCCAGTTTGGGTCGGGCGCATATTGAAATTCACGGTCATTGTGCCGCCGGGATCGGTTCCTGGTGCGCTGTTAACTTTATTTGCCGCATACCAGCCCGGCCCCTCGACGACCCCGCCGGTGTGATAAAAACTGTCATTGGCTGTATTCCAAGACCACCACGCGTGTGCGGGGTTGTCCATCTTATACATCCACTGGTATACGTTGCCCATGTACATGCTGGTGACTACCGACTTTGAGGAGTAAATAGCCTCAAGTTCAGGATAGAACTTAGCTTTCTCAGCGATGGTGTCCATGGTCGCTCCCCAGTCCGAACCGACCTCAAGCCAGTCGTCCCAGTTATAAGAAGCTCTGGCTCCGACCGAAACCTCCGAATTTCCTGAACCTTGCTGATTGAACGTCTGATTTGCCGAGTATGAGCCTTCGGCGTATGACCAATGCAGGGCGTTCGTGTCGCCGGTGGCCCTCTTTTGGAATAAATGTCTGTATGTCAGGTAGGCATCTCGAGGCAAATTCGCGCTGGCTGTGGTCCAACGGCACCTGTCGGCTCCGCCGTTCCCCCATCCCAGCCAGAATGCGCCGCATTCAGCGCCTCCTGCATACTGAATCCATGTTCCTTGTGAGCTAACTCGCGTGCACGTGCTCCACGATCCGCCCGCATACACAAACGACGAGCAGAGCGCGACCAGAGCAACAAGCACAGATGCTCTAGTCGTCCATTTTGCTGTACTTCCCAATGTGCTACTCTCCTTACTTCTCTACTAAGTTATCGACCAAAATAGATGCGATCGGAAAAGTCACGCATCTATAGAGATACAAATCAACCAATCTAAGTATGCCAGCTAATATAATACCCGTCAACCTGGTACAATTACTGAAATTAAATAGAACGGTATAAAAATAGAAGATCACACAATGTCGCTGAAGCACACAAAAAAACAGCGACCGGCTCAAATGTCCTGTCGCTGTCGCGGATGATTGTATTGTGTCTTGATTAACTCACTGGTTTCCTGGCGCGTTTTGGTTTCCACGTGGTCGGTTGATGTTATCGGTGCGAGTTCCAGGCTGCCGGGCGCGGTCGCGCATTTGCCTGGTGTCTCCGGCGGCTCCGCCCATCCTGCGCCCCATCATATCCGAGAGTTGCTTCACTTGTGCGGGAGTGAGAATCGCCCGCAGCTCAAACCACGTCTGGATTTGCGCACTGGATATGTTTGCATCTGCCTTCTGGGCAGCAGCGAGAAGCGAGTTCACTTTCGCCGCATCGAATGTTGGAGCAACCAAAGCTTCATGCAGAGCCTGGCTGGCTTGCTGGGCGACAGGCCGGAGCTTGGCCGTGTTGACTTCGCTTTTTGTCAACACATTGGTTAGCTTGGTTTTTTGATCAGCGCTAAGGGCCAGTGCATCTCCGCTGCGCTCGATCATCATCACAGATGGCGGCGCTGTCGCCATCGCAGGGCACATACCCATCATTCCACCCATAGGACTGCCCATCATCCCTCCGGGTCGAGCCTGGCCGGCCGGCGGCGCGGGCGGCTGCTGAGCCAACGCGAGCCCTGCGCAGATCAAACTCAGCGCCAGGACAAAAAAGGTAATCTTTTTCAATTGAACTCCTCCTTTGGCTTCGCGTTCGGTCTCAAATAATCGCCAGACACAACGCGACCAGCCGTGAATAGATACACAAGCATAGACGATATTTCAATCCCTTCGTTACAACTATTCCGCTTCCCTGCTAAATCCAACCAGCCACAATTATAAATATTTATTGCAGAGCTGGTTTCTAAGTGCGCATTGTGGGGTATTAAAGCATAACTCAACAAAATGGAGGAGCGCTGAGATGGCGAATATTTCAACATCATTTATGGGAATCAATATGGGCAGCCCGATTATTGTCGGCGCGAGCACACTTTCCAACCACACCGACAACATCAAGCGCGCCGAGGATGCCGGCGCTGGGGGGCTGGTCATCCACTCGCTCTTCCAGGAGCAAATCGAGCTTGAGGCGATGGAGATTGAGGACGAATTGCTCATCAGTTCCGACCATTTCCCAGAGTCTTTGACCTATTTCCCTCAGATGAAACACGCCGGGGCAAGGGAGCATATAATGTGGGTGGAAAAAGCCCGCAAAGAAGTGAAATTCCCGCTGATCGGCAGCCTTAATGCCATATCGGAGGGCAAGTGGCTGGAATATGCCAAACAGCTCGAGGAGGCGGGATGTGACGCGCTGGAGCTTAATTTATTCTCGATTGAGACCGACCCTGCAAAAACGCCGGACCAGATAGAGTCGCAGTCTTTGGAGATCATATCAGATGTGAAATCCAGCGTGTCGATCCCTGTGTCGGTGAAATTAAGCCCGTGGCACACTTCTATCGCTAACTATGCAAAAAAAGTGGCCGAAGCCGGTGCGGATGGAATGGTGATGTTCAACAAATTCCACCAGCCGATGATCGATACGGAGAAGGAAAGTATCGTGCTTAATTGGTGCTTGAGTTCTCCCGAAGAGAGCAGAGTGCCGCTGCGCTGGATCGCGCTGACCTCCGGTCTGATGGATGTGGATTTGGCGGCGAATACCGGCATCTACACAGCCGAGGACGTGATCAGGCAGCTCTTGGCAGGGGCGCGCGTGGCGCAAATCGTGTCCGCGCTCTACAGCCACGGACTTGAACATATCACAGCCCTTAACACCGCCATATCCGACTGGATGGACAAGCACGGATATAAGACGATTGAGGAGTTCAGAGGAAAGCTGGCCAAGCATCAGGTGAATGATCCTTATGCCTTCGAGCGTGCGCAATATGTGTCGCTGCTGATGAGCGCGCATGATCCCCGGGCAAAATATGGCTTGGTGCATGGGTACTATCCTGTGGAAGTGCGACCCGGCCGAGTGAGCGGGTGATCCTGGGGGTTAGACAGACAAATCCGACTTTGGGCGCGATTTTATCGCGCCCAAACCATTTCTCCGCCTTCCGCGAGGGGCGGCCTCACATATCTACATCATTTATTATCAGCTTGAATTTATAACCAAAGAAATCAGCCGCCCGCCTGCATATCAGCATCCTCGACAGAAATATCTCGAAATACTCCATCACGGTGGCTGACTTCTCATCGGTGGTAAGTTCCAGGTTTATGCTTTTGTTTTCCGTATCCACACGCAGGTCGGAGCGCTGAACCGAGAAATTCACGCGGTCGTGGATGTCAAAAGTCAGCGGGTTTTGGTTTTGCACCCTGGAATGATGAACATCGGACTTGTCAGCGATAATCAATGCCGCTGATATAGCGCTCACCGGCGCGCCGATTTCCTCTTCATGATTGCCGATAGCCGCAACGATTTGCGCAATTTCAGCGGCGGGCATGCCCATCTCATTGAGCAGCACAAATGCCATCAGCGCTGCTGTATCCGTGTGGCCCATTCTGCTGACTGCATTGCCGATATCATGCAGATAGCCCGATATCGCGGCAAGCTCCGCTGCTCGTGAACCCTGCTGAAGCCCCGCCATTATACTGTGCGCCGTTTGGGCGACTATTCCCGCGTGCCTGAAGCCGTGCTCAGTATAACCCAAAGCGTTCATCTGGTTGTTCGCGGCTTCTATGTAGGTTTTGACTTTGGGGTTTTTCCGAATATCGTCGAGTGTTATGTTGTCTGTTTGCATATTTTATCCAATAGTAAAAACTACGCCGACTCTCTATTCTATCTCGGGCCGCTTGCGTGCTTCCCGCTGAATCTCTAAGCGCGGCAGTTCGTCGTGAATAATACCAGAATGCATTCTATACTTCGCCAAAAACTCTTTTCGAAACTCAATCAGTCTGTTTTGCTCGATCGCCTGCCGGATTTTTTGCATCAGCACGGCATAAAAATGCAGGTTATGAAACGTCGCCAGCCTTGACGCCAGAATCTCGTCACACTTATACAGATGCCGCATATAAGCCGCGCTATAATTACGACAAGCCCAGCAATCACACTCAGGATCCACAGGGGACAGATCGTCGATGAATCGATTATTCTTTATATTGATCCGGCCATAGGTCGTATACATCGAGCCGTTGCGCCCCAGTCTCGTCGGCAGCACACAATCGAACATATCGATCCCACGCATCACGCTGTCTATCAAATCCTCCGGTGTCCCGATCCCCATCAGATAACGCGCCTTATGCTCCGGCAGGTGCGGCACGCTCCATTCGACGGCCTTCATCATCAGTTCCTTGCCTTCGCCGACCGACACCCCGCCTATAGCGATGCCGTCAGTATCAAGCGACGCAATCAACTTCGCGCTCTGCTCCCGAAGATCCGGATACACGCTCCCCTGCACAATTCCAAAAAACGCTTGCCCCGAATCCGCGGCATCTTGTGACCGCTTCGCCCATTCGTGAGTGCGGACCATCGCCTCCGCCGCATAGTCCTTTTCGCAGGGGTAGGGGGCGCACTCATCAAACGCCATCACAATATCCGCCCCCAGCGCGCTTTGGATTTCCATCACCCGCTCAGGGGTGAACTCGTGATACGAACCATCCACATACGACCGGAAAACCACCCCGTCATCGCCGATCTTGCGGATATGCTCCAGGCTGAACACCTGAAAACCACCCGAATCGGTAAGCATACACCCCGGCCAGTTTATAAAATCGTGCAGCCTGCCGACTTTCTTGATCAACTCCGTGCCGGGCCGCAAATATAGATGATAGGTGTTGCCGAGGATGATCTCAAAGCCCATCCCCGTCAACTCCTCCTGGCTCATCGCTTTAACGGTTCCTTGTGTGCCGACCGGCATAAATACCGGCGTTTCCACCGTGCCTGATCGCAGGTGCAGCCTGCCGCGGCGTGCGCGAGTCTTTGAATCGCTAGTCAAAATATCGAATCTTATTTGCGCCGTCTCCTTTAATCTCTATCAACACCGGCCATAGCAGGCTCGCTCGATGGCTCCTCATTGGTCAGGACTTCTATTTCGGAGGATTTCCAAAACATACGTTTTGCTGCTTTCCACACATCGTCCACCAAAGTGAACGTCACCGGAATCACAATCAGCGTCAGCAATGTCGACAGCGCCAGCCCGCCAATCACAGCGATTGCCATTGGGGAGCGAGTCTCAGAGCCCTCACTCAGCGCCAACGCAGTCGGCAGCATTCCACCGATCATCGCAAACGTGGTCATCATAATCGGCCTGAGTCGGGTCGGGCCGGCTTCCAGCAGCGCATCGTGCCTGTTTTTGCCTCGGCTGATCAGGGTGTTGGTATAGTCCACCAGCAAAATAGCGTTCTTGGTGACCAACCCCATAAGCATAATCATACCGATCATCGCAACGATGCTCATCGAGTTACCGGTGAGCAGCAGCGCCAGCAACGCACCAACCATAGCCTGAGGCAGGCTGAACATAATAACAAACGGGGTCAAAAACGACTCGAAAAGCGCCCCCATCAACATGTAGACCAGCAGCACAGCCAAAATCATCGCCGATCCCATATACCCGAAGCTCTCGCCCATAATCTCGGTCCATCCCCCGGTTTTGACGGATGTTCCGGCCACCAAAGGCAGCGTCTCCAGCCTTTTCTCAATCGCCTGGTTCACGTTGCCCATCTCGGCGCCTTGGGCGAGGTTGGCGGTCACATAGACGAC
>JAAYKG010000130.1 GCA_012522555.1 Armatimonadota bacterium
GGCGGATCGATAATCCCTTTAGCTTTCTTGTAATTAATTATCCAGCCCGCAAGAGTGTTTGGGTTTATCCCCAGGCTTCTTGCAACTCCTGCCTTTGTCGCGCCAGGCTGCATCGCCATCTCAACCGCTTGAGCCTTGAACTCATCAGAATATACACGCTGCTCGTTCATTTTCTATGTCCTCCAAATTACTAGATTTTACAACATGCAACGTGTACATTAAATCTGCGCATTACATTGCTCTGCACAGTGGTGACGGATACATGCATTCTATATATGCAACTAGGGGATGGCGATATTGTTGTCGTCAATGAGGAGGGTGACGCTCAAAGGGCAATCCCAAAAGATGACAAGCTAATCGGTAATGAGACGACCTCATTGTGCGGATCGAATGCCTGGCACGATATGCGTGTTGCCGTTCAACATATTGAGGATCAGCCACCAGCTATGATACTCATGTCGACTGATGGCTATGCGAACTCATTTAGAGATGACGCAGGATTTCTGAAAGTTGGCCCTGATCTGCTCAGGATGGTCCGCGATGAGGGCCTTGACTACGTGGACAAGGAATTGACCAACTGGCTGACCGAAGCCTCCAGTTCTGGAAGTGGCGACGATGTCACTCTGGGCATTATCTGTAGGCTTAAATGCTGATCAGTTAGAAAGCGGGTGAGTGCAATGAATCGGATGCTAAAAACCGGGCAGAAAGTAACAGCCCAGACGTCGGGGATGAGTTGTCGCATAGAGCAGTTCATCGGTGCTGGTGGGCAAGGAGAAGTATACAAAGCAGCCTTCGCGGGGCAGCCGATGGCCCTCAAGTGGTATTTCCCCAGCCAGGCCACCTCCGACCAGGAGAGCGCTCTGGAGACCCTGGTGAGCAAAGGGGCGCCAAATGATCGGTTTCTCTGGCCGCTGGAACTGGCCTCAGCAAGTGGTGTTCGCGGATATGGTTATATTATGCCTCTGAGGCCATCCGGTTACAAGAATATAGTGGATCTGATGAAGCGCCGAGTCGAGCCAACTTTCCGAGCTTTAGCAACCGCAGGATTCGAGTTGGCAGATAGCTTCAAGCAGTTGCACGCAAAAGGACTATGCTATCGCGACATTAACTTCCAAAACGTGTTCTTCGAGCCTGATTCAGGCAGGGTGTTGATATGTGATAACGACAATGTGAGCGTGGACGGAGCCGCGTGTTGCGGTGTGCTCGGCACCCCAAGATTCATGGCCCCTGAGGTCGTGCGAGGTGAGACGAAACCAGACAGCCACACTGACCTTTTCTCTCTGGCGGTATTATTGTTCTATCTGCTCATGGTGCACCATCCATTGGAAGGAAAGAAGGAAGCCGCGATCAAGGCATTCGACCTTCCTGCCATGAACCTGATCTACGGACGAGAACCTGTGTTCATCTTTGACCCGGAGAACGATTCCAACCGGCCGGTTCCTGGCTACCAGGACAACGCGATAGCGTTCTGGCCGATCTACCCTCAGTTCCTGCGTGACCTGTTTACTCGCTCTTTTACTGAGGGAATACGCGATCCAATCAATGGGCGAGTGATGGAGTGTGAGTGGCGCAGCGCTATGATACGGCTAAGAGATTCGATAGTGTACTGTCCAAAGTGCGCCTCCGAGAATTTCTATGACGGTGAGGCTGTAAGAACCAACGGCGGCCAGCTGAACCCTTGTTGGAAGTGCAAGACAAGCTTACCCGTTCCGTTCAGAATCAAGGTTGGAAAGAGCGTAGTTATGCTGAACCATGACACCTTGCTCTATCCGCACCACATTGACGACAATTGTGGATTCGACTTCTCGGCACCGGTGGGTGAGGTTGTGCGGCACCCCAAAGATGCGAATATCTGGGGACTCCGGAACACCACCGGTGGGAACTGGGTCTGCACCGGCACTGATGGCACGGTCAGTGATGTTGTGCCGAACCGCACTGTAGCTCTAAGGCCGGGCATTCGGATTGGATTCGGCAAGACTGAGGGGGAAATACTGCACCGAGAGGATTGACACACGCCCAAGAGAGCTTCTCATCAAGTACGTGAAAGCGCACGGACTGGACATCTGCCACGATGCCTACCGATTCAGGAAGTTTCTGGAGGCGCGCTGCCCCGACAGCGAAAAAGAAATCGATGCGCTGGTTGCAGTTGTCTTTTCGGGTGTGCTTGATCAGTTGCCATCTAAGTGTTTGCTCAGAGGCGCGGAGCCTGTGTTGGACGAGTATGCTCAGCAGATCGAAAAGATATCAGGACTGAGACGGGGTCTGCTGCGATGGGCTCTAGATAGCTGGGTACTGGCGATGGGTGCTGTTCCCTCTGATGATATCGCAGATGCTGTGTCCGGAATACAGCAGCCGAGCGCATCCAGCTCAATGACTGCTCTCGGAAACCCGACAGCTGGCATTACAAGATCAGCTTTAGATGTCGTAAGGGGTCGCAGCAGCGCGGAAGATGCGAGTAGTTCGGGTAGCGGCCAAGGCAACAGCTCGGAAACGGATAATGGCTGCGGTTGCTGTGGCTGCTTCGTCCTAATCGTCGCAGCTTTCCTTGTCTTTGGCATCCTGGGCTTGTTTTCGGTATTTTAGCTCGGATGCCGTGCTTGCAGTTGCCTCCCAGCCTGTCTAAGGACGGTATTCTTGCACATCCAGTTAAAGAGGAGGTTAGTAATGAGTTATGCAGATACAAGCGGAACCAGGCCAGCAGTTACTATAGTCTCTGCCAGGTGCAGTCACACCGGTAGACTCTTCGGGATCCGGTTTGAGAGGATGGGGGAAACCTGGGTTGGTACCTGGGCGTTCGCTATTAAAGAAGCACGCGCATCTCGGGAGGGCTACGATCGCAACGAGATTCGCGGACAGTTCGCTTTTGACGAGAATTACCCGGGTTGCCCTTACTGCGAGGAGCAATCGCTCGTGCAGTGTAGCTGTGGCAAGGCAGCCTGCTACGACGGCAAGGCTAAGAAGGTTAAGTGCCCCTGGTGTCGCACGCAAGGGGTCATAGAAGGATCAGTTGATCGTTTGTCTGGTGGTCGGGATCGATGATTCGACGTCAGCGGAGTGGTCCAAATATGTGGAAGGAAATGGCAAACTGATGCAACACTCGCTTACGGACGGTGTTGCCGTCAGAACTGAATATGATGCCGAACAAAGGCCAGCGCGCGAAGCGTCTATGGCTGTGCTGGTTGAGCGACTGGACAGCCTGCGTGCAATCTCTGATCGATACGGTCTGGCTGATATCTCCGATAAAATAAGCGTTCGGAAGCGCGACGTATCGCTGCCGGTAATGGTCGTCATTGCGGGCGAGGGAAACTATGGCAAGTCGAGCCTGCTAAACGCGTTGGCAGGACGAGATATTGCCCCGGTCTCGATAGTTCCTCTGACCTGGAAAGTCGATGTGTATCGATTGAGCGCATCGAACCGCGAATATGCTCAGGTAAGGTTCGTAGGCGAGGGTAATTACAGGGAGGTCAGTGTAGAAGAAGCGCAGAACCTGTGTGCGAAGGAAGAAAGACTGATCAAGAGCAACCCTGCCAGCAAGCCGAAGATCACTGAGGTTATCTGGCATAGAACCGGTCTACAAATAGGTCCTGAGATATGCCTTGTTGATACGCCGGGTCTAGAACAAGCGGGACTCGGGGTTGACATCACAAGCGAGCGCTTGGTCAAGGGACTTGGCGCCACATACTCGGTCGATGAAGTATGGCACTACTACTACTATCGGGCCGATGTGGTTCTGTGGACCTTTGAATCAACGAAACTGGATTCAAAGGGAACCTTCGATACAATCGACCAACTCACAAAGCTGCAAGCCAAACAGATTGTACCTGTATCCACCAAAGCCGACAAGGTCCCGCGAGAGCGGTGGGGTGAAATTGCAGATCGATTCAAGAAGACCTACGGACGGTATACTTCTTGCGGTCTTGGGCAGAGGTTATTTTGCACCGTATGTGGTGGGAAATCCAACCTTGTTGGGGTAGGTGTCAAAGAGCTCCAAGGCTACATAGAAAACGAGATTGCGGCTCAGGCGGTGAAGACGAAGACGCAAGCGACCTATGATTTCTGTCGAGATACGTCGAGCGAACTTAGCCACGTCCTTGACCTGTCTGCAAAGCAACTTATAGAGAACCTCCGCACTATGGCAGACACGGCAGATGAAGTTGCACTCAACCTGATGAGGGTCGGGGCCGAACAGCGTGATCAGACCGCCCTGCGCGTCAACGGCTATATGATAGCCAAAGCTGAAGGTATTCGTGAGTTTCTCTATCCTATTGTTGAGAATGCTATGAAACAACGTGATCTGTCGTCAGTCGGACACCATCTCAACGAATACTTAGAGCTCAGCAACGTTGAGAGGATGCTGGACACTCAGCTCAAGGAGATCAGCAGCCAGATCCAGTCGTTGGCGGTAGCTCTGTGCAGACAGCGTCGGCTACATCGCGTGATCGTGGGCACAAGCGGTAGAGAAAGCCGTGAGCAGTTTTCCTTCCTCATCGACATCAAAGACCCGCACATTCCGCCCATAAATTTAGGCGACATCACTTGCAACCTACCTCATATAGGGCTCTTCGACGGCTTAGTGCGAGGCATCAAGAACTTCCTCGGGATGGGGTTCAGTATGACTGGCGACGAAAACATGGCTTACCAGCGATATGTTGAAGCCGTAGCCAGACGGCTGGATGAGACCACTAAAAAGGCTCACAGAGCTTTCCACGACCATATACGAGCACGAATCGGCCCCGCGTTGCTTGAGGCAGTGACAGCAAGCTTGACGGTCTCCACGGAAACAAGTGTTACGGAGATTGTCGACCTTCTCCGTAACGTTGATCAAGATCTGAAACAATTGCATTTGTTCTCTGAAGGCGGCAATGCGTTGCCAACCCAGTTTGCCAACTGGGCAAGGTACTGGATCGCCGCGAGCCGGGACGTTGCACTTGCAAAGCAGTTGGTGATGGATGTCCTGTGGCCGCGAGTGGCCGAAATGCAGGGCTATATCAGCTCATACTCCGAACTGCCTGAGATCAGAAAGGAGTTTCAAAAGGGCTTTGTTGCTGCCTATCGGAATACATGCAAGATAAGCTGCCAAACTATCAACCAGGTGGAATCCGGCACGGGAATTGTCTCACGCATACTCAGAGCCGCCACGACATTACTGAGCGGCGGAGCTAGGACCGCAATGGCTACAGCCCACATCAATCAAGCGTCAATCCTATATTTCGGAAATGACAACAAACTCATTGATCTGGTTGCCATAGATTTCAAGGGCTTTATGAGATGTGATCCGGTTCTCGACAACATGGAGCAGAAGATTGCTGAAACGTTGCCCGATGCGGTGGTGAACAAGTTTGCTATCCCTTACTCTTACATTTTGTCGACCCGTCTATATGAAACCCTGACGCAGTTGGAGTCTAGAGAAATTGACGCTTCGATTCCCGCGATTCAGGCGTTTGGCGGAGCATTCTCCAGGTCCTTTGGCTTTGTGCCATTCATCTTCTTCACACTGAGTCCGGTTGCAGGACTGGTCGCCGGGCTGGCAACTCGGAACCTCGTTATTGGGCTTATTGCATGGTCCGCCGCGTTTGCCTATGGTTCAGGTCGGATGATCTTCTCGAAGAGGCAACTCAAGAAGCAGTTAATGCGCAGAACATACCGGGCATCTTTGAAAACTGCGGACAGATGGGTTGCCGACGCATCTTCAATCGTCGCCAGGAGGATTGATGAGACGTTTTTCAAGCAATTGGTTGATAAGCTGGCCTTGCAGTTGAACCCGCGGCCGCTGCAACGAGTAACCTTAGGGGAGTTGACAAATGCTAAACACTAAGGCACAGTCGTTTTTGACTCGATCCGCCCATTATCTCATCGGTGATAAACATGCACGTAACTTCACTCATAGAGCCAACGTCAGCAACTGGCTCCAAGAGTTCACGCTTCATCTGGCGAATGTCTCTGCTGAGCCTGATAAGCTTCTGACCGTTGCTGTTGTAGGTGAGTTCAAAGCTGGAAAATCCACCTTGATTAATGCCATGCTTGGGAAAGAAGTCGCGTTTGTTGATGCTTTCGAAGCAACGACATCAGTGGCCGTCATAAAACCTGGGCCTAAGGAGATGGCTGTCGTGGAAGACTCTGCTGGCAATCGTAAGGTCATGAGTATCGAGCAGTTTGTTAATGCGTGCCGACAATTTAAGATGCGTGACGTTAACCGTCTTGAGATGACCGTAAACCACAACTTGCCGATTGTTGTGATCGATACGCCGGGTATGGGCAGCATTACTACTGCACACGAAGAACGCGCGGAAGCAGCGATAATGGGTTCGGCTGATCTTGTCCTTTGGGTAATGGATCCAAGTGACATGCTGTCGGCCAAAGAAGGCGCGTTCCTCAAGCGCGCTCGTAGTATTAATCTTCCTGTGTGGTGCATTGTCAGCAAAATAGATGAGCTGTCTGCCCCGGAGATTAATGAGTGCATCGAATGCATAGTTCGAACGACAGGTTTGGATAGGAGTGATGTTCTCGCTTTGTCAGCCCATAACCATATCGAGTCAGGGTCTGACCCGGGCGTTGTTGAACTTATGAAGAGACTGCAGCATACCACCCGGCACAGCGCAGACGTGCGCTTCCAGGCGGAAGGAGCCAAGGTTACAGAGCTACTCGACGAGTTTGAACACGCCATTGATTTAATCGGCCACTGCGTGAAGTCAGAGATCGATTGGTCGGATGGCGAGCGCGAAATCTTCTCCCAGGAAGCACAGATAGTCAAAGCCACTCTTCTTAGGGATACCAAGTCGTTCCTGGCCGAGTCTGCGGCGGCTTTCTTTGACGAGAAGCTTCCTGCGTTAGTTAACCCTCTTACCTCCCCCGAACATATCTGTCGCATTCTGGTTGAGAGCTTCTCAAAGGAACGACTGCCGTCTGTTGCGGACCGGATAGCATTGAGAGTGCATGAGAAAGCGGTCGCCGTCTGGGACGAGTCATTCGAAGACAGGCATTCTGACCTCAGCAGGCAGATCGAGAATCTTGCACGCAATGAGATGCAGGACAGCGATTCAGAGATGTTTCTTCGCAACCAGTTGGTGGTGACTGAAGAAAGGCGCGAGGCTGTTAAGCGCGGGTTTAGTACAGTACCTGCAGCGGTTGGGGCAGGTGCACTAACTCTTATGCTCGATCCCACGGGCATAACAGCCAATCTGGTGACGATGGCAATCGGGGCTTTGGCGGGCCATTTTGCGGGAAAGTCTGCCGAGGGAGTGCCTATTCAGACGACCACCGAGACAAGGGTCCAAAGTCATGCCGTAACTGATTTCGCACGCCAGATGTCTGATACGATTGTGGATCAGTTGGTTGCTTCCGAAGTAATTTGTTACATAGATCGTGTGGTACAACAGGCATTGGATGAGCGATGCCGACAGCGAGTGTTTGGGATGAAAGAGTGTGATATTCAGTCCGTCCACGCTAATTTAGGTCGAATATCGTATGTTCTGAGAGGCATAAGGCTGTCAGGAGACCCGGGAGACGATATGCCCGGTGGCACAAGTCGCGATGACGCTGGAAACGGCAGTTCGGCTGGCGAAGGACAGAGTAGCTTTGCTTCTGAGGCTAGAGTGCAGTTGATGCGCATCGTCAAGGAGCACGGCACTGATATATGCCAGTTTCCCAAACGGGTTGAAGGCTTGCTTAAGGATATGTGCGGGGATTGCCCAAAAGAAGTGTTCCTGCTCACACAATGCCTGAGCAGCGGTGTTATCGGCCGTGTGATGAACCTGCGAAACACGGTGCCAGAGCCAACTCTTATTCTCACTGCGGCGAACGAACTCCAGAAGTCCAGAGAGATTGGGTTTGAAGCTGCCAGATGGGCAGTCAAATCCTGGACCGAGGCTCTGCGCGGCATTCGTTGTAGAGAAGGTGACTAGACGCGTGGGAACTGGGACGCTGAGATTAAGTAAGGTTGTGGCACAGCAGATCGCCGCGGAACTGAGTTTCGCGTGCAGACAGATCGATCGCCGCGATTGGTGGCACATTCTGCTAAAGAGCGCTGGCCGTGCTTCATCGGATACCGTTACGTCAAAGTGCCGCCAAGTGCGCAACCTCGGAAGATTGGCTCGGTCTACCGGACAGAGATACATTCGCGATGGTGTACGCAATTCTGCCCGAGGCGATGCAGGTCGTGCGAAGCAGTTTGTGGTGGGGCTGCCGAGCCGGATTCGTACTTACGCAGACGAGTTCAGAAGACTCAAAGAGCAACAGCAGGCTGATCAAGTCGTAGATATGATGTTGACTTGGATCATATTCTGGGCTTCTGCGGGCGGAAGTGATCTTGAGGGCGGATTGCCGGATACCGACCTTGCATTCGGCATCGGCAATCACCGCAATGTGGTCTCGCATACGGTTCTTCTAGGTTTGGGATCTGAGATTGCCTTGCGCCTGGGGATTGAAGTGTTTGGTGAGATACATTCAAGGCTTCCGTCACACCACATGCGTGCTTGGGATAGTTCGTATACGTTTCTTCAAACACATAGACGAGCGTCGATAAACGCGATGTGGGCAGGCATAGGTGCTCATTTCCTGAAAGATGCCAACCTCTTCGCGGAAGCAACAAAGCCCTATACTGGCATGCCAATTTCGATGCCTATGGACGTGCACCAAGCACTCTTTGCCGCCAATGGCGCAGCCTGTGAAGCTGCGGCGTTTGTCAGAGATTGACACCTCCACATTCCGGCGAAACGTGGACTAGTTCGTGTTCATGCTCCTTGCCTAATAAGTATGAAGCGGAAAACTACGACTGTGGTGGTTTTCCGCTTTTTTCGTATCTAGGCTTCAACTGCTGGAATAGTCCCCGGATTTTAGCGCGATTGTCCTGTAAAAAATATTGCCTAACAAAATATTGCCTAAGCCATTGACAACGGCAAAAACTGCTGCTACACTCTTGATACGGATTTGACTGGTTGTTTATTGGTAACTATTTGGTAGTTTTACTTGTAATTGGCAGTCATACAGGATTTAATTTATAAGATATTGGTGATTCACAGGAGATTGGACGGAGCCGACGATGTTTGGAGGAACCTACAGACATAACCTGGATTCCACGGGAAGATTCATTATGCCCCTGGATATGAGAAACAGCCTCGGTTCGCGGTTTTATGTGACAAAGGGGCTGGGATGTTTGTGCGTGTTCACCCAAGAATGGACACGCAAGCTGGAGGAAGAGCTTAGCCGACTTGCAAGCCCGCTTGCCCAACTGCTAAATCCGGAGGTCTCCAGGCTTCACAGGCATTTCTTCAGCGGCATGAACGAAGCAAGCACCGATAAGCAAAATCGGGTGCAGTTGACCCCGGAGCATCGACGCTACGCTGGGATTCATGAAGACGTCGTGATCTGCGGTTGTGGGGAATACATCGAGCTGTGGTCTCCTGAAGCCTTTGAAGAATATGAAAAGAACAATGGGCGTGTCGAGGACTTGATCCGATCCGGGGAGGCGCTTTTGCCGCCGACTCTACTGCCGGGGGAGGGTGATGTCGGAATACCATCAGCCGGTCCTGGTCAATGAGGTCATAACGCTGCTTGCTCCAAAGGAGGGCGGCGTTTTTCTTGATGCAACCCTCGGGGGCGGAGGACACGCAGCCGAACTGCTTCAAAGAATTGGTGCAGCCGGGACGTTGGTTGGTATCGACAGAGATCCCCAGGCTATTCAGTTTGCAGGGAAGCGTTTGCTGGCCATGGATGGCCGTTTAGTTTTGATTGAGGGCAACTTCGCGGACGTGAAGGCCTTGCTTGAGCAAAGAGGGATTTCTGAGCTGGATGGGGCGCTTTTCGATTTTGGGGTCTCCTCGCACCAATTGGATTCGCCGAGGGGGTTCAGCTTCCAGCGCGATGAGCCGCTGGATATGCGAATGGGGGCAGGCGAACAAAGCGCAGCCGACATTGTGAACCGATATCCCGAAACTGAATTGGTTCGAGTGATTCGAGATTATGGCGAGGAACGCTATGCGCGTAGAATCGCAAGAGCGATCCTCAAACGGCGTGGCCAAAAACCAATATCGACAACCAAAGAGCTGGCTGATGTGATCGTATCGGCGATTCCAGGAGGAGGTGCGCGGCAGGAGATACACCCCGCCACTCGCACATTCCAGGGGATCAGGATAGAAACAAACAACGAACTGGCGGCAATCGAAAAAGCGATACCTGATGCGGTTGATCTTCTAAAGAGAAATGGAGTCATTGCCGCGATTAGCTTCCATTCTCTTGAAGACAGGCTGGTGAAGACTATTTTCAGGAAATTGTCCGGCAGGTGTGAATGCGATCCGAGATTGCCGGTGTGTGCGTGCGGTGCGCATAAAACGATAAAAATGCTCACCGCAAAGCCGGTGATGGCTGGAGCGGAAGAAGTCGCGGCGAATCCGCGCAGCCGGAGCGCAAAGTTGCGCGCCGCGTTGAAAATATCCGAGTAGGTTTGGCAACGTTAGAGAGGAGTGGGATCAACAATGGGTGCTGCTTGTCCGGTTGTGAAAATTAAAAATCCGAGAAGCGTAAGTAGCTCTACGCGCGGGAGAACCAGGCGTCGGCTGAAGACCAGAGCGCCGATGTTTTCTATACTGATGCTTATTGTTTGTGCCGTAGCGCTGCCGTTTGTCTACGCGAACATCTACGCCAACCTCAAAAAAACGAGCTACTCAAAGGATGAATATGAGGCGAAGCGCTGGCGTGAACGAGTTGAAAATGAGCGCCTGAAGGTGCTCGTCGACCAGCATTCAAGCTACAGCCGCCTGAAAGGCGACGCATTGAACATGGGGATGGTTCCTGCGGCGCATTATGATTTTTTGAAAAGTCCGCAGTTTGTGGCAAGCAGATAGGTTCGCCGCTTTGTTGTCGGTGAATCGGAGCGGGTGAGAGATTTGGCTACCGGGCACAGAGGGCTGGTAAGAAAAAGGACGTTTGTGCTCTTTATCCTGCTGGTTGCAGTGTATTTGGCAGTGGCTGGGCGATTGCTCTACGTCCAGGTCATAAACAATGAGCACTATCTAATGTGGGGCGCGAGCATCTCCCAAAGGCAAATTCCGCTGCCCGCCGTCCGCGGCACCATATATGACCGTGACAAACGGGTGCTGGCCGTAAGCATCGAGTCTGCATCAATTTTTGCGCGCAGAAAAGAGCTTAAAGATATCAAATTTGCTTCGAAGAAACTGGCTGAAACGCTTGGAGAAGATGCCAAAACCATAGAGACAAAGCTGCAAAGCGAACGCGATGAGATATGGATTGCGAAGCGTGTAGATCCCAGGATTGGTCGCAGGATCAATCAGGGATACAAAACCACGGTCCGAAAAAAAGTCGGTAAAGGTTATCGGGATGTCGAGAAGCAGTTGAAACTGCCGGGTATTGGGGTCGTATATGAGGCCAAAAGGGTCTATCCGGCGGGTGCGGCGGCTTCCCAGGTGCTGGGTTTTGTAAATTCCGACAACGTCGGCGCAGAAGGGCTGGAACGGGTCGAAAATAAGGAACTGTGTGGGCGGGATGGCAGCTTGGAAGCTGATGTGGACGCTCGTCGAAGAGTAGTTCCGGAAGCTTTGCGCACCCTTAAACAGCCGGTAAATGGCAAGGATGTGGTGTTGACCATTGACCTCACGATCCAACAGATCGCCGATGAAGCTCTGAGGAAGATGGCTGAGACGTATACTCCTGAAAGCGCATGCGCCGTGGTGCTGGATTCTCGGACGAGCGAAGTGCTGGCGGTAGCAAATTATCCTGCATTCGACCCGAATGCAGCGAGTAGAAATAATCCTGCTCTGTGGCGTAATCGAGCCGTAGCAGATCTATATGAGCCGGGAAGTACATTGAAAATGGTAACTGTGGCCGCTGCTGTCAATGAAGGCATCAGCCCCAGATCAATAGTGACTCACTGTGCACGAATTGAAAGTATTACCGGTGGAAGAATTCGCTGCAGTGTGCACCCGCCATACATGAGCGGGCATGGGCCTGTGGATATGTATAAAATTATCCAGCACTCCTGCAATATCGGGTCGGCGCATCTGGCGTTTCGATTGGGATCAAAGAAACTTTATGAATATGAAAAGGCGTTTGGTTTGATCGACAGGACGCGGGCGGGGTTTGGGTGCGAGGCTGCCGGTTATATGATCCCACCAGAGAAGTGGCGCCCGATGAAACTGGCCAATATAGGCTTCGGGCAAGGTATCGCGGTCACCCCCTTGCAGATGGCGGCGGCATACGCGACCATCGCAAACGGAGGCGTATATAACGAGCCGCAGATAGTTAAAGAGATTCGAGATTCCAAAGGTGAAATGGTAAAACGCGCAAGCGACGTAAAGCCAAGGCAAGTGATAAGTCGAGAAGCTGCGAACGAAGTCACAAAAATGCTTATGCTCTGCGCCGAAGAAGGCACCGGCAAGCCTGCACAGATCAAAGATAGGACAGTTGCGGGCAAAACCGGCAGTGCGCAGATCGCCAAGCCGAAAGGCGGTTATGAGCCGGGTGAGTTTATCGCTTCGTTTATAGGCTTTGCGCCCGCGACAAAACCTCGGCTGGTGATAGCCGTAGTGGTAACCAGGCCGCGCGGGTCGCATTGGGGGGCGACAGTTGCTGCGCCGGTGTTCAAAGAAATTGGAGAGCAGTCGCTTTGGTATCTCAGAGTTCCGCCGGATGCGCCTGAAAAGCCAAAATCAGTCCCGAAGCCAGGCGGAACTGCAAAAGAACTTGTGTGATTGACCAGGCAGGCAGGTGCAGAGATATAACTTTTAGCTTGTTTTATTAGTTTGGGGCGGCGGGCAGACGAGAATTGTGGAGACTTGGGCGAATCTGCGATTCTTGCCGCGGTCCCAATCATCTATACTTTTCGCTTTTGCGGAAAGTCGGCGGCCCGCCAGCCGATTGGCTGGTCGCTTAGCGCTGGGGTTGTGTTGTTGCCGGACAAGATACATGGGCGAATCTTGTGCTGCGGAGCACAACCCCCTTTTTTGATGCTGCTGTTAACCCTTTGCTTCACTGGGGCGTTATAATATAAGCTATGCAATTATCTAAACTTACTAAATATCTGACGGATGCAAGTATTGTGCGGCCGGGCAACGCTGAGATTGCCGGGATCACGTATGATAGCCGGGAGGTGAAGCCGGGTTGGCTGTTTATCGCCATCAAGGGAGGCTCCTTTGATGGTCATAATTTCATAAACTCGGCCATAGAGTCCGGAGCGGCGGCTGTATTAGCCGAACGCCCAATCGAGGATATAAACGTGCCTTGTGTCGTGGCGCCGGATGGCAGAAAGGCGATGGGGGAGATTGCCGCGCCGTTTTTCGATTATCCCACTCGCAAGCTGAAACTAATTGGAGTGACCGGGACAAGCGGAAAGACAACCGTCACCCATTTGGTTCAGTCCATATTCAATGCCAATGGCCAGTTGACCGGGTTGATCGGGACGCTCGGGTCCCGAATCGGCGGCGAACTCATCGAAACCAAACATACCACACCCGAATCCGTCGATCTTCAGCGAACCTTTGCGGATATGCTCGAACGAGGCGCGACCGCTGCCTGTATCGAAGCCAGTTCTCACGGGTTATATCAAGGCCGCACCGCTGGTTGTGAGTTCGATTGCGGGATATTTACGAACATCGCTCGGGACCACCTCGATTTTCATGGCACGGTCGAAAATTATCTCGACGCCAAACTTATCTTGTTCCGAGACTATCCGGCGAAATCTCAAAAACCATTCGTCGCAGTAGTAAATGCGGACGATCCGGCGGCTGGGCAAGTCATCAGCGCATCGCCAAAAGCGATTACATTCGCTGTTGATAGCGACGCGGATGTCAAGGCGTCCAACATTCGGATCACCGATCGGTCGGTTCGATTCGATATGGCTTACTCGGGGCAAAGCGTGCCGATTTTGCTCAACATTGGCGGCTATTTTAACGTATACAATGCTCTGGCGGCGGGTTCTGCCGCTCTGGCGATGGGTCTTGATCTTGCCGCGGCCGCCGCCGGTTTGTTAGCAGCCTGCCAGGTGCCGGGGCGGTTTGAATTTGTCGATTGCGGGCAGGATTTCGGGGTGATAGTCGATTACGCGCATACCCCTGATGAGCTTGAGAACGTGCTCCGTACGGCAAAAGAATTGACCTCAAAACGATTGATCGTGACGTTCGGTTGTGGTGGCGATAGGGACACAGGAAAACGCCCGATTATGGGCAAAATAGCCGCCGATCTCGCCGATGTGCTGGTGGTAACATCCGACAATCCCCGCTCGGAGGACCCCGAGTTGATCATCGCAGATATTATGGCTGGAATCCACGAACAGGACCGCGGCCGCGCCATAATTCGCCCCGACCGTGGGGAGGGTATCCGCGAAGCGATTATGTGCGCCGAGCAAGGCGATGTTGTCGTAATCGCCGGCAAGGGCCACGAAGACTACCAGATATTCGCGAATCGCACTATTCATTTTGATGACAGGGAAGCAGCACGGGAGGTGCTAGGATGCAGCCGATCACAGCCGGAGAAGTAGTTGAGGCGGTCAACGGAGAGCTGATAGCCGGTGATCCGAACGCTAAAATATCCGGAGTCAGCGTCGACACGCGCACAATCGAGCAAGGGGATCTGTTTATAGCCTTGACCGGGGAAAACTCGGACGGGCACAAATTTCTGGCGGATGCGCTCTCGAAGGGAGCCGCCGGTGTGATGGTATCACGCAAAGTGGAAGCGCAGTGTCTGGCTGTCCGCGTGCAGGATACCTTGCTTGCGATTGGCGATTTGGCGGCGTTCTACAGATCGAAATTCAATCCGACTATGATCGGAGTCACGGGCAGCGTCGGCAAAACAACCACAAAAGAGATGATTGCAGCGGTGGCCGCGTCCTGCGGCCCCATACTCAAAAACGAGGGTAACTTCAATAACGAGATCGGCCTGCCTTTGACGCTGTTTAACCTTGCGAGCGAACACAAGACCTGCGTTGTTGAGCTGGCGATGCGCGGGGCTGGACAAATAGACTATCTCGCCAAAATCTCGAAACCGCAAATAGGCGTGATAACCAACATCCACATGTCTCACATAGAACTTTTGGGGTCGATGGACGCCATCGCCGACGCCAAAGCCGAGCTTCTCGATTCTCTGCCGAGCGACGGCACCGCGATTTTGAACGCCGATGACGCCTATTTCGATTATATGCTCAGAAGGACAAACTGCCGCGTTATATCTTATGGCGAAGCGCCGAATGCCATGGTGAGGACTACCTCCAAGGGCATCGATTCCGACGGCTGTTGCAGTTTTGATGTCGTAACGCCCCAGGGTGGGTTTGCCGTGCACGTTCCTGTCCCGGGCGAGCACAACATCAAAGACGCGTTGGCTGCTATCGCTGTCGGAGAAGTGCTTGGTATAGATCATGAGTCGGTTCGCAGCGCTCTGACGAACTTCAAAGCCCCGGAGAAACGCTCCAAAGTAGTCCCGAGCCGCAGGGGATTTATCGTTATCGATGACACCTACAACGCCGGCCCGGCTTCGATGAAGAGCGCAATCAAAACCCTCTCAATGATGGAGGGGGGGCGCAAGATCGCGATTCTGGGGGATATGCTGGAACTGGGCGATCATGCGATTGCGGCGCATCTAGATATCGGCAAAGATGTCAAAAACAGCGGCATCGATATGTTGTTTGTAGTCGGGGAGCTTGCCAAGCTCATATCCCGCGGAGCTATCGACGCAGGGATGCCGACATCGGCGATCAACGAGTTCGATGACAGCGCTCAGGCGGCTCAAGAAATTGTTGGAAAGATTCGCGAGCGCGACATTGTGCTGGTGAAAGGTTCACGCGCAATAAAGATGGAACGAATTGTGGAGAGTTTAGTTGATGTCTAATGTGACATTTATAGCCCTGCCGTTTGCGGCTGCGTTTGTGGTGGGAATGCTGTTTGCGCCGGGTATGATCTCAGCGCTAAAACGCCGTGGTGTCGGGCAGACTATCAGCGAGGATGGGCCGGATTCTCATAAATCCAAAGCCGGGACACCGACTATGGGCGGATTGATAATAATCGCGGGTATCCTCGGCGGCGCGTTGGCCTGTGTTTGGTATTTCCAGCCGATGACACAACTGCAAAGCGGCCTCACGTCGTGGATACCGACGCTTTTCGCCTTACTTGCGTTGTGTTTGGGCTATGGAGCGCTCGGTTTTGTCGATGACTACCTTACGATCCATCCGATTCGAGGCATCCGTGGTATATCGAGCAAGCCTAAGTTCGCTTTGCAGGTCCTATTGGCAATCGGTTTTCTTGTGTGGCTGGCGATCGCTCGTCAGCATACGTTCACTCCAATTTTATGCATCGGCACGAAACAGATCATCGGGGGGTGGCTGTATTGGGCGTTTGCCGTGGTGTTCCTCGTCGGGATGGCTAATTTTGTAAACATCACGGATGGCTTGGATGGATTGGTCTCCGGCCTTGCCGCGATAGCTGCTGTGGCTTTCACCCTGCTTTTGATCTTTGTGCCGCTGCGACACGCCACCGAGTCCCGCGAGATTGTGCTGTTGATGCCTGCTCTAGCCGGCGCGTGCCTTGCTTTTTTATGGTTTAACACAAACCCGGCCAAGGTTTTCATGGGGGATACAGGCGCTCTTGCGATCGGGGTTTTGCTGCCTGCCGTCGCGATCATAACACACACCGAGCTGCCGATGATAGTCGTATCCCTGGTCTTTATACTAGACGGCCTCTCGAGTGCACTGCAGTGGGCCGTATTCAAGTTTACCCGAATCACAACAGGCACGGGTAAAAGAGTATTCAAAAAAAGCCCCATCCATCATCATTTTGAGCTTTCCGGTTGGATGGAGCAGACTGTGGTCGTCAGGTTTTGGATATTTGGAATCATTGCGGCGCTAATGGCTTTTGTGGGCGCGGGGATGGATTGGTGGTAGGCTTCAGTGGTAAATCATGAATAATTATGCGAAAAAAACAATAGCGGTAATCGGGATAGCTCACACAGGGCTTGCAATAGCAGAAGTAATGCGCGACCGAGGCGCACAGGTTCGCATCTACGATAAAAAAGCTGCCGGCGAGCTAGCCGACGAAATCGCTATCGCCAAATCATTCGGGGCAGAGGTTGTCACGGGCACAAACAGCGTCGACCTCAACGGCGTCGATCTACTGGTGCCAAGCCCTGGAGTGCCTGCGAATCTACCGGTTTTTGATGAGGCTCGCATTCGCAATGTAGAGATAATCAGCGAGATAGAACTGGCTTTTCGACTATCCAAAGCCCCGATTATCGCAATCACCGGCACAAACGGAAAAACCACTACCACTATCCTCACCGGGCGAATGCTGCAAGAGTCGGGGATCGAAACATACATCGCCGGCAACGTCGCCGCGGGAGATATCCGCTTGCCCCTCATTTCGGCTGTACATAAAGCAGCGCCGCAGAGCGTCATTGTAGCTGAGATCAGTACATTTCAACTCGAATGGGTGCATAAATTTCAGCC